>DATHSW010000062.1:0-9303 GCA_035463855.1 Candidatus Deferrimicrobiaceae bacterium | reverse complement strand
CGGCGGATGATGCGGCCGCCCGGGCCGGTGCCCTGGATGACGCGCAGGTCCACCCCGGTCTGCCCCGCGATCTTGCGGGCGAGCGGCGACGCCTTGACGCGCCCGCCCGCGGGCGCGGCCGCAGCCGCCGCGGGGGCCATCGGCACCACCGCGGTCGTGGCCGGCACGGACTGATAGCTCTCCATGGCCGGCAGCGGGACCGGCGCGGGCCGGGGCGCCGGCGCGGGGGCGGCGGCGGGAGCCGACGGCGCCGCGGCGGCGGGCTTGGTGGGCGCGGCGGTGACGCTCGAGATGTCGTCGGCGGGATCGGCGATGACCGCGATCAGCTCCCCCACCGGCACCTGCTGCCCCTCTCCCACCACGATCTTGCGGAAGATGCCCGCGCCGAAGGCCTCGATCTCGACGTTGGCCTTGTCGGTCTCGATCTCGGCCACCACGTCGCCGCCCTTGACCGGGTCCCCCTCCTTCTTGAGCCACTTGATGACCTTGCCGGTCTCCATGGCGTCGGACAGCTTGGGCATCAGGACCTTCGTGATCATGCGTTGCAGACCTGGCGGATCGCCGCCGCGATCTTGGCCTTCGACGGCGTCTTGAGCAGCTCGAGGTTCTTCGCGTAGGGCATCGGGGCGTTCTCGCCGGTGACCCGCACCACCGGCGCGTCGAGATCGTCGAAGGCGGTCTCGGTGATCTGGGCCGCGATCTCGGAGCCCATGCCCGCGAAGCCCGCGCCCGCCTCGAGCACGACGGCCCGATGCGTCTTGCGGACCGACCCGATGATGGTCTCGGTGTCCATCGGCCGGAGCGTGCGCGGATCCACGATCTCCACCGAGATCCCGTCCTTGGCCAGCTCCTCCGCCACCTCGAGGGCGCGGTACATCATGCCCATGTAGGCCACCACCGTGACGTCGGTGCCCTCGCGGCGGATCACCGCCTGCCCCAGCGGGATCAGGAACTCGGGGTCCTCGGGCACCTCGCCCTTCACCGCGTACAACGTCTCGGCTTCGATGAAGATCACGGGATTGTCGTCCCGGATGGCCGACTTGAGGAGCCCCTTCGCGTCGGCGGGCGTCGAGGGCCGCACCACCTTCAGCCCGGGGACGTGGTAGAAGTACGTCTCCATCGATTGCGAATGCTGCGCGGCGAGCTGGGCCGCCGGCCCGCCCGGCCCACGAATCACGAGCGGAATGTTGTACTGGCCGCCCGACATGTAGCACATCTTGGCCGCGGAGTTGACGATCTGGTCGAGAGCCAGGATCGAGAAATTGAAGGTCATCATCTCGACCACCGGCCGCAGCCCCAGCATCGCGGAGCCGACCCCCACCCCGGTGAAGCCCGATTCGCAGATCGGGGTGTCGATGATGCGCTTGTCCCCGAACTCCTTCAGCAGCCCCTGGGTCACCTTGTAGGCGCCGTCGTAGAGGCCGACCTCCTCGCCCATCACGAAGACGCGCGGGTCCCGCCGCATCTCCTCGCGGAGCGCCAGGTTGAGCGCCTCCCGGTAGGTCATGACCGCCATGGGTCAGTCCTTGTACACGTCGGTGAACAGCTCTTCCGGCGGCGGCTCCGGCGAGGCCTCCGCGAAGGCCACCGCCTCGTCCGCGAGGTCGTTCACCGCCTTCTCGATGTTCCGGACGTCGCTCTCGGTGAGCACGCCCTCCTTCAGGGAGCGGTCGCTGAACAGCGCGATGGGATCGCGCAGCTTCTCGCGCTCGACCTCTTCCTTGGTGCGGTAGACCGAGCCCGCGGGGTCGCGCATGGAATGGCCGCGGAACCGGTAGGTGCGCGCCTCGATGAGGGCGGGCGTCTTGTCGCGCCGCGCCCGCTCGACCGCGCGGCCGACCACGTCGCGCATCGCGAGCACGTCCATGCCGTCCACCGCCTCGCCGGACATGCCGTAGGTCTCGGCGAAGCGCCAGATGTCGGTCTGGGCGAGCGCGCGATGGATCGCGGTACCCATCGCGTAGCGGTTGTTCTCGCAGATGAAGATCACCGGGAGCTTCCACAGCGCGGCCAGGTTCATGGACTCGTGGAACTCACCCTCCGGCACCGCCCCGTCGCCGAAGTAGCACAGCACGACCTGGTCGCCCCCCTGGTACTTGATGGCGAAGCCGGCCCCCGCGGCCAGCGGCAGGTGCGCCCCCACGATGCCGTGCCCGCCCAGGAAGTTCACGCTCTTGTCGAAGAGGTGCATGGAGCCGCCCTTGCCCTTGCTGAGCCCGTCGATCCGGCCGAACAGCTCGGCCATCACCCGGCGCGGGTCGGACCCCTTGGCCAGGCAGTGGCCGTGCTCGCGATAGGACGACACCGCGTAGTCGTCGAGCCTCACCACCGAGGTGGCACCGACCGCCACCGCTTCCTGCCCGATATAGAGGTGGAGGAAGCCCCCGATCTTGCCCAGGGCGTACATCTCGGCCGCCTTCTCCTCGAAGCGCCGGATGAGCGCCATCTGCGTCAGCAGCCGCCGAGCCAGCTCGGTGTCGAGCCGGGTCTGGGCCACCGCGGTCTTGGTCTGCGCCATTCGGTGTTCCTCCTACCCGCGCAATGTGCTCAGCTCGTCCACCGAGAGGCGGCGGCGGAGCCGGAAGATCGCCACGATGATCGCGAGGCCCACCGCGACCTCGGCGGCGGCCACGCACAGCACGAAGAAGACCAGGGCCTGCCCCTCGATCGTCCCGTGCCGCTGCCCGAAGGCCACCAGCGCCAGGTTGGCCGCGTTCAGCATCAGCTCGATGGACATGAAGATCACGAGCGGGTTGCGCCGGATCAGGACCCCGAGCACGCCCATCGTGAACAGGACGGCGGAGAGCGCCACGTAATAGGATTCGGGAACCATCCTACGCCCTGCGCTTGGTCAGCGCCATGACGCCCACGATGGCGGCGAGGAGCAGCACCGAGGTGACCTCGAACGGGAGGAGGTAGTCGGTGAACAGCACGCGCCCCACCGCCTCGGTCCCGCCCGGCAGCGGCGGCCGGGGCGCGCCCGCCAGCACCGCCGAGCGGAGCACCAGCGCGACCAGGATCAGGAAGACCGCGGCCACCGGCACCGCCAGCCAGCGCTGCCTCCGCAGCGGATCGGGCCCCGTCTCCTCCTTGCCCGGGATCAGCACCATGATCGCGAAGACGAAGAGCACCGCGATCGCGCCGGCGTAGATGATGATCTGCACCGCGGCCAGGAACTCCGCGCGCATGGTGAGGAACAGCGCGGCCACCGCGCTCAGGTTGATCGCGAGGAAGAGCGCCCCGTGGATCGGGTTCTTCCGCAGCAGCATGCCCGCCGCGGAGCCGACCGCGAGCAGGGCCAGCACCGCGAACGTGAAGAGGCTCACCGGGGCCTCCGGGAGGGCGGGATCGGCACCGGCGACGTCGGGACCCCGTTGGGGCCCGCCGGCTCGAGCGCCAGCAGCGTGTCCTTGGTGTAGACCATGCTCTGGCGGTCGTAGGCCGAGAACTCCAGGATGCCGGTGTCCATGCGGATGGCGTCCTCGGGGCAGGCCTCGACGCAGTAGCCGCAGAACACGCACTTGCCCAGGTCGATGTCGAACCGCTCGGGCACCTTCTCGATCTCGGGATTGGGATGCTCGGTGGCCACGATGTAGATGCAGTGGGCCGGGCACACCGTCTCGCACATCATGCACGCCACGCAGCGCGGGGAGCCGTCCTCCCGGCGCACGAGCCGGTGCAGGGTCCGCAGCCGCGGGGAATAGGGCCGCCGCTCGTCGGGGTACTGGATGGTGACCGCCCCCCGCGCGCTCTTCACCCGGAAGACGACCCGCAGGGTGTGCCGCCCCAGGTTCGCGAAGAAGTGCTGGGCGGTGAGGACCAGCCCCACCAGCACCTCGACCACGTAGAAGCGCTGGCGGAGGCCGAGGCGGCTCGAGTGCCGCGGATCGGCCGGGATGTTGGTCGTCTGGTAGGACATGGCTCAGGCCTTCCCCAGCGCCAGCAGCACGAGGCCGGTGACGAGGATGTTCAGGACGGAGAGGGGGAAGAGGGCCAGCCAGCCCAGCCGCATCGCCTGGTCGTAGCGGAAGCGGGGCAGCGTCCACCGGATCAGCATCAGGAACCAGATCATGACCACGACCTTGGTCAGGAACGCGCCCACCTGCAGCCCCACCACCGCCAGGTGCGGCAGCGGCACGCCCGCGCCCCAGGGAAACACGAAGCCGGAGGCCTGCAGATACGGCACCTGCCAGCCGCCCAGGAACAGCGCGGTGGTCATGCCCGCGATCACCACCGTCTCCAGGAAGTCGGCCATCGCGAACATGCCGAACTTCATGCCGCTGTACTCCACGAAGTAGCCGATGATCTCCGACTCGCCTTCCGGCGTGTCGAAGGGAATGCGCTTGGTGGAAGCGATGCCCGCGGTGAGGAACAGGATGAACGCGGCGGGCTGGGTCAGGAGGCCCCAGGCCGGGATCCAGTTGCCGAAGAACTGCGGCAGCAGCGGCTGGCCCTGGCCCCGCGCGATGTCCTGCATGTTCAGCGAGCCGTACACCATGACCACGCCCATGATGGAGGCGCCGATCGCGATCTCCGCCGAGATCATGAGGGCAGCCGCCCGCTGCCCGCCGAGCAGCGCGTAGTTGTTGGCGGAGGCCCAGCCCGCCATCATGAGCCCGTACACGCCGAGCGAGATCATCCCGAGCACGTAGAGGATGCCCACGTTCAGCGTCACCGCCTGGAGCTGGATCTCGCGCCCCAGGATCTGGAGCGTGTCCCCGAACGGGATCGTGGCGAACGCGGCGAGGCCGAAGAACACCGACACGAACGGGGCCAGCTTGAACATCAGCTTGTCCGCGCGCGCGGGGGTGAAGTCCTCCTTGGTCAGCATCTTGACCGCGTCGGCCAGCGGATGGAGGAGGCCCAGCACGCGGATGCCGAAGATCGACGCGCGATTGGCCCCGATCCGGTCCTGCATGACCGCGGACTGCTTGCGCTCGACCCAGGTCAGGAGCCCGCCGAAGTTCAGCACCACGAACATGACGAAGCCGACCGGGATGGCCTGGAGCAGGAGGTCGAGGGCCACGTCGCTCACGCCTTCACCATGAGGCCGGCGTCGCCCAGCCCGCGGTAGGTCATGCCCGAGAACGCGGGGACGTGCCCGGCCAGGGCGGTGAACACCTGCTCGGCCCGGGTGGCCGCGAGCGCGGGGTCCCCGCCGCCCAGGGCGCGCCCGAGCCGGCCGAGGATGTCCCAGTCGGCCGCCGCCTCGCCCAGCGGCTCGACCACCGTGCGGAAGCGCTGCACCCGCCCCTGGAAGTTCGTGAACGTGCCCTCGCGCTCGACGTAGGCCGCGCTGGGCAGCAGCAGGTGCGCCCCCGCGCTGGTGGCGTTCGCGCTCGGCCCCTGGAACACCACCATCTCGGCGCCCGCGAGGGCCGCGGTCGCGTCGGCCGCCGGCAGCCCCGAGTCGAGGAGGTCGTGCTGGAAGATCCACAGGAGCTTGATCCGCCCCTGCCGCGCCCCGTCCAGGATCGCGGCGGTCTCGCCCTGGGTGAGGCCGATCAGCTCGGCCCCGCGCCGGTTCGGGTTCTTGTCGGCCCGGATCAGGATCTCGTCGTCCTCGCCCTTCACTCGCGGCGGCACGCGATGGTCCACCGCCCGGATGCCGAGCTGGCCGGCGATCCGCTGCAGCGCGAACAGGTCCTCGTTGGACATCTGGGGCGACGCCAGGATGCCGATCTCCTCGGGCCGGTAGCGCCGGAGCGCCTCCGCGAGGTCGGCCGCCGCCTCGTCCCAGCCGAGCGGGACGTCCTTGCCGTTCGCCCGGCGGACGGGCGTGAGCAGCCGCGCGTCGTCGTCGATCCAGCGGAAGCCGTACCGGCCCTCGTCGCAGATCCACCAGCGGTTGACCTCGGGGTTGTGGCGCGGCTTGATGCGCGCGATGCGACGGCCCTGGTTGTGGTGCAGCCGCCGCCGGCTCGTGTGCACCTCGATGTTGCAGCCCCGCGCGCAGCCGCTGCAGACGGAGCGGGCGGTGTCGAGGTACCAGACCCGCACCTGGAAGCGGAAGTCCCGATCGGTCAGCGCGCCCACCGGGCAGATGTCGGTGACGTTGCCCGAGTACTTGTTCTCGAGCGTCTTGCCCGGGAAGAGCCCGATCTCCGAATGGTCGCCCCGGTTGAAGATGCCGAGCTCGGCGGTGCCGGTCACCTCGTCGCAGAAGCGCACGCAGCGCGAGCAGAGGATGCAGCGCTCCGCGTCGAGCATCACGTGAGGGCCCAGCGGCACCGCCTTGGGCTTGTGCACCTTCTCGTCCACCATCCGGGGGTCGTAGAGGCCGTGGCGCATGTAGTAGATCTGCAGCCAGCACTCCCCCGCCTGGTCGCACACCGGGCAATCCAGCGGGTGATTGACGAGGTGGAACTCCATGATGGACTTGCGGGTCTCCAGCACGCGCTCGGTCTGGGTGTGGACGACCATCCCGTCGGCGGCCTGGGTGTTGCAGCCGATCTGCGGGCGCGGGTTCTTCTCGATGTCCACCATGCAGAGACGGCACTGGCCCGCGATGCTGAGGCCGGGGTGATAGCAGTAGTGCGGCACCTCGACGCCGGCCTGGCGGGCCGCCTCGATGAGGTTGGTGCCGGGGGCGACCTCGACTTCCTTGCCATCGATGGTTAATTTAGGCATCGTGCGGGATCAGCGCCTCGAACTCCTCGCGGAACTTTTCGATGTAGCTGACGTAGGGGCCGACCGCGCCGTCATAGAAGGCGCAGATGGTGGTGCCGGCGCCGCGCTTGGCCACGTCCAGGATCGTGTCGAGATCCTCCTTGCGTCCCTTCCCCTCCACGATCCGGTGGGTCATCTTGTAGATCCACCCGGTGGACTCGCGGCACGGCGTGCACTGCCCGCACGACTCGTGGGCGTAGAAGCGCGCCACCACCATGAGCGCCTCCGGGATCGAGACGGTCTCGTCCATCACGATCACGCCCGCGGAGCCGATCATGGTGCCGGCCGCCTTGAGGCCGTCCGCGTCCATGCTCACGTCGATCTCGTCCGCGGTCAGGATCGGGGCCGAGGAGCCGCCGGGCACCACCGCCTTGAGCCGCCGGCCGCCGCGGATGCCGCCGCAGTGGTCGTAGATCAGCGAGCGCAGGGTCACCGAGACCGGGGCCTCCACCACCCCCGGCTTGACCACGTGCCCGGACACCGAGTAGAGCCGCGTCCCGCCCTGGGTCTTGGTCCCGAGGCCGGCGAACCACGCGGCGCCCCGGTTGATGATGTGGGGCACCGCCGCGATGGTCTCCACGTTGTTCACGATCGTCGGCTGCCCGAAGGCGCCCTTGATCGCGGGGAACGGCGGCTTGATCTTGGGCCAGCCCTTCTTGCCCTCGAGGGAGGAGAGCAGGCCGGTCTCCTCCCCGCAGATGTAGGCGCCCGCCCCGCGGTGCACCACGACGTCGAAGTCGAAGCCCGAACCCTGGATGTTCCGGCCGAGCAGCCCCGCGTCGTAGGCTTCCTTCACCGCGCCGCTGAACACGCGCCACGGCTCCACGTACTCGCCGCGGATGTAGACGAAGCCCAGGTGCGAGTCGATGGCCCGCGCCGCGATGATCATCCCCTCGATCAGGGCGTGGGGGTCGCGCTCGAGCAGGTAGCGGTCCTTGAACGTGCCCGGCTCGCCCTCGTCGGCGTTGATCACGAGGTACTTGGGCGCCGTCCCGCCCTTGGGGATGAAGCTCCACTTCGTGCCGGTGGGGAAGGCGGCGCCGCCGAGCCCGCGGAGGTTGGACTTCTTCACCTCCTCGGTGATCGCGGCCGGCTCCATCTGGAGCGCCTTGGGCAGCGCGGTGTAGCCGCCGGTCTCCCGGTAGACGCCCAGGGTGTGCGAGCTCGGGCGGTCGAAGTTGCGGGTGAAGATCCTCTCGGCCATCAGGAGAGCCCGTCCAGGATGCGGTCCACCTTCTCCGGCGTGAGCAGCCCCTCGTAGCGGTCGTCCACCTGCATCATCGGCGCCTGCTCGCACGCGCAGAGGCACTCGACGGCGAGGAGGGTGACGCGGCCGTCCGGTGTGGTCTCGCCGACCTCGACCCCCAGGCGCCGGGTGAGGTGCTCGACGATGGACTTGGCTCCCAGCAGGTGGCAGGAGAGGTTGTGGCAGACCGACACCACGTGGCGCCCCTTCGGCTGCTGGAAGAACAGCGTGTAGAAGGTGACGACCTCGTGGACGTGGGCCGGCGACATCTCGAAGAGGCCGGCCACGTACTCCTCGAGTTCGAGCGACACGTAGCCGAAGACGTCCTGGGCCAGGCGCAGCACCGGCAGCAGCGCGCCCCGCTTGTCCGGGTACAGCGCCTGGAGGCGGCGGACTTCGCTCAGCTGCTCGGCGGTGAACTCCGGGTGCTTGGGTCGCATCTTTTCTATCGGTCGAGCTCTCCGCCGATCATGTTGACGGAGCCGAAGGTGGGGATGATGTCGGCGACCATCTGGCCCTCGATCATGCGCGGGATGGCGGCCACCGGGGGCAAGCAGGGCGGCCGGCACCGCACCCGGTACGGGCGGTCGCTGCCGTCGGACACCACGTAGAAGCCCAGCTCGCCGTTGGCGCCCTCCGCCGCGAAGTAGGCCTCGCCCGCGGGCGGGCGGATGCCGTAGCCCTCCATCACCAGCATGAAGTGGTTCATCAGCCCTTCGATGGAGCCGTAGGCGTCGGCCTTGGTCGGCAGGACCACCCGCTTGTCCTGCGCGTTGACGCGGTCGTGGGCACTGCGGTCCTGGCCCTGCAGGTTGGGCGAGAGCTTGACGGGCACGAGCAGCAGCCCCTCGGTCTTGCCCTGCTTGCCGAGGTCCACGTACGCGTCGGGCTCGATGGCGCGGCCCTCCCAGTCCACCTGGATGGCGCCGCCGGGCAGGCCCTCGAGCGCCTGCTCCGCGATCCGCATGGACTGCTCCATCTCGGCCATGCGCACGAGGAAACGATCGAAGTTGTCCCCGTTCTTGCCGAGCGCGATGTCGAACGGGATCCGGTCGTATGCCCAGTAGGGCTGGGTCTTGCGCAGGTCGAACGGCACCCCCACCGCGCGCAGGAGCGGCCCGGTGATCCCCCACGCGATGGTCTCCTCCCGGCCGAGCGCGCCCACTCCCACCATCCGGTCCATGAAGATCCGGTTGCCGGTGACGAGGATGTGCACCTCTTCCAGCACCTGCCGGGTCTCCGCAAATGCCTTCTTGACCTTCAGGTCGAAGCCCGCGGGCAGGTCCGCCTTCACGCCGCCCACGCGCCCGTAGGAGATCGTGAGCCGCGCGCCGGTGACGTCCTCCACCAGCTCCCAGAGGAACTCGCGGGCCTTGATCATGTAGAGG
>DATHSW010000061.1:0-11786 GCA_035463855.1 Candidatus Deferrimicrobiaceae bacterium | reverse complement strand
TTTCGGGGCGAGGTGGTCCGGATCGGCGAGGAGAGCGATCGGGTCGCCGAGGAGCTGAGCGTCGAGATCCGGCTCCTCGAGGGACCGGCGCGCCTTCGCATCGGCGAGCAGGCCGAGGCCACGATCACCACGCGCGCCGCCGCGCCCGCACGGGTGCTGCCCGCCTCGGCACTGGTCCACGCCGCGTCCGGACCGCCCGCGGTGTTCGTCGTGGAGGACGGTCGCGCGCGGCTCCGGCCGGTGACGATCGGGGCGCGGGACCCGAGAAGCGGCGCCGTGGAGTTGACGGCCGGGATCGCCGACGGCGAGCGGGTCGTGGTCGGCCCGGCACCTGTCCCGACCGCGCTGAGGGATGGCCAGCGGGTCCGCGCGGCGCGGAGCGAGACCCGGTGAACCTCGCGATCCGGGACATCCGCTACAACCTCGGCCGCTTCCTGCTGACCGGGCTCGGCCTGGGTCTGCTGATCGCGGTGGTCATGTCCATGGCCGGGATCTACCGGGGGCTGGTGATCGAGGCCACCACGATCTTCAATGCCGCGGGAGCGGATCTGTGGGTGGTGCAGAAGGACACCCGCGGGCCCTTCGCCGAGAGCTCCCGCATCCCCGAAGATCTCTACCGGACCCTGGCCGTCATCCCCGGCGTGCAGGAGGCGGCGCCGGTCTCCTACCAAAACGTCCAGGTGGAGCACGCCGGCCGGCCGCTCCGGCTCTACGTGGTGGGGCACCGCCCCGGCGGGCTGGGCGGCCACGGCCCGCTCGCCGCCGGTCGCGCGATCGGACAGAAGCGCTACGAGGCGGTGGCCGACCGGAGCGCGGGGCTCGGGATCGGCGAGAGCCTCGAGCTCGGCCGGAACCGCTACACCGTGGTGGGGCTGACCCGCGAGATGGTGTCCTCGGGTGGGGACCCCGCGCTCTTCGTCTCGCTCGCCGACGCCCAGGAGCTGCAGTTCAAGAAGAGCAACGAGGCGATCCGGAACGACCGCGAGCGCCACCAGGCCTCGCTGCGCGGCGTGACCCGGCTGGCCCCGGCGCTGGCGCAGCGGATCACCACGACCGTGGAGGCCATCACCCAGTCCACCCATATCGCCAACGCGGTGGTGATCCGGCTCGTGCCCGGGGCCGACGGCCGCGACGTGGCGCGGCGGATCGAGGCCTGGAAGCACCACACGGTGCTCACCGCGGCGGAGCAGGAGCAGATCCTGACCCGGTTCGTGATCGAGAAGGCGCGCCGGCAGCTCGGTCTCTTCACCGCCATCCTGCTCGTCATCTCCACGGTGATCGTGGCCCTCATCATCTACACGCTCACGATCGACAAGATCCGGGAGATCGCCACCCTCAAGCTGATCGGCGCCCCCGGCCTCGTCGTGGTGAAGCTGATCATGCAGCAGTCCCTCGCCCTCGGCGCGATCGCCTTCGCGGTCGGCGCGCTCCTGATCCACTCGCTCTACGACCGCTTCCCGCGGCGCGTGGTGCTGCTGCCGGCCGACCATCTCGCCCTCATGGCCATCGTGGCCGGCATCTGCGTGCTGGCCAGCCTGCTCGGTATCCGGCGCGCGCTCGCGGTGGACCCGCTCCAGGCGCTGGGAGGTTGAGATGCCCGCGGTGCGCTTCGAGGGGCTGACCAAGGTCTACGGCAGCGGCGACACCGCGGTGATCGGCATCCAGGACGCCACGATGGTGGTGGAGCGGGGGGAGCTGGTGGCCATCATCGGGCCCAGCGGCTCGGGCAAGTCCACGCTCCTGACCGCGATCGGGCTCGTCACCGAGCCCACGTCCGGGCGGATCGAGATCGACGGCGAGGCGGTGTACGACAACCGCTGGGTCGGTCCCGATCGCAAGCGCATCCGGCGGCGCAAGATCGGCTTCATCTTCCAGCACCACAACCTCATCCCGTTCCTCACGGTCGCCGAGAACGTGCAGGTGGCCCTGGACATCAACGGCGTGCGCGGCCGCGCGGCGGCCGCCAAGGTCCGGGATCTCCTCGGCTACCTCCAGATCGATCACCGGGCCGCGAGCTATCCCGCCCGGATCTCGGGCGGGGAGCGGCAGCGGGTGGCCATCGCGCGGGCGCTGGCCAACGACCCGCTGCTCATCCTGGCCGACGAGCCCACCGCGTCGCTCGACACCGAGCGCGGCAAGAGCGTCATGGAGCACCTGCGGCGGCTGGCGCGGGAGAAGGGCTCGGCGGTCATCGTCGTGACGCACGACGAGCGGATGATCGCGGGCTTCGACCGGGTCGGTCGGGTCCAGGACGGCCGGCTGCTGGTCTCGCCGGTGGAGGTCGCGGCGTGAGCGCCCTCGGCATGCGCCCGATGCCGCTCCTGGCCGCGTTGCTGCTGCTGGCCGGTTGCCAGGGCGAGCGCGCGGCCGAGGCGCCCGGGGAGCGGCCCGTGGTGGTGCGTGGCGTCCGGGTGGAGACGGTGACGCCGGCCGCGGTCCGGGACGCGGTGGAGGTCGCGGGCACCGTCCGGACCAAGACCCAGATGGTCATCGCCAGCAAGGTGCAGGGCTACGTGCGGGACGTCCGGGCGCGCCAGGGCGACCACGTCGAGCACGGCCGGGTCCTGGTGACGGTGGATGAGCGTGAGCTCGCGGCGCGCGCCGATCGCGCGCGGGCCGCCCTCGCGGAAGCCGAGATGAGCCTCGATGAAGTGAGGCGGACCCTGGACGAGGCCGAGGCCTCACTCCGCTCGGCCGGGGCCGACCACGCCTACGCCGAGGCCACCGCGAGCCGATTCCGCCAGCTGTGGCAGCGCGAGCTGATCAGCGCGCAGGACTACGAGGCCGTCGAGGCCAAGCGCAAGAGCACGGCCGCGGCCGTCGAGCAGGCCGAGGCGCGCATCCTCTCGGTGCGCGCGCGCGAGAAGCAGATGAGCTATCGGATCGACGCGGGCGCGGCCGAGCTGCGGGCGGCCGAGATCGCGCTGGGCGAGACGCGCATCACGGCGCCCGCCACCGGTGTGGTGGTGGATCGTCGCGTAGAGCCCGGGGACCTGGCGATGCCCGGGCAGCCGCTGCTCGTCCTCGACGACCCGCGGGCGTACCGGCTCGAGGCCGAGGTCGGCGAATCGGCGGTGGGCGGCGTGCGGCTGGGCCAGAGGGTCCCGGTCGTGCTCGACTCGCTCGGTCGCAGCCTGGAGGGCCGCGTGGTCGAGATCATCCCGGCCGCCGATCCGGCCAGCCGGACGGTGACCGTCAAGCTCGACCTCCCGGGCGACCCGGGATTGCGCTCGGGCCTGTTCGGCCGGGCCCGGTTCCCGGCCGGGGAGCGCCAGGCGCTCCTGGTGCCGATCTCGGCCCTGACCGAGCGGGGACAGCTCACGGCGGTGTATGTCGTCGACGGGCAGAACATCGCCCGCCTCCGGCTCGTCACCGCGGGCGCGCGCCACGCCGACCGCGTGGAGATCCTCTCGGGCCTCACGGCCGGCGAGCGCATCGTGGTGGAGGGGGCCGCACGGGTGACGGACGGCTCGCCCGTCGAGGCGGAGCCGTGAGCGCCCCCGCCGGCATGGCGGGCCGCCTCGCCCACGCCTTCATCGACTCCAAGCTCACGCAGCTCGTGGTGGTGGCCTCGCTCCTGCTGGGCCTCTTCGCGGTGCTGGCGACGCCGCGGGAAGAAGAGCCGCAGATCGTGGTGCCCTTCGCGGACGTCTTCGTGGAGATGCCCGGGGCCGGGATCAAGGAGATCGAGGAGCGCGTCAGCATCCCGCTGGAGAAGAAGCTGCGGGAGATCCCGGGCGTGGAGTACGTCTACTCGACCAGCCAGCCCGGCGCCGCGCTGGCCATCGTGCGCTTCTACGTCGGCGAGGACGAGGAGCGCAGCATGGTCAAGCTCCACGACAAGCTCCGCGCCAACTTCGATCTGATCCCGGCCGGGGCCTCGCAGCCCCTCGTCAAGCCCCGCTCGATCGACGACGTGCCGATCCTGGTGCTGACCCTCTGGAGCGAGCGCGCGGATCCGTACACGCTGCGCCGGATCGCCGCGCAGCTGGACGACCAGGTCAAGGCCGTCACCGACGTGGCGGAGACCCGGCTCATCGGCGGGCTGCGCCGCCAGCTGCGCGTGACGCTGGACCGCGACCGCCTGGCCGGCTTCGGGGTGACGCCGGGGGCGGTGGTGGGGGCGCTCGCCGAGGCCAACCGCGAGCTGCGGGTGGGGCGCTTCGCCCGGGGCAATCGCGAGTACCTCGTCGATGCGGGCGTCTTCCTGGCCGATCCCGCCGCGCTGGGGCAGGTGGTGGTGGGCGTGTCCCGGAGCCGGCCCGTGCACCTGCGGGACGTGGCGTCCATCGACGATGGGCCGGAGGAGCCGCGGGAGTACGTGCTGATGACCGGCGGGGCGGGGGCCTCCGGGCGCGGCCCGGTACCCAGGGCGGCGGTGTCCGCGGTGACGCTGTCGGTGGCCAAGCGCAAGGGCACGAACGCGGTCGTGATCGCCGACCGCGTGCTGGCCAAGGTGCAGGCGGCGCGCGCGGGCCTGATCCCCGCCGACGTGCACCTCACGGTGACGCGCAACTACGGGGAGACGGCCAGCGAGAAGTCCAACGAGCTGCTCAAGCACCTCCTGCTGGCCACGGTGTCGGTGACCGTGCTGATCGCGCTGTTCCTGGGCATCCGCGCTTCTCTCGTGGTGCTGGTGGCGATCCCGGTGACGCTGGCCCTCACCCTGTTCCTCTACTATCTCTACGGCTACACGCTCAACCGGGTGACCCTCTTCGCCCTGATCTTCTCGATCGGCATCCTGGTGGACGACGCCATCGTGGTCGTCGAGAACATCGCCCGCCATGTCCACCTCCCCGCCAACCGCGGCCGCTCCCGCGCCGCGGTGGCGGTGGAGGCCGTGGACGAGGTGGGCAACCCGACCATCCTCGCCACCTTCGCGGTGATCGCCGCGATCCTGCCCATGGCCTTCGTGGGCGGGCTCATGGGCCCGTACATGCGCCCCATTCCGGTGGGCGCATCGGTGGCCATGCTCTTCTCCCTCTTCATCGCCTTCATGGTCTCGCCCTGGGCCGCCACGCGCCTGCTGCGCGCGCCGGCCGGCGGCAAGGGCGACCACGAGGAGGGCGCGGAGGACTGGACCACCCGCCTCTACCGCCGGCTCATGGGGCCGCTGCTCGCCGACTGGAGGCGCCGCTCGCTCTTCCTGGGCATCGTCGGCATCCTCCTGCTGGGCTCCTGCTCGCTCGTGTACTTCAAGCTGGTGCGGGTCAAGATGCTCCCGTTCGACAACAAGAGCGAGCTGCAGGTGATCGTGGACATGCCCGAGGGCACCACCCTCGAGGAGACGGCGCGCGTGAGCCGCGAGCTCGGCCTGGCCCTGGCCACCGATCGCGACGTCACCGATCTCCAGCTCTACGTGGGCACGGCGGCGCCCTACAATTTCAACGGCCTGATCCGGCACTACTTCCCGCCGGTCCGGCAGGGACCGAACGTGGCCGACATCCAGGTCAACCTCCGCCCCAAGGGCGAACGGAGCGATCAGAGCCACCAGATCGCCGGTCGGCTGCGGCCGGCGCTCCAGCGGATCGCCGGCCCTGCGGGAGCCCGGATCAAGGTGACGGAGGCCCCGCCGGGGCCGCCGGTGCTGCAGACCCTGGTCGCCGAGGTGTACGGCGACGACCGCGCCGCCCAGCTCGACGCCGCCCGCCGGATCCTGGGGGTCTTCGAGCGAACCCCCGGGGTGGTGGACGTGGACTGGTACGTGGAGGATCCTCAGCCCGGCTACCGCTTCGTTCTCGACAAGGAGAAGGCCGCGCTGCTGGGCATCTCCACCGACCAGATGGTGGAAGCCCTCCGCATCGCCTTGACCGGCGCGAGCCCGGGTCTCGCGCACCTGCCCGCGGAGAAGGAGGACGTGCCGATCTTCGTCCGGCTGCCCCGCGACCAGCGCAGCGGAGTCGACGCCCTGGCCGGCCTCCGGCTGAAGGGGGCGAACGACACGCTGGTGCCGCTCGCCGAGCTGGCCCGGGTCGAGGCCACCACCGAGCCCCCCCTCGTCTACCGGAAGAATCTCCAGCGGGTCGTCTACGTCACGGGGGACGTGGCGGGGCGGGAGGAGAGCCCCGTCTACGCCATCCTCCGGATGAACCGGGAGCTGGACGGCGTCCGCCTGCCCGACGGCCGCGGCATCCCTCGGCACGTGGCCAGCCAGCCCTTCCTCACCGAGCACGTCGCCATGAAGTGGGACGGGGAATGGCAGGTGACCTACGAGGTGTTCCGCGACCTGGGTCTCGCCTTCGGCGCGGTCATGGTGCTCATCTATATCCTGGTGGTGGGTTGGTTCCGCTCCTTCCGGATCCCGCTCGTGATCATGGCGCCCATCCCGCTCACCCTGGTGGGGATCCTGCCCGCCCACGGGCTGCTCGGCGCCTTCTTCACCGCCACGTCGATGATCGGCTTCATCGCGGGCGCCGGCATCATCGTGCGGAACTCGATCATCCTGGTGGACTTCATCGAGCTGCGCCGGGGTCAGGGGATGCCGCTCGCCCAAGCGGTGGTGGACGCGGGGGCGGTGCGCTTCCGCCCGATGCTGCTCACCGCGGCCGCGGTGGTGGTGGGCGCGTCGGTGATCCTGTTCGACCCGATCTTCCAGGGGCTGGCCCTGTCGCTCATGGCGGGCGAGGTGGCCTCCACGCTGCTCTCCCGCATCGCGGTGCCGGTCCTGTACTACATGGCCGAGCGCTGACAAGGAGGAACCCCATGCTGCACGTCGTCGAATCGCGGAAGCCGCTCGATCGCGTCGCCAAGGATCTCGAGGCGGCGGTGGCGCACCACAAGTTCGGGGTCCTGGGGGTCCACGACCTCCGGGCCAAGATGGCCGAGAAGGGCGTGCCCTTCGACCGCGAGTGCCGCATCTTCGAGGTCTGCAACCCGCACCAGGCGAAGAAGGTGCTCGACACCAACCTCGCGATCTCCACGGCGCTGCCGTGCCGGATCTCGGTCTACGAGGAGGGCGGCGTCACGAAGCTGGCCACCATCAAGCCCACCACCCTGATCGACCTGTACGCGACGCCGGGACTCAAGGACGTGGCCCGCGAGGTGGAGACCACGCTGGAGGCGATCATGGCCGAGGCGGCGAAGGACTGAGCCGACAAGGGGGAGCGAGATGAAACGCAACGTGGGTAGTGCCGAGCGAGTCGTGCGCGTGATCGTCGGCGTGATACTCCTGGCGCTGGTGGTCGTGGGGCCGAGGACGTGGTGGGGGCTCGTCGGGCTCATCCCGATCGTCACCGCCCTGTGGGGCTGGTGCCCGCTCTGGTCCGCACTGGGGATCTCGACGCACCGGCCCGGCGTGCGCTGAAGGGAACGCATGGGGCGCTACACTTTCCTCGACGACGTGGCGCTGGCGGACTGCGCGGTCGAGATCGAGGGGCGGAGCCTCGACGACCTCTTCGAGACGGCCGCGGCGGCGATCGCGCGCCTCATGGTGGACCCGGCCACGCTGGCGATCACGGTGGAGCGCGCGATCAGCCTGGAGGCGTCCGAGCTCGACATGCTGCTCTACGACTGGCTGTCCGAGATGATCTTTCTCAAGGACCGGGACAGCCAGGTCTTCCCGCACGCCCGCGTGCGGGTGACCGGGGACGGTCCCTACCGGCTTGCCGCCGACGTCCAGGGCGGTACCATCGAGCCTGGGCGCACGGCCCTGGGCGCCGATCCGAAGGCGGTCACGTTTCACCTGTTCGCGCTGGAGCGGGTGGACGGCGGCTGGCGCGCGCGGGTCGTCATCGACATCTAGAGGGAGCATGAAGATCACCGAGGGGTTGCGCGGGGCGGTTCAACGAGTCGGCGACTACATCTGGGAAATCCCGGTGCAGGCGAAGGCCGGCATGCTGGTGCCGGCGCGCCTGTACGCCTCCGGGCCGCTGCTCGAGCAGATGGACGACGGCGTGTTCGAGCAGGTGACCAATGTGGCCTGCCTGCCCGGCATCGTCCGCGCGTCGCTGTGCATGCCGGACGGGCACTGGGGCTACGGCTTCCCGATCGGCGGCGTCGCCGCCTTCCGCGCCGACACGGGTGTGATCTCGCCGGGCGGGATCGGGTTCGACATCAACTGTGGGATGCGCCTCATCCGCACCGGCCTCACCGAGGACGCGGTGCGGCCGCGTCTGCACGAGCTGATCGCGGCGCTGTTCGGCGCGGTCCCGGCGGGGGTCGGCGCGAAGGGCTTCGTGCGCCTGTCGGGGTCCGAGTTCAAGACGGTGATGGTGGAGGGGGCCGGCTGGTGCGTGGCCCGCGGCTACGGGTGGCCCGAAGACCTGGCGCACATCGAGGGGCGTGGCTGCCTGGCCGGCGCCGACCCCGAGCGGGTCAGCGCCCGGGCCCTGGAGCGGGGGACGCAGCAGCTCGGGACGCTGGGCTCCGGCAACCACTACCTGGAGATCCAGGTGGTGCGGCCGGGCGACATCCACGACGAGCGCGTGGCGCGCGTGCTCGGGGTGGACGGCCCCGGCCAGGTCTTCGTCATGCTCCACTGCGGCTCGCGCGGGTTCGGCCATCAGGTCGGCACCGACTACCTCAAGGTCTTCGACCGGGTGATGCCGCAGTACGGCATCAGCGTGCGCGACCGCGAGCTGGCCTGCGCGCCCTTCCGGTCGAAGGAGGGCCAGGCCTACTTCGGCGCGATGACCGCCGCGGCCAACACCGCGTTCGCCAATCGCCAGGTGATCACCCACCGGATCCGGGAGGTGTTCTCCAAGGTCTTCGGGCGCGACGCGCACGCCCTGGGGCTCAGCGTGGTCTACGACGTCTGCCACAACACCGCCAAGATCGAGCGCCACGTGGTGGACGGCCGGGAGCTGGAGCTGGTCGTGCACCGCAAGGGCGCCACGCGGGCCTTCGGCCCGGGCGAGCCCGACGTGCCCCCGGACTACCGGGAGATCGGCCAGCCGGTGATCATCGGCGGCTCGATGGAGACGGGCTCCGCGCTGCTGGTCGGGACCGCGCGGGCCATGGCCGAGACCTGGGGCTCCACCGCCCACGGCGCCGGCCGCACCATGTCGCGCGCGCAGGCCAAGCGGCGGGTCTGGGGGGAGACCCTGATCAAGGACATGGAAGCACGCGGGATCGTCGTGCGCGCGGCGTCCAAGTCCGGCGTGGCCGAGGAAGCCGGGTTCGCCTACAAGGACCTCACCGCGGTGGTGGACACCCTCCACCGCCTCGACATCTCGCGACGCGTCGTCTCGCTCACGCCGATCGGCAACATCAAGGGTTGAGCGGGCAGCGAGGCGCGCGCGCCCCAACCGGGAGCGGCTGCCCCAGTCGGCCTGCCGCGCGCACGTCCAACTGGGTGTTTTTTCTCGCCGACTCCGTGGCACTTGCCTTGCAGTTTCCTCCTTCCGTCGTTCCTCATCAAAAGGAGAGCGCCATGAAGCAGCTCGTCGCCGTAGCACTCGGGTTCGGAATCATCGTCCTCGGGATCCCCGCGGTCGGGCCGGCCGCCGACAAATGTCCGGCGGAGCTGGCTCAGGCCAAGGCCGCGCTCAAGAGCGCTCAGGCTTCCCTCAAGAAGGCTCCTGCCGTCGCGAAGGGTCAGGAGATCCAGGCGCCGCGCAGCCCCAAGGCGAGCGCCCGGGCGCAGGACGTCCAGGCGCCGCGCAGCCAGGACATCCAGGCGCCTCGTGCCCAGGACATCCAGGCGCCGCGCGCGCAGGACATCCAGGCGCCGCGCAGCCAGGACATCCAGGCCCCTCGTGCCCAGGACATCCAGGCGCCGCGCAGCCAGGAGATCCAGGCGCCTCGTGCCCAGGACATCCAGGCGCCTCGCGGCCAGGAGATCCAGGCGCCTCGTGCGCAGGACATCCAGGCCCCGCGGGCCCAGGACATCCAGGCGCCTCGTAGCCAGCAGGAGATCCCGGTGCCGCGGGGGCAGGAGATCCAGGCACCACGGGTGAAGCAGGCCGCCGGGCTCGTCCAGCAGTCCGAGGCCGCGTGCAAGAAGGGCGACATGGCCCTCTCGAGAAGCAAGGCCAAGGAAGCCCTCGGCCTGCTGAAGAAGTAGCGGGGGAGACGCGCGTGACCACGCTCAGCTTCTACCGTCGCGTGATCGACGAGACGGGGCAGGCGGACCGCGAGGCCGTGAAGCGCGGCACCGCGGCCGTGCTGCACACGCTGCGCGACCGCCTGATGCCCACGGAAGCGGCCCAGGCCGCCGCGCAGCTCCCCCGGGGGCTCAAGGAGGTGTGGAGCGCGGGCGAGCGTCCGGACCGCAAGCCGGTCAAGATGCACCGCAAGGACTTCTACGAGCGCGTGCGGCGAGAGGCCGGAGTCAAGAACGTCCGTGAGGCGCGCTTCCTCACGATCGCCGTCTTCACCGCGCTGAAGGAGCAGCTCTCGAGCGGGGAGGCCGACGACGTCCTGGCCCAGCTCCCCCGCGATCTCAAGGACGTCTGGGAGGATGCGTGAGATGAGTCACTCGGCCGCGGGCCTGGCCGTCCCGGTGGAGAGCGTGATGACCCGCCGGGTCGTGCAGATCATCGAGAAGATCCCGATGTCCGAGGTCCGGAACGTCGCGGCGAAGTACGACTACAACGGCTTTCCCGTCGTCACGCAGGAGGGGCGGCTGGTCGGCATGGTCACGAAGGGGGATCTGCTGCGCGTGGCGTGCGCCGCGCTCGACGATCCCCAGGTGTGGCGGCAGCCGGTCTCGCGCTTCATGGCGCACGGGGTCCTGGCCCTCCGGCCGATGGACTCGCTGCGCTCGGCGGTGCAGTGCATGACCGACGCGAAGGTCCGCAGCCTGCCCGTCATCGATGCGGAGTCCCGCGTCGTCGGCATGGTCTCGCGCAACGACCTGATGGTCGCGATCGCTCCGGAGGCGGTATGAGCCCGCAGGCACGCCGCTTCGACGCGAGGCTGACCGACGAGTTCCGCCGCCGGCTCCTCGAGGCGCGCGAGACGCTGCTCCGGAGCGTCGCGGCCACCGACGAGGAGATGGCGGGGCTCGAGGCCCCCGGGCCCGGGGACTCGACGGACAAGGCCGCTGCGGTCTCCACCACCTCGCTGGTCTCGCGTCTGGCGGGCCAGGACAAGCGGGAGCTGGATGAGATCGCCGAGGCGCTGCACCGGCTGGGTGCCGGCGCCTACGGTATCTGCGAATCGTGCCGGGAGCCTATCGCGCTCCCGCGGCTTCGGGCCGTGCCCTCGGCGCGGTTCTGTCTCGCCTGTCAGGAGGCCGAGGAGGTGGCTCCATGATCGCGCGCTCCGTGCTGCTCGTCTCGATGGTGCTGGTGGCGTCGTGCGCTCAGGCGCAGGACGGTCGCGGGCTGATCGGTCAGGGCCGCATGGTCTTCCGGGACCAGGGCTGCTACGGCTGCCACCTCGCGGAGGGGATGGGCACCCCCATCGGGCCCGACCTGTCCCGCATCGGCGCCAAGCGCAATCAGACCGACCTCACGCGCTGGCTGCGCGATCCGTCCACGCACCGCCCGAGCGCCCACATGCCCAAGCTCCAGCTCACCGAGACCGAGGTGCAGGCCCTGGCCGCGTACCTCGGGTCCTTGCGGTGAGGCGGCGCGCCCCCGCCCGCGCTCCGCAGCGACTCCGGCGGGTCCTCCACGCGACGGATTTCTCTCCCGCCTCGCGGCCGGCGTTCCGGATGGCGCTGGGGCTCGCGCGGCGCGAGCGCGCGGGGCTGCTGCTGCTGCACGTGCTCACGCCGCCCTCGCCGTTCGTGCCGATCGGCGGAGAGTTGCCGTCGAGCTACCTCGCGCTCCTGGCCGCCGCCCGGCGAGACGCCCGTCGCCGGCTGGCCGCGCTGCTGGCGCAGGCCCGCGGGGCGGGCG
>DATHSW010000060.1:0-56646 GCA_035463855.1 Candidatus Deferrimicrobiaceae bacterium | reverse complement strand
CTCCGCGCGGTCTTCGGAGAATGTCACGCGATAGGTGTCCGGCTCGACCCCGGTGGGCTGGTAGCCGGCCGACCAGACCGCGCCGCTCTGAACGTCCCGCAGGAAGAGGTACGTGCCGTGGTTGTCCCGCGTGACGTCCTCGCGCCAGCGGGTGATCGCGAGGCTGCCGAGTCGGCTGTAGCCCGAGCCGGCGGTCGTGAGCATCACCGCGTATCGCCCGTTGGAGAGCAGGTGCGTCCGGGGCGTCGGCCCGTGCGGAGTGGTGAACTGGCGGAAGACCGGCTCGACGAAATCCCGGAGATGGGCCGGCGCGTGCACTTCCTCGACCCGAGGACGCGCGACCGCGACGTCCCGGGGCACCCGCTCCTGCAGGAGCAGGTCGGTGGCCCGGATGATGGGCTCGGCGTGGAACCGATTGCGCATCACCCCGTCTCGGAGCGCATTCGCAAGGGCGATCAGCGTCATGCCCTGGTGGTGGGCCATGTAGGCTCGAACGATCGCCACCGACGACCCGTCGGGAAGTCTCGATCCCGTGTAGTCGAGGGCCTCGTAGAAGCCATACGGGCCCTGCGCCCCCACCGCGATGAGGGCCGAGAGGTTCTTGGCGGCGGCCACCGGGTCGACCATCGCGGCGAGGGCGGTGGCGTAGGGCGCGACGACCAGGTCTTCACCGAGACCCCGCTCGAGCCCCAGCCCCGGGACGCCGAAGTTCGAGTACTGGAAGGTCAGATCCAGATCGCGCACGTTGTAGGCCGATTCGGATATTCCCCAGGGGACGCCGTGCTCCGCGCCGTAGCTCATTTGACGCCGGACGACGAGACGGGACGTCGCCTCGAGCAGGCTGCCCGCGGGGGCGTGCATGACGAGCTCGGGCATCAGGTACTCGAACATCGAACCAGACCAGGACACGAGCACCGACCCGAGCCCCGCCGGGGTCATCGGACGGCCCAGGTGGAACCAGTGCGCGACGGGGACGTCCCCCTTGGCGATGGCGATGAAGCTCGCGAGCCGCGCTTCGGAGGCGAGCAGATCGTACGCGCCGGCATCGAGACCGCCGTCGGTGACGCGGTAGCCGATCGAGAAGATCTTCCGAGAGGGATCGAAGAGGAAGTCGAACTCCATCGCGTCGAAGAGCTCCCGGGCGAGGCGGGCCACGGCCAGGAGCCGGCCGACGAGCGCTCGGGCGGCCTCGGCGGAGTGCTCGAGGCTGGCGAGGAGCTGGTCGATGCGTGCGATGTCGTCCGCCCGCGCGGAGCCCTCGCGCAGGATGGCCTCGCGACGCGTGGTGAGCTCGTCGATCGCAGCCTGGCAGCGGTCGGGCAGATCGGCCGGGTTCGGAGGCGAGCGAAACATGGAGACGAGCGCCTCCGTGGCGTCTCCCGGGGCGGCCTCGAGGCGCGCCGCCCACGGCATGAGCGTCTCGAGGTCGCGCTCGTGGCTGGCGACGGTGGTGCGAGCCGCCTGGGCCCAGACCCGCAGGTCGGAGTGCTCGGCATCGCCGCGCTCGGCGGTGAGGGTGCGGGCGATGTCCACGAGTGTGTCGGCGTCGCGCGCGAGCTGGCGGACGCGGGCGGCCGATTCCGCCGGGGTCACCGGGAGATCACGGAGCCCGGCGGCCAGCGCATCGCGGGTCTCGGCGAGATGGCCGAGGGTGACCGTCTGGCTGCGACGATCGTCGGCGAGGACGCTGGCGGCGTCCTGGACGAGGAGCAGCGCGTCCTCGATTCCCGCGAAGACGTGGCGATCCAGCAGCGGGGAGTCGACCGCGCCGCGACAGGCGCTGCCGAGGGCGAGAAGATGAGCGGCGAGATTTCCACTGTCGACGGTGGACACGTAACGGGGCTCCAGGGGACGGAGTGCACCGGTGTCGTACCAGTTGTAGAAGTGGCCACGGAACCGCTCGAGCCGGCGCATCGTCGCCAGGGTCGCCTCGAGCCGGTCGAGGGTGTCGAGGATGCCGAGCCAGCCGAAATCGCGGGCGGAGACTATCGAGAGCAGGTAGAGACCGATGTTGGTGGGGGACGTCCGATGCGCGACGACCGGCTTGGGATCCTCCTGGAAGTTGTCGGGCGGGAGGAAGGCGTCGTCGGGACCGACGAAGGCCTCGAAGAAGCGCCAGGTACGGCGCGCGGTCGAGCGCAGCAGGCGGGCGGCCGAGTGAGAGAAAGGCTGGGTCGGCGAAGGGCGCGGGGGCCGGCTGACCCATCGGGCCGCCAGGGGCGAAAGCGCCCAGAGCACGAGGAACGGCGCGGCCGGCCCCGCGCTTCCCGGGCGCACCAGGATCAGGAGGACGACCGCGGCGGCGGTGAGGACCAGAGCGCCGCGCATGCGTCGGTACACGCCGGTGACGTCGCGCGAGAGCTCGGATTCGGCCTGGGCGGCGGCCGTCCATTCGAGCAGGCGTCGGCGGGTCAGGTACAGGCGGACGAGCGTCCGGGCGATGGCGTCACCCATGAGCCAGGCCTGATGCGCCAGGAACGTGATGGCGAGAGCGATCTGGGACGCGGCGAGGGCGAAGCTTCGGGCGAGGCCGCGGAGGTGGGTCCGTTTGGAGATTCCCGAACGGGCGGGGACGACCTCGGCCAGCGCGGGCAGGAGCGCGGGGAGCGCGATCGTGGCGAGAACGAAGGCGGCCCACGCGAGCGGCGCGCCGTGAGGAAGGACCCAGCCGGCGACGAGGGTGAGCCAGGCGGTGGGTGGCGACAGGGTCCGGCGGAGATTGTCGGCGATCTTCCACATGCCGATGAGCGGAATCCACGTGCCCCGGGTCCCCCCGATCACGTCGCCCTTGACGATCCACGGGAGGAGCTGCCAGTCGCCGCGCGCCCAGCGGTACTGGCGGCCGGCGGCCACCTCGTAGTCGGTGGGGAACTCCTCGAAGAGCTCGATGTCGGTGACGAGTCCCGCCCGCGCGAAGATTCCCTCGAAGAGGTCGTGGCTCAGGAGCGAGTTCTCGGGAACGCGGCCCTCGAGGGCCGCGGTAAAGGCGGCCACGTCGTAGATGCCTTTGCCGGTGTAAGAGCCTTCGCCGAAGAGATCCTGGTAGACGTCGGAGGTCGCGGTCGCATACGGATCGATTCCGGCCGGACCGGCGAATATCCGCTGGAAGAGAGACGTGCCGCGATCGGTGGGTATCGTGGGCGTGATGCGGGGCTGGAGGACGGCGTAGCCGGCGACCACGCGGCCGGCTCGAGCGTCGAAGGCCGGCCGGTTCAGTGGATGGGCCATGGTGCCGACGAGGCGGGTGGCGGCGCCTCGAGGTAGCCGGGTGTCGGCATCGAGGGTGATCACGTAACGGACTCCCCGGGGGACCTGAGGCGTGCGTCCGCCCACCCGAGTGAACGTGGTGTCGCGCGCCCCCATCAGCAGGTGGTTCAGCTCGTCGAGCTTCCCGCGCTTGCGCTCCCATCCCATCCACGTGCGTTCGCCCGCGCTCCAGATCCGTCGGCGGTGGAGGAGGAGAAAGCGGGCGCCCCCGGTGGGCGCGGGCCCGTGGCGCGCGTTGAGGCCGGCGATGCCCGCCGCGGCGGCGGCGAGGAGGCGGTCATCCTCCGGCATCGTCTCGGCGGGCGCGTCGATCCAGTCCGACAGGAGGGCGAAGTGGATCTCCCCGTCCGGGTTGGCGAGGAAATGGATCTCCAGGTGATCGACGTGCTCCTCGACCGCGGCCTCGCTCGTCAGCAGTACCGGCACCACCACGATGGTCCGTAGGTCCGGCGGCACCCCGTCGGAGAGCTCGAGGCGCGGCAGAGCCTTCGGACCGACCAGCTTCACGACGGCGCGGTTGACGAGCGCGACCGACAGGTCGGAGGCCGGGACCATCGCGAGGAAGCCCAGCAGGACGAGAGCGCCAAGACTGGTGCCGGACGCGTGGGCGGCCGCGAGGGGGAGCGCGACGAGCAAGGCGGTCACCACCGCGATGGTCGTGAGGTAGCCCGGGGTCGCCCCGGATAGAACGGCGCGGAGGAGACGGCGCCCCACCGGAAGGTGGTAGCCGAGCTCCCGTTCCAGCATCGGTCGTCCCCGGGAGATCAGGTAGTAACCGGGATCCTCCGCTCGATCTCCGGAATCGGCTCCGGTCCTCGGCGCCGGGGATGCGGCACGCTTCGCGAGGGCGACCGCCAGTCGGGCGACATCGAGCTCGGAGCGCGTGGAGGCCCGGGCGAGGTCCTCGACCGCGTGCCGATACTGGTCACGGGTCGGGAAGTCCATGGCGCCGAACCGGCTCTCATCCCGCAGCAGCGCATCGACGAGGCTGACGCTTTCGAAGAACTCCGCCCAGTCGAAGGTCGCCATCGTGCGCAAGCTGGTGATCACGTTGCGCACCGTTACCGTGGTGGCGGCCTGGTTCTGGAGTTCGGCCTGCACGAGCTCATCGGCCGACGTGCCAAGCGCGGCGAGCCGCTCGTTGAGCCACCGGAGCGCGGGTGTCGACTGGGGATCCTGCTCACGCAGACGCTGGACGAGCTCTACCGTGAAGGGAGTCGACCGGGCAACCGTCGCCTCGAGGCCCTGGAAGGCGAGCGGCCGGGCGGGTCGGCCGCCGAGGCCGAGAAGATCGTCCGCGAGAGCGTCGGCGGCCTGCCGGGCGGCGCGCCCGATCACGATGCGCTCGGCCAGCCGGCGGAGGTTTTCCACGAGCACGATCCGCAGGGCGATGGGAACGGCCCAGAGCTCGCCGATGGTCAGGGGCTGCACTCGCTGGAACCCGCGGACGAAGCGCTGGAGGGTCTCGGGCTCGAATCGGCTGTCCGTGTGCGCGACGAAGGCCCAGGCGAGGCCGAGTACCCGGGGATAGCCCTGGAGAGGGCCGTCGGCGAGCTTGGGCAACTGGCGGTAGAACCCGAGAGGGAGGTCCTCCCGGACCTGCCGGACCACCGCGTCCACGATGTGGAAGTTGTCGACGAGCCACTCCGCGGCCGGAGTGGTCGCGCCCTCGTCGCGGATCACCGCGGCGATCTCTCGATAGCACTGGAGCAGAACGCGCCCGCTGTCCCGGACGCGGGGCGAGAGGCGGCGCCCGATCTGACCCTCGGCCAGGACCGGCTGGCGGGCGAGGCGTTCCGCGTGCTCCTCGAGCCGTTCCGGGCTGAGGAGGCCTGCTCGGATGGGCTCCTGGGCCCCGGGCGCGAACGGGGAAGCGGATGCCGCCGAGAACCGGGAGTCGCGTCGTAGCAAGGACACCTTCACTCCGTTGCTCATTATATAAGAATGATAACAAAAATAAAGTATAGTCGTACTGGTAACGGGCCGGTCGGTGAACCGCCGACAACCTGGAGGTGGCGATGTTCGAGGGCAAGGCGAGGGTCCTTCTGATTCTCCCGCAGGCGGTCCTGGATCGGGCTCGCGTGTTCGCGGGAGAGGCGATGACGAAGCTCAAGGGCCCGGTGAGTCTGCAGATCGTGCTTCGCGCCCTCATCGACGAAGGGCTGAAGCGGGACGGGGATCGTGCCATTCTCGCCAACGTCGAGGGCCAGCTGAGGGCGGTGCGCGAGCTCCGCAGCCGGGCCGGGCGGCCGGCGGCCACGCGCCGATCCCCGACCGCGACCGCGCGCTCGAGCCGGCGACCGAGATGAGCGTGCCGGGCCGCGGGATGCCGATTCCGTGACGGTCACCTACACGACCGAGGACTTCGTTCGCCGTGCGGTCGGCCGGCTGCTCGGAACCAGGCGCTGGGGGGACGGTATCTGCTCGGCGTGCCTCGTGGGAATGACGCTGGAGCGTCTGCACACCGGCTGGCGGAGATCGGAGATCGAGCTGGCGATGGGCAAGGTGTTCACGATCCCGGGAGCGCTCGACCGCCTGCCGACCGGCCCGTGCGCGCGCTGCAAGCGGTCGATGCCGTGCCTCGGACGCTCTTCATGATGGGTGAAGAGCTGGCCCGGTGTCACGTGGGGGCCATGTTGCGGGAGCGACCGGGGCGCTTCTACTGTGCCGGATGCCTCGGTCGCCTGCTGGATACCGCGGCCTGGACGAAGCGCGAAGCGCGCCGCGCCATTGCCGGCCTCTTCCGGAAGCCCATCGGACTCAAGACGACGCTGCGGTACCGCCGCAATCCTTGCCGGGATTGTGGGCAGGCCAGCGGAGCGCGACTTGGCGCGGCGTAGGGCGCGCCTCGAGCGGAGCGGGAGGAGAGACGATGTGCCGATGCCGACGCGTGGTCATGGTCATGCTGGCGCTCATGTTGAGCGGCACCCCCGCCGTATCGGCGGGGGCAGAAGAGGAGATTCGCGCAGTCTTTGATCGCCTGGTCACGGCTCAGAACGCTCACGACCTGGGGGCGGTGCGGGATCTCTTGTGGGACTCGCCTCGCTTTCTCTGGATAACGCGAGGGATGCCGATCTGGGGGCGGGAGGCCGCGCTCAGGCGATTCGGCACGGTCTTTCAGGGCACCTGGCATCTGGAACCGAGCGTGGCGGAGCTGCAGGTCACGATGCTCGGCCGCGATGCGGGACAGATCTATGTCCCGATCCTGTTCAGCGGCGGGCCGGCCGGCCAGCCCGTACAATCCACGCGCGTCATGATGAATCAGACGATCGTCCGGACCCCCACCGGATGGAAGGTGGCGGCCATCGTCCCGGTACCGCTTCTGATCGAGGCGGCGACGATATTCGGGCCGCGTGTGACGATTGGCACGTCACCGGGGGCCCCGACTCAGGCCGTCGCCATCTCTCCCAGTGCATCACCTCCCGCGCCGGGCGACGGGTGGCCGGCCGGAAGTCGGCGCCGGTGACGGGGACCGTGATCCGGACGCTCCAGGACGACCGTCTCCCGGTGTCGGGGCCAGGACCTCGAGCGACCGCGCGCCTCGGCGGAGGCCCCGGCGTCAGCGCGCGCGGAAGAGATCGCGCGCGATGACGAGCTGCTGGACCTGCGGAGTGCCGTCGATGAAGGCGGTGACCTTGGCCCAGCGCAGGTAGCGCTCGACGGGCCGGTCGCGTCGCAGCCCGGAGGCGCCGAAGACCTCGAGCGCCTTGCGGGCGACTTCCTCCGCCGCGTCCACGCCCACGCGCTTGGCGATGGCGCAGGCGCGCGTCGCGGGCTGTCCCTGGTCGAAGAGCCAGGCCGCCCGATAGGCGAGCCAGCGCGCCGCCTCGACCTGGGCCGCGAGGTCGGCGAGCAGGAACTGCAGGCCCTGGAACTCGGCGATGGCCCGGCCGAAGGCCCGCCGCTCCCGCGCGTAGCCCACCGCCTCGTCGAGCGCGCCCTGGGCCAGGCCGGTGGCGATGGCGCCGACCTGGGCCCGCGCCAGATCGATGGTCGCGAGCGCCGCCCGCAGCCCGTCGCCCTCGCGGCCGAGCAGATGATCGGCGGGCACGCGCACTCCGTCGAGCCGCATCTCGCAGGTGGGGAGCGCGCGCGCGGCGGTCACCCGATCCGGCGGGCCGAACGAGACGCCGGGCCGGTCGCGCTCGACCACGATGCTCGAGATCCCGTCCGCGCTGGATCGGGCGCCGGCGGCGAGGGGAGTGGTCCGCGCCATCACGTTGTAGAGATCGGCGGTGCTGCCGTTGGTCACCCAGGCCTTCACGCCGTCGAGCCGGTAGCCGCCCGGCTCCCGCGTGGCCGTCGTGCCGATCGCGGCCGCGTCGGTGCCCGCGCCCAGCTCGGTGAGCGCGAACCCGCCCAGCAGCTCCCCGCGGGTGAGGGCGCCGAGCCAGCGCGCGCGGGCCGCCCGCGTGCCGCCCCGCGCGAGGCTGCGTACGAAGTTGTTGTGGACGACGAGGCCGAACGTGGTGGCGAAGCAGCCCTGCGCGAGCTGCTCGAGAACGAGGCTGCCGGTGAGGCCGTCGAGCTGCTGGCCACCGTCCACGGCGGGCGCGAACATGCCGGCGAGCCCGAGGCCGGCGGCCTCGCGGAACGCGGCGAGCGGGTACCGGCCAGCCTCGTCCCAGGCGTCCGCGCCGGGTCCGAGCACCCGCCGCGCGAAGTCACGCGCGAGCTCCTGCCAGCGCCGCTGCCCGGGCGTGAGGTCGAAGTTCACGCGCGCCCTCACTCCGGCTCGGGCTCGACGCCGAGCCCTTCGGCGACGCGGTTGGTGTAGTTGAAGTACGCGGTGGTGAACGCGATCTCGAAGATCTCCGCGTCCGAGAAGCCGTGGCCGCGCAGCGCCTCGACGTCGGCGCGCGTCATCGCGCGCGGCGCGCGGGTCAGCTTGAGCGCGTAGTCCACGATCGCCCGGTCCGCGGGCGGGAGCGGGGCCGCGGCCGGATCGGTCGCGAGCCGGTGGACGAGGGCCGGGTCGGCGCCGAGCGTACGGAGGAACCCTCCGTGGAGCTGGGTTCAGTGCGCGCAGCCGTTGTCGGCGCTGACCGCGGTGGCGATGAACTCCCGGCGGAGCTTGGACAGCGCGCCCGGTCCGCCGACCGCGCCGTAGAAGTCGAGATGGGCGCCGAGCAGCCGAGGGCTCGAGCTGAAGGCGCGGTAGAAGGGCAGCACGCGGCCGAGCGCCCTGCGGATGCGCTCGTAGCATTCCTTCAGGCGGCCCTCGGCCGCGCGCTCGTGCACCTCGTCGATCCAGGGCATGGCTCAGGCGCTCCGGCGCTGGGTGAGGAGGGGGACGAGGAGCCTCACCGCCAGCTCGGCCTTCTCGCGGAGCTCCTCGTCACCGTTGCCGGCCACCGGGTGCGGGATGACCGCGAACGGATAGTCGGCGAGGCCGCTGGCCTCGGCCATCGCGCGGGCGGTCGCCTCGAACCGGTCGGTGATGACGGCGACCGCCGGGATGCCTAGCTTCTCGGCCGACATGGCGTCGTGCAGACTGCACGACGAGCAGCTCCCTCAGTCGCCGATGGCGGAGATGATGGCGTCGGCGCCGCTCAGCTCGGCGAGCAGCTCCGGCGGCGCCGGCCGGCTCGAGTCGGGCTTGCGCCGGCGGATGAACTCGCGGACGCCGAAGCGCGAGCCGAGGATGGCCGCGACGTGGTCGTAGAAGCGGGCGGTCCCGATCTTGGAATTGTCGAGGAGGCCGACCGTGATGCCCTCGAGCCCCCGCAGCGGCCGGGCCAGCGTCAGCACCTCACCCTCGGCGTCGAGTCGTGGATCCAGCACTCTCAGGCCCATCGCATCCTCCCGGTCAGATCGTCCTGGTGACGGCGAGCGACTTCGCTCCGTACCACGGCGGCACCACGACCCCGAACCCGCCCGCCGGTCCGCCCGCGGCCACGACCAGCAGGTCGTCGGGCGAGCGTAGCGCCGGGTAGACCTTCTCCTCATCCTGCCTCGGGGCGATCGCGCTCTTGCCGACCGTCCGCCACTCGGCACGCCGGACGCGCGCGGACTCGAACACGTACTCGCGGATATCCGGCTTGTTCCATCCCGCGGCGGCGATCGTGTCCCGCTGCTGCTTGCCGATCACGAGGGCGTAGTTGCCGGCCCAGATCGAGTAGGTGAGCATGTTGGCGCGGATGGCCGCCGCGTAGGTCTCGAGGATCTCGCGCGGATCGCGCGTCCACTCGTTCATGATCTGGTGGGGCGACTCGGCCGCGAGCACCGTCACCGCCGAGGCGCCCGCGGGCGCGCCCCGTTCCACGGCGAGCGGAGTCCACGGGCTGTCCTCCTCGTCCTCGGCCACGCAGAAGGTGAACTTGCCGGGGTGCCCGAGGGTCGAGCGGTCGAGCCGCCCGGGAACCCCGCCCAGCACGTTGATGATGAGCAACCGGAGGGTGCGGCCGATCGCCGCGTTGGCGCGGCTGCCGTTGGCGAGCACGTTGTGGGTGGCATTCATCCCGATCTGCCGGCGCACCGGGCCGTTCACCACCACGAACGGCGCGCTCCCGCCCGTGCTCGCGGTGCAGCCGTGCAGCCCGTACGCCGGCTCGCACACCGCCTTCACGAGCGCCACCACCACCGGCATGTACTCGGGCAGGCATCCGGCCATCACCGCGGCGATGGCCGTCTTCTCCGCGGTGATACGCCGCCGGCGCACCGGCTCGACGCCGACCACATCGGTCGCGCCAAGTGCGGTCGAGCCGAGGAACCGCCGCACCAGATCCTCGGTCGGCGGCACGATCGGGAGCCCGTCGGTCCAGCCATTGCGCTGGAAGAGCTCGTTCGCCTCGTAGAGATCGGCGACGTCGTAGGCCGCCGACTCCAGCGGCTCGGTCATCGCGGCAGCGAGCGTGGGCGGGGGCGGCTCATGCCCAGTGTTTACAGGAACCCGGGCGGGTTGACAACCCCGGCGGTGACGACTCGGGAGCGTCCGGCCACGCGCGGCGCGCTTCACACGGCGGCGGACGGCGGGCGCCTCGCCCGGACCAGGCAGTCGATCGCCTCGCGAGAGGCGCCAGGCTCCTCGACCGCGCGGCGCACGCGTTGGGCCTTCTCGACCCGGAGGTCTCCGATCTCCGCGACCACGTCGTCCGGGGTGAAGAGGACGTCCGGCTGCGTCGGGCCGCCCCAGCCCTCGGTGAGGTTCAGCAGATCGTGGCCCACCACCAGGAGCGTACCCCCCGCCCGCACCGCCTCCGCCGCGCGGGCCAGCACGGTCCGGCGCGCGGGCGCCGGAAGCTGCAGATAGAGGACGCACACGAGGTCGTACGCGCGGGCCGGCGGCGTCCAGGCGACCACGTCCGCTTCGATCCAGTCGACCTCGACCCGGCGCTCCGCCGCGAGGCGTCGCGCCATCCGCAGCGCGACCTCGGAGAAGTCCACCGCGGTGACCCGCCAGCCCTGCCCGGCGAGCCACACCGCGTTGCGGCCCGCGCCGCACGCGAGGTCGAGCGCCGTCCCCACGCGCAGGTCGGTGGCCTCGGCGACCAGGAACCGGCTGGGGGCCGTGCTCGCTTGAGCCCGCTCGCCGGCCCAGCGATGGTTCCACCGCTCGCGGGAGGGCTCCGACGCCGGGGTCAGTCGCATCGCTTCAGCAGGATGGACCAGAACCTGGTCGGGCGCTCGGTCTCGTTGCGGGCCAGGTGCGCGGTGGCGTCCGGGAGCCAGTGGGCGTCGTGCGGTCGGAGCGCTTCCCGGCGTCCCGTCGCGTACAGCGCCAGCTCCCCTTCCTGGACGATGGTGATCTCGGGCCCCACGTTCAGATGGAGATCCGAGTCGGCACCGGGTGGGTAGGTCACGAGGACGATCCGCACCGAGTCGTTGTTCAACAGCTCCTGTTCGGCGAACGGGCCCGGGGGGGATTGCGCCATCGTGGCCCGTCCGATGAGCACCCCCAGCGCGACCAGCACGCCGACCCGTATCAGCTTCGCCGTCATCCGCGTCTCCTTTTCACCGCTCCAGCGGGTATCCGCGCGTCACCCACCCGGGGAATCCGTCCTCCAGCACCCTCACGTTCCGGTAGCCTTCGGCGCTGAGGAAGCGGTCGGCGGCCGTCAGCTCCTCCGGCGGACAGGCGCAGTAGAGGATGACCGGGTGGGTGCTCGGAATCTCGCCGTATCGCCGGCGGAGCCGCGCGAAGGGCACCGACCGGGCTCCGGGGAGGTGCCCCTGCCGGAACCCCGCCTCGGGCCGGAGATCGATGAGCACCACGGGCTGCCCGTTGCCGAGCAGGCGCTCCACCTGCTCCGCCTGGACTCTCGGGACCGTGGTAGGCGCCCCATGACCGGCCAGCGCGGGCGCGGCGCCCGGGGCCACGCCGAGGGCCGCCAGCGCGCACCACGTGAGCGTCCGGATCACGCGGGGATCACGGCTGCCGGGCGAGGGAACCCGTGTACGTCGGCCGGTGCCCGAGCCGCTCGGTGTCCACCGTGGTGCGCACGAAGGCGATGCACATCTCGTCGGTCGTGCCCTCGCCCCAGCCGACGTCACGGGGCGGCACGGTGGGGTTGCGGCGGTTGCGGGGGGAATTGTCGTAGACCGCCTCGACGTCGATGCGCGAGCCGCCCGGCAGCGGCACCGGCGTCCGGAACGTGTACGACCCCTGCCAGTGGAAGTCCCAGTCGTCGATGTGGATCAGCGGCCGGCTGGTCCCATCGGGATAGGTGACGGTCACCCGCATCTCGCGCCCCAGCAGGTGCATGTGGGGCGCGATGCCGATGGCGTGCATGTGCCAGGTCGGCGGCAGCGTATAGCTCGCGCGCACCACGTGCCGCTCGGCGCCGGCGGGGATGAGGAACCCGCGATCGAGCACCGGAATGACGCGCACGCGCTTGTCCACGGTGGCGCGGGCGAAGCGCAGGCCCACGCGCGTGAGGTCGCGCACCGCGCCGCCGGTGCGGTTGTGGTAGTGCACCTGCACCACCACGCGCGCGCCGGCCGGCAGGAGCATGCCCACCCCGTCCGGCATCGCGGTGGGCGGCGCGCCGGGCGCCCACCCGCCGAGCCCGCCGCGCGGCGCGAAGCCCGGCCCGCCGAAACAGGTGTAGCCGGGCCCCGGCTCGGCGCGGTCGAGCGCCTCGGCCTGCCCCGACGCGTCGACGTAGCCGATCACGTGGTGGACGATGCGGCGGTCCCCGGGCAGGAACTCCGCCACGCTCACGAACCGGTCCTCGGTGAAGGCGGTGGGCACGACGAAGCACCGGTAGAGGTCGCGGTCGGCGCTGGGCACGTCGAACGCGCGGTCGGGCTCGATCACCACGTCCGGCGCGCCCGCCGACCACCGCGCCGGGAAGGCGCGGGGCGGCGGCAGGTCGCGCGGATCGCCCTCGGGCGCGCCGGCCTGCAGCCAGGCCCGCAGGCGCGCGATGTCGGCATCCGCGAGCCGGCGCTCGCCCACGAAGTCGCCGTGCCCGGGCACCGGCGGCCAGGGCGGCATCTTCCGCCGCTCGACGCTGCGCACGAGCTTGTGGCGCATGCGATACGCGTCGTCGTAGCTGGTCAGGGGGAACGGGGCGATCTCGCCGTCGCGGTGGCAGCCCTGGCAGTTCGCGGCGAGGAGCGGCGCGATGTCGCGGCTATAGGTGACGCCGTCGGGTCCGGCCGCCGCGGGGAGCGCGAGCACGCCTACCAGCGCCAGCCCGAGCCGCCGTCCGGCCCACCTGGGTCGGCCGCGGTCCGGTTGCGCCATGCCGCGATCTTACCAGATGATCAGGATCACGGTCCGCGCCGGGAGCGCGGGGTCCACCTAGTCGGGCTCGCGGCGACCTTCGGCCGGCAGCCGGGACGGCGCCGCCGGTCGCTCGGGCCCCCATACCCGCTGGAAGTACGTGTCGGCCAGGTGCAGCGCGCCGATCGGATTGTGCGCGAGCACGCGGTCCTTCGCGACGAGCGTCGTGGCCAGACCCTGGGAGTGCCGGAAGAACAGGCTGTCATGGCCGACGCAGAGGCCGAGCACGATGTTGAGCTCGCAGCCCGCGCGGTTGAGCAGCTCGGCCTGGGAGATCGGGTTGCACATGGACTCGTGCTGGCCGGGCCGGATCTTCTCCTCGTCGCGGAGCCCGAGCTGCTCCTTGGGGACTCCCCCGTTCTTGCACGCCACCGAGGCGACCTCGAAGCCGTGGGACTCGAGGATGCCGCTCAGGATCCTGGCGAGATCGACCATGCTGATGCAGGTCGCGATCCCGATCCTCTTGAACCCGAGCTTCTTCGCGAAGGCGCAGATCTCCTCGACCCGCGTCCACTTGCAGTAGCCTTCGCTCTCGACCAGCGCGGCGGCCCGCGCGATGCCCATCGTCACCGGATCGTCGTAGCAGGCGCCGGCGTCCCCGATGCCGTCGGCGTCCACCTTGCTGGGACAGAACCCGGGCCCGCGCTCTTCCGACTCGCCCTGCCGACACGCGCGGACCGTCGGCGGACAGTAGGCACAGCCCGGCGTGTGGTAGGACATCGCGGTCAGCGCACCGGCTCCATCCGGCGGGTGCGCGGAGCCTTGGTGGGACCGATGAACTCCACCCGGTTCCCGTCGGGATCGTCCACGAAGAGCTGGCGGAGGCCGGTAGGGGTCGAGCCGAAGTCGTGGACCTCGATGCCGCCGGCCCGCAGGCGCTCGCCGGTGAGGTCGGCGTCGTCGGTCCACAGGGCAAAGTGCGGGTAGACGAGATCGAAGCGCTCCCGGTCGAGGCGGCGCGGGGGCCGGTCGGTCACCATGATGTGGAGCGCGATGTCGCCGTCGAGCCCGTACCAGACGCCGGGGAAGTCGAACGCGGGGCGGGGGATCTCCTTCAGCCCGAGCGTCCCGCCGTAGAAGGCCCGGGCGCGCTCGAGATCGGTCACGCACACGCTCACGTGATGGTACCTGCCGTGGAGCTCACCCATGCCACCACCCTACGCGGGCCCGAGTCCGGCCGGTATGGTGCGGATGGACTATTCTCCTGGTGCAAACGCGCTGGCATCCGCTCCGCTGGCGCACCAGCCTCACGGCGCCGGACTAGGTCTGCAGCTCGCCCACCGCGGCGGCCAGGGCCTCCAGCTCGGCGCGCCACGACGTCGGCGTGACCAGCGGCCGCACCACGAACTTCGAGAAGCCCACCGCGATGAACCGCTCGATGAGCGTGCGCAGCGCGGGCAACCCCACCGGGGTCAGCTCGACCGAGCGGGGCCGTCGCGCGGCCATCGTGCGCGCGGTGGCCGGGTCGAGCGGCGCGGTGGCGTAGCCGATGCTCACGCCGAAATGCTCGCCGCTGATCGAGCGCCCGGCCCGCGCCGCGGCCGCCTCGATCACGACGCGGCCCGCCGCCGCCTCCTCGGGCGTGCAGAGCGAGGGCAGCCAGCCGTCCGACAGACGGCCGCAGCGCTCGAGCGCGGCCGGCACCGTCCCGCCCAGCCACACCTCGAGCGGCTGCTGCACGGGCAGGGGAGCCAGCTTGACGTCCCGCAGGGTGCCGGCGGGCCCGTCGTGGCTCACCGTCTCGCCCGCCCACAGGCGGCGCAGCAGCGGCAGCGCCTCGTCGATGAAGGCGCCGCGCTGCCTGGGCTCGACGCCGATGGCCTCGCGCTCCGGCGCGTAGGTGAGCCCGGGCACCAGCGTCACCAGCAGCCGCCCCCGGGACAGCCGGTCCAGGCTCGCGAGCTGCTTGGCGAGGTGCAGGACGTTGCGCCCCGGCAAGAGCATCGTGGTCCCGAGCTTCAGGCGCGGGTTGCTCGCGGCGGCCCACGCGAGGCCCACGACCGGGTCGAGGACCGGGCCGGTCAGCACCTCCGAGAGCCAGAGCGAGTCGAACCCGAGCTCATCGAGGCCGGCGACCAGCTCGGCCAGCGCCTCCATGGACGGGGCCGCGCCGCCGGAGCCCACCCCGATGCGGATCTTCATGGCGGGCTCGATTCTACCGCGGCCGGCCGCGGCGGTGGCGTATCGTTCTGGCCGTGAACGTCCACCTGGTCGACGGCACCTACGAGCTCTTCCGCTACTTTCTCTCCCCGGCGGCGGCCTTCGATCGCCGCGCGCCGCCCGAGCTGCGGGCGGTGCGCGGGGTCGTCGCGTCGATCCTGGGCATGCTCGAGGGCGGCGCCACGCACCTGGGCGTGGCCACCGACCACGTCATCGAGTCGTTCCGCAACGCGCTCTGGCCCGACTACAAGACGGGCGAGGGGATCGATCCGGTGCTCCGCGCGCAGTTCGAGCCGCTGGAAGAGGCGCTGAGCGCGCTGGGCGTGGTCGTCTGGCCCATGGTCGAGTTCGAGGCCGACGACGCGCTGGCCGCGGCGGCGGCGATCGCGGCGGCCGATCCGCGGGTCGGCCAGGTCGTGATCTGCACGCCGGACAAAGACCTGGCGCAGTGCGTGCGAGGCGAGCGGGTGGTCCAGCTCGACCGGCGCCGCCGCGAGGTGCGCGACGAGGCCGGGGTCGTGCGGAAGTTCGGCGTTCCGCCCGCGTCGATTCCGGATTGGCTGGCGCTGGTGGGGGACGCCGCGGACGGCTACCCCGGGCTGCCCGGCTGGGGCGCCGCGTCCGCGGCGCTCGTGCTCGCTCGCTACGGGCATCTCGAGCAGATTCCCGGGCTGGCCGCGGAGTGGGACGTGCCGGTGCGCGGCGCCGCGCGACTGGCCGCGACGCTCGCCGAGCAGCGCGAGCGCGCGCTGCTGTTCAGGACGCTGGCCACGCTGCGCGTGGATGCGCCGATCGGGACCGACGTGGACGCGCTCCGGTGGATCGGACCGCGTCCGGGCTTCGCGGCCTGGTCGGAGCGCCTCGGCCCGCCTTCGCTCCAGGACCGCGCCGCGAAACTGGCGGCCGCGCGGGTCGCGGTCACGCGCTGAGCCGGTCTCAGCGCTTGGGGCCGATGGCGCCCGAGGCGCGCAGGGCGGCGATCGCCTCGGCGTCGAGCCCCAGGAGCTCGCGCAGCACGAGGTCGGTGTGCTCGCCGAGCATCGGGGCGGGTGTGCGCACCGAGCCCGGCGTCTCCGACAGCCGGACCGGCGCGCCGACCATCCGCACCTTGCCCGCCCGCGGATGGGCCATCTCCACCAGGGCCCGGCGGGCGATGACCTGGGGGTGCTCGACCACCTGGGCGATGTTGTTGATGGCGCCGATCGGGATCCCGTGGGCGAGGAGCAGCGGCTCCCATTCCTCGTACGTGCGGGTCAGGAACGTCTCCTGCAGCTTCGGGATCAGGGTGTCGCGATTCCGGGCCCGATCCTTGTTGGTCCGGTAGCGCGGATCATCGGTCAGCTCGGGGCAGCCGATCGCGGGGCAGAACACTTTCCAGAGCTTCTCGCTGCCCACCGCGAGGGCGAGGTCCCGCGTCTTCGTGCGGAAGGTCTGATAGGGCAGCAGCGCCTTGTACGCGGTCCCCATCGCCAGCGGCAGCTCGCCGTCGGCGAAGTAGGCGCCGATCATGCTGCCGAGCAGGGAGAGCTGGCCCTCCAGCATGGAGACGTCGATGGCCTGGCCGCGGCCGGTCCGCTCCTTGACGCGCAGCGCGAGCATGATGCCGAACGCCGCGTACATCCCGGCGGTCATGTCGGCGATCGACACGCCGCAGCGCACGCCGCGCCCGCCCGGCTCGCCGGTGGTGCTGATCATCCCGCTCTCGGCCTGCAGGATCAGATCGAGCGCGGCGCGATCCCGATAGGGGCCGTCCTGGCCGAAGCCGGAGACGGAGCAATAGATGATGCCGGGGTTGCGCTCGCGGGCGGCCTCGTAGCCCAGGCCGAGCCGGGCGAGGGCGCCCACCCGGTAGTTCTCCAGCACGACGTCGCACTTGCCGACCAGGCGGAAGAAGAGCGCCTTGCCCTCGGGGTGCTTCAGGTCGACCTCGATGCCCTTCTTGTTGCGGTGAAGGCTCACGAAGTACGAGGTCTCACCGCCGGGCAGGGGCGGCCCCCAGGCGCGGGCGATGTCGCCGGCGCCGCTGGGCTCGAGCTTGATGACCTCCGCCCCGAAGTCGGCCAGCATGGTGGAGCAGAACGGCCCCGCGAGCGCGTGGCTCAGGTCGAGGACCTTCACGTCTTCGAGCGGCATGCGCATCGGGGGCCTCCGGGGCCGGCGAGAGTGTGGCCGGATCGTGCCAGATCACCCGGCCGCAGGTCAAACGGCGGGCGACGCCTCAGTCCCGCAGCTCGCCGAGCCGGCGCTCGAGGAAGCGCCGCTGCGGCTCCTGCCGGGTGAGGCCGAGCGCGCGCTCGTAGGCGGCCCGGGCCTCCGCGGTCTTGCCCAGGCGCCGGCACAGCTCCGCCCGCGCCGAGTGCGCCAGCGGGTAGTCCGCCAGCTCGCCGCGGGCGAGGATCGCCTCGATGAGCGCCAGGCCCGCGGCGGCGCCGTCGCGCATCGCCACCGCGGCCGCGCGGTTCAGCTCGACCACCGGTGAGGGTTCCGCGCGCGCGAGCACCTCGTACAGCCCGACGATCTGGCCCCAATCGGTCGCGGCGGCGGTGGGCGCCTCCGCGTGGACCGCCGCGATCGCGGCCTGCAGCGTGTAGGGCCCGATCCGGCGCGAGGCGAGCGCCCGCTCCACCAGTGCGGTGCCCTCGGTGATCTGCTCGCGGCTCCAGAGCGAGCGGTCCTGGTCGTCCAGCAGGACCAGCTCGCCCGACGGCGAAGTGCGCGCGGGGCGCCGTGATTCGTGCAGCAGCATCAGCGCCAGGAGGCCCATGGCCTCGGGCTCCGGGAGCAGCTCGACCAGGAGCCGCCCCAGGCGGATGGCCTCGCCCGAGAGATCGGCCCGCGTCAGCGACTCGCCCGAGGAGGCCGAGTACCCCTCGTTGAACACCAAGTAGATCACGTGGAGGACGGTGTCCAGGCGATCCGGCAGCTCGGCCCGGGCCGGGACCTCGTAGGGGATGCGCGCGTCGCGGATCTTTGCCTTGGCGCGGACGATGCGCTGGGCGAGCGTCGGGGGAGCGGTGAGGAAGGCGCGCGCGATCTCCTCGGTGGTGAGGCCGCAGACCTCGCGCAGCGTCAGCGCGACCTGGGCGTCCGGCGGCAGGGCGGGGTGGCAGCAGGTGAAGATCAGGCGGAGCCGGTCGTCCGTGATGTCCTCGGCCTCCCCGGGCCGGGGCCCGGCGGTCTCCGCTTCCAGTCGCTCGGCGAGCTCCGCCTGGGAGGCGTCGAACCGGGCGCGCCGGCGCATGGCGTCGATCGCCTTGAAGCGGCCGGTGGAGACGAGCCAGGCCCGCGGGTTGGCGGGCGTGCCCTCGCGCGGCCACTGCTCGACCGCGGCCGCGAAGGCCTCGTGCAGCGCCTCCTCCGCGAGGTCGAAGTCGTTGAGCAGGCGGATGAGGGTGGCGAGGACGCGGCGCGAATCCGAGCGGTAGACCGCCTCCACCGCCTCGCGGGCGCGGTCGACCGTGGGCTCGCTCATCGCGGGTCGGGCCGCGGCTAGGAGTGCCGCAGCTCCTGGACCGGCCGCACCTCGATGATCCCGAGGCGCGCCGGCGGGAACCTCGACGCGATCGCGCACGCCTCGTCCAGGTCCTTGGCTTCGATCAGGAAGAACCCGCCGAGCTGCTCCTTCGTCTCGGCGAACGGGCCGTCGGTGATGGAGACCTTGCCGTCGCGCACCCGGATGGTCCGGGCGGTCCGGACCCGCTGCAGCGCATTCGACACGATGTAGTGACCGCTCCGGCGGATCTCGTCGTCGTAGTCGAGCGCGGCGTCCACGAGGGCCTGCATCTCCCCCTCGGGCAGGGCGTCCAGGGTCTTCTCGTCGTGGTAGATCATGAACAGGAACTTCATCGTATCCTCCTCGGCGGGGTCATCGCGAGACTACTTGGCGAGGACGCCCGGCCAGCTCGAGTAGTTGCGGTAGGCGGACCGGGGCCCTCACCGCCGGAGCTCCTTGACCGGCCGCACCTCGATGCGGCCCCGGCGCGCCAGCGGGATCTTCGCGGCGACCTGGATCGCGTCGTTCAGGTCGCGGGCCTCGATCAGGATGAACCCGCCCAGCTGCTCCTTCGTCTCGGCGAAGGGGCCGTCGGTCGTGGACAGCTTGCCGTGGCGGACCCGGATGGTCGTGGCGGTCTCGACCGGCTGGAGGGCCTGGGCGACGATGAGATGACCACTTCTCCGGAGGGCCTCATCGTAGGCCAGGCTCTCGTCGACGCAGGCATCGACCTCGCGCTGGGACATGGCGTCCATCTCTTCCTCCACAAGATAGACCAGGCAGACGTACTTCATAGCCCCTCCTCATGGCGGGTCGGGTGGCTGCGGACACCGGATGGTCGTTCGGGGACCCCGGGAATCGACAGCGATCGTCCGACTTTGCCCAGCATGCCGACGCGCTCCGGCCCCGTCGATCCCCGATCGGCCCGTTCGACCATGGCGTGAAGGTCGGCGCGTCGCCGTGGTAGGCTGCTCGGTGCGCGATGAGCATCTTCTACGGCTGGGTAATCGTGGCCGCCGGCATCGTCATGACGTGCGTCGGGATCGGCTCGATGCTCGCGCTCGGCGTGTTCCTGCAGCCCATGTCCGAGGCGATGGGGTGGTCCCGCGCGGGCATCTCGCTGACCGCGCTGCTGAACTTCCTCTGCATGGGCGTCGGCTCGTTCCTCTGGGGGGCGCTCTCCGACCGGTTCGGCACCCGGGTGGTGGTGCTCTGCGGCGGCCTCCTGCTCGGCGGGGGCCTGGTGGCGGCGAGCCAGGCGGCCACCCTCGGCCAGTTCCAGCTCCTGTTCGGGGTGGTCGTGGGCGTGGCGGCCGGGAGCTTCTACGCGCCGATGACCGCGACGACCACCCGCTGGTTCACCCGGCATCGCAGCCTCGCGGTCGCGCTGGTCTCGGCGGGGCTCGGGCTCGGCTCGATGACGGTGGCGCCCCTCGCGGGCTGGATCATCACCACCTACGACTGGCGCGTCGCGATGCTGGTGATCGGCGATCTCGCCTGGCTCCTCCTGGTTCCCGCCGCCCTGCTCGTGCGCAACCCTCCGGCGCCGGCCCCCGCGGCGGCCCGGCTCCCCGGCGTCGCCGCCGCGCGCGAGTTCACGGTGGCGGAGGCGCTGCGCACCCCCCAGTTCGCGGCGATCGCGCTCACGCACTTCGCGTGCTGCGCGGCGCACTCGGGGCCGATCTTCCACATGGTCACGAACGTGATCGACCACGGCGTCTCCGCGATGACCGCCACCACCGTGCTGAGCGCGGCGGGGCTGGCCTCGCTGACCGGCCGCATCGTCTGCGGGCTCCTGGCCGATCGCCTGGGGGCCAAGCGCGTGCTGATCGCGGGGCTCGCGGTCCAGGCGGTCGCGGTGAGCCTCTACCTCGTCACCCGTGAGCTCGCCGGCTTCTACGCGCTGGCCCTCATGTTCGGCCTCGCCTACGGCGGCGTGATGCCGCTGTACGCGATCGTCGTCCGCGAGTACTTCGGCGCCCGGATCATGGGGGCCACCTTCGGCGCGGTGGCCTTCGCGTCCACGCTCGGCATGGCCCTCGGGCCGTGGGCCGGCGGCTGGCTCTACGACGCGTTCGGGAGCTACTCCTGGCTCTTCATCGGCTCCTTCGGCATCGGGCTGGGGGCGGTCGCCATCGCGTTCGCGTTCCGGCCCCCGTTGGCCCTGCGGGTCGCGGTGCCGAGCGTGGCGCACTGAGAGGACGCAGGCGACATGCGCTACATGCTGCTGATGTACCGGGACGAGACGTGGTGGGACGCGAAGTCCGAGGAGGAGCGCGGCGCGATCCGCCAGCTGGCGGTGGACGTCGCGGAGGCCCTGCGCAAGCGCGGCATCTTCCTGGCCGGCGATCCGCTGCTGCCCACCCACACCGCCACCACGGTGCGGATGCGGAACGGCAAGACGGTCACGACGGACGGGCCGTTCGCGGAGACCAAGGAGCAGCTCGGCGGCTACTCGGTGGTGGACGTCGCGAGCCTCGACGAGGCGCTCGCGATCGCGGCCGATCACCCGCTGGTGCGGGTGGGCGGCCACTCGATCGAGGTGCGGCCCATCCGGGAGCTGCCGCTACGGGTCGGCGAGTAGGCCGCGAAGGAGACGATGCATGACCGCGAGTGCCCATCCCCTGGATCCGCTGAGCGCGGCGGAGATCGAGCGCGCGTGGGAGATCGTCCGGACCGAGCGCCCGCTGGGGCCGCGGGTGCGGGTCATCTTCATCATGCTCGACGAGCCCGCCAAGAAGGTCGTGCTCGAGCACCGGCCGGGGGACGCGGTGGAGCGGGCCGCGTTCGTGGTGCTGGTCGACTCGGCGGCGGGGCAGGCGTACGAGGCGGTGGTGTCGCTCTCCCAGGGCCGGGTGCGGTCGTGGGAGCACGTGCCCGGCGCCCAGCCCGCCATCGTGCTCGACGAGTTCGTCGAGTGCGAGGCCGCCGTCCGCGCCGACCCGCGCTGGCAGGAGGCCATGCGCAAGCGCGGGGTCACCGACCTCGGCCTCGCCATGGTGGACGCCTGGTCGGCGGGCAACTTCGGCTTTCCGCAGGACGAGGGGCGGCGCCTGGTCCGCGCGCTCACCTGGGTGCGGCGGCACGCGCAGGACAACGGCTACGCCCGTCCGGTGGCCAACCTGCTGACCGTCGTCGACCTGAACGCGATGAAGGTCCTCGCGGTCGAGGACGGCGGCGTGGTGCCGCTGCCTCCCGAGGACGCCAACTACTCGCCGGAGGCGGCGGGCACGCGGGCCGGCCTCAAACCGGTCGAGATCCGCCAGCCCGAGGGGCCGAGCTTCGAGCTCTCGGGCCACGAGCTCCGCTGGCAGAAGTGGCGGATGCGGATCGGGTTCACGCCCCGCGAGGGCCTCGTGCTCCACACGGTCACCTACGAGGACCAGGGGCGCGAGCGGCCGATCCTCTACCGCGCCTCGGTCGCCGACATGGTGGTGCCCTACGGCGACCCGCGCCCGACCTACTTCCACCGCAACGCCTTCGACGTGGGCGAGTACGGCATCGGCACGCTGGCCAACGCGCTCCAGAACGGGTGCGACTGCCTCGGCGAGATCCGCTATCTCGACGCGGTGGTCAACGACGGCCGGGGCCGCGCGGTCACGCTCCCCAACGCCATCTGCCTCCACGAGGAGGACGCGGGCATCCTCTGGAAGCACTTCGACTGGCGCCTGGGGACGACCGAGGTGCGCCGCTCACGCCGGCTGGTGGTGTCGTCCATCTCGACGGTGGGCAACTACGAGTACGGCTTCTACTGGTACTTCTACCAGGACGGGACCATCCAGCTCGAGGTCAAGCTGACCGGCGTCATCTCGAACGGCGCCGAGCGGCCCGGCGAGAAGCCCCGCTGGGGCGAGATGGTCGCGCCCGGCGTCTACGGACCCATCCATCAGCACTTCTTCAATGCCCGCCTCGACATGATGGTGGACGGCCGCGACAACTCGGTCTACGAGGTCAACACCGTCGCGGATCCGCCGGGGCCCGAGAACCCGCACCACAATGCCTTCCACGCCGAGGCGACCCTGCTGGCCTCGGAGGCCCGGGCCCAGCGGATCATCGATCCGCTCGCCGGCCGCTTCTGGAAGATCGTGAACCCGTCGGTCCGGAACCGCCTCGGGGAGCCGGTCGCCTACAAGCTGATGCCCGGCGAGAACGTGCTGCCGTTCGCGGGGCCGGAGGCCGCCGTCACCAAGCGGGCCGGCTTCATGACCCGCCACCTCTGGGTCACCCGCCACGACCCGCGCGAGCGCTATGCCGCCGGGGAGTACCCGAACCAGCATCCCGGCGGCGCCGGCCTGCCGAGCTATGTGCGGGACGACGCGCCGCTCGAGAACACCGACGTCGTGGTCTGGTACACCTTCGGTGCCCACCACGTCGTCCGCCCCGAGGACTGGCCGGTGATGCCGGTGGCCACGATCGGCTTCATGCTCAAGCCCGTCGGCTTCTTCGACCGCAACCCGGGGCTGGACGTGCCGCGCCCGACGCCGCACGGGCACTGCTGCGCGGAGGACTAGCCGCCGCCGATCACGCGGGACTTTTCCCGACTCCATCCGCATCGAAGGTGTAGAGTCGAGTTGCCTCCCGCGAGCCGCGGCTCGCGGTATCTGGCTTGATGCTCCCGTCCTCCGTCCAGTCCGCTCAGCCGAGGGTCCTCACGCGATGGAATTCGACCTGACCGAAAGCGTGGTACGGGAATACCTTCGCGATCATTCTGGAGAAGTTCGCTGCGCCGCCTGCGTAGCAAGAGCTCTCGGACCGGACGTGCCCGGCAGCGCGGTCTCCGCGGCCATGACGGAGCTGGCGGAGCGCCGGCCCCCGTTCGCGCCGGGCCGCTGCGGCTGCGGCGCCAGCGGGCTCATGTTCACGCGAGCGGCCGGGCCCGGGCATCGAGTCTGATCGCGGGGGGTTGACCATGGCGGGCGGGGTCATCGTCGGGATTCTCCAGGAACGGCACGCGGATTACATCATCCTCCGCGACGGCACCCGGGTGTTTCTCACCGCCAAGCAGGCGGGAAGTCAGTTCGCCATCGGGGTCAGTCTGACGGTCGCCTATACCGTCAAGAAGGACGGTCGGAAGATGGCCGACGACATCTGGCGCTGCAGCTAGCGGTCAGAGCACGGCCTCGATCAGGTAGGGGCCGGGGGCGGCGAGGCCGGCCGCGAACTGCTTGTTGAACTCCTCCGCGGTGGTGGCGCGGCTCCCGGGCACGCCCATGCCGCGGGCCAGCGCCACCCAGTCCAGGTCCGGGCGCCCGATGTCGAGCATGTCCGAGGCCTTGGGGCCGGGGGTCCCGGCGCGGACGCCGCCGAGCTCGTGGCGCAGGATCGCGTAGGTGCGGTTGGCGAAGACGACCGTGGTCACGTCGAGTCCCTCGCGGGCCTGAGTCCAGAGCGCCTGCACCGTGTACATGCCGCTGCCGTCGCCCTCCAGGCAGACCACCTTGCGGTCGGGGCAGGCGATGGCGGCGCCGGTGGCCAGCGGCAGGCCGAGGCCGATCGAGCCGCCCATGTTGTTCATCCAGTCGTGCGGCGGGGCTCCCGCGGTCGTCTTGAAGAAGCTCCGCCCGGTGGTGACCGATTCGTCGGCGACGATGGCGCCCTCGGGCAGGAGCGCGCCGAGCGCGGCCGCGAGCGTGTCGGGCGTGAGCGCCCCGGTGGGCGGCGCGGGCCGGCCGGGCTGCTGCACCACCTCGCCGTTGTTCTTCGCGCCGACCGCGTCGGCCAGCGCCTCGAGCGCGCCGATCGAGTCCTCGGCCAGGGTCGAGAGCCGGTGCACCTGGCAGCCGTCGGGGGTCAGCACGCTGGGCTTGTCCGGGTAGGCGAAGAACGCGACCGGCGGCTTGGCGCCGACCAGGATGAGATGGCGGACGTCCTTCAGCACCGCCAGCGCCTGATCCACCGCGTAGGGGAGCCGCTCGATCGGGACGCGGCCGGCGCCCCGCTGGATGCGCGCGTTCGAGCCCTGGGCGATGAGGCGCGCCCCGGTGGCGGAGGCGATCCGGCCGGCCAGCGCCAGACCGCGCTCGCGCACCGCGAGGCCGGTCAGCATGAGCATGGCCGGCTCTCCTCCGCTCAGCGCCTGGGCGCAGCGCGCGACCGCCTCCGCGGCGACCGGCGGGCGCGCGGCCACCGGGGGCACCGGTGCCACGCCGTCGGCCTCGTTCCACGCGGTGTCGGCGGGCAGGATCAGCGTCGCGACCTGGCCGGGGGCGGTGCGCGCCGCCGCGATGGCGGCCGCCCCGTCGGCGGCGACCGCGCGGGCGCTCGGGGAGGTGCGCACCCACGCGGAGACCGGACGGGCGATGCCCTCGATGTCGGAGGTGAGCGGCGCGTCGTGCTTGATGTGGTACGTCGCGTGCTCGCCGACGATGTTGACGATGCCCGAGCTGGCCTTGCGCGCGTTGTGGAGGTTGGCGAGCCCGTTGCCGAGCCCGGGGCCCAGGTGCAGCAGGGTGGCCGCCGGCTTGTCGGCCATGCGCCAGTACCCGTCGGCCGCGCCGGTCACCACGCCCTCGAAGAGGCCCAGCACGCAGCGGATGCCGTCGACCTTGTCCAGCGCGGCCACGAAGTGCATCTCGGAGGTGCCGGGGTTCGTGAAGCACACGTTGACCCCGCCCGCCACCAGCGTTCGCGCCAGACTCTCCGCTCCGTTCATCGTGGTCTCCTTGGGCTCGATGGATGCTCGATCCTGCCAGATCGCCCGGGGCAGGTCAAAGGAGGTGAAGGGCGGAGTCAAGGTGTAGCGGGAGGCCTCCCCGCGCCCCGGACGAGCCGCGCCCCCGGAGCCGCCTGACCGGCGCGCCATCGGCCGTGATCACGTTACAGAAATAGTATAAGATATACATTGCGAGTCGACCGCAGGCGGCGACCGGAGCGCGGAGGCGGCGATGTTCGAGGGCCGGGCCCGAGTCCTTCTCATTCTCCCCCAGGACGTCCTGGACCGGGCGCGGGTGTTCGCCGGTGAGGCGACCACCAAGCTCAAGCGCCCGGTGAGCCTGCAGATCGTGCTGCGCGCCCTCCTCGAGGAGGGGCTCAAGCGGACCGGCGACCGGCCGGTCATGGCCAACGTGGAACGGCAGGTGCAGGCGGTGCGCACGATCCGGCAGCGGGCGGGGCGGGCCGCCGGGGGAAGGCGCCGCAAGGGCTCCCGAGGCTAGGGGGTCACGGGCGGCCGGGGAACGTCAGGCGATCGCCAGGGATGGCGCGGAGGCTCAATGGACCGGCAGGCGACGATCCACGACCTGGGCGCGTTCGTCCGGCGCGTCGTCGACGGTCTTCTCCGAGGCGCCTGCCGCGGCAAGTTCCTCTGCTCGCGCTGCCTCGTCACGATGACGAAGGATCACCTCGACAAGAGCTACGCGACGCGGGAGATCGCGCTGATGATGGATGAGATCTTCCGTGCCCCGGGCGCGATCGTGCATATGCCGATATCCACGTGCGTGGCGTGCACGCGAGAGCGCATGCCGTGCCTCGGGCTGTCGGTGCCGCAGGGATCATGAAGCTCCGCGATCTCAAGGCGGTGTGGGAGCCCCGGTGGGTCGAGGCCGGCGAGCCCGGCGAGAGCTCCGCCATCGCGGAGGATGGCAAGCTGGTCGGCCTCGAGCGTCTGGGGAGCCGGCTGCTGCTGCGGATCAACGTCAACGGCCGCCTGCGCACCGCCAGCCTGCTGTGGACTCCGCCGCCATCCGTCGCGGATGTGGAGCGCGTCCTGCTCGCGAGCATCGGGGCGGAGGTCCGGGACCTCGGCAATCTGGAGCTGCCCGCCACGAGCCTCGGCACCCGTCAGCGATAGGCGATCACCGGCGCGCCCGCGCCGCCCCGACCGCGCGCCGGCGGATGCGCCCCAGCGTCTGCCAGCCCAGCGTTCGCGCCAGGTCCTCGAAGAGCGAGTAGGCCACCGGCGTCATCAGGAGCGTCAGCAGCAGCGAGAGCGTCTGCCCCCCGATCACCACGACCGCGATGGCCCGGCGCTCCTCGGCCCCCGGCCCCGAGCCCAGGGCCAGCGGCAGCATGCCGGCCACGAGGGCGAGGGTCGTCATCAGGATCGGCCGCAGCCGGTCGCGGTTGGCCTGCATGATCGCCGCCATGCGGTCCAGGCCGTGCGCGCGCAGGGTGTTCATGTGGTCGATCTGCAGGATCGCGTTCTTCTTGACCACGCCGAAGAGCACGAGGATGCCGAGCGCGGAGTAGAGATTGAGCGTGTGGCCCGTGAGCCAGAGCGAGAGCAGCGCGAACGGCACCGAGATGGGCAGGGAGAGCAGGATGGTCAGGGGATGGACGAGACTCTCGAACTGCGAGGCCAGGATCATGTACATGAAGATCACCGAGAGCAGGAACACCCAGAGGAACTCCACGAAGGTGCGCTCGAGCTCGCGGGCTCGGCCTCCGATGGCGGTGGTGTAGGCGGCGGGCAGGTTCATCTCCGCGACCGCGCCCCGGAGCGCCTGGATGCGGTCGGCCTGGCCGAAGCCGGGCAGTATCGACGCCCGGAGCCGGTTTTCGCGCTGACGATCCGAGCGATCGATGCGGGACGCGGCCTCCGCGGGCTCGATCTTCACCACGCTGTCCAGCCGGACGAGGCCGCCCACCCCCTGCCGCGGCACGTAGAGGCGCGCGATCGCGCCCGGGTCACGGCGATCGCCCGCGGAGACCCGGAGCTGCACGTCGTAGTCGTCGTTGACGGTGGGATCCAGGAAGCGCGACACCTCTTGATCGCCGCCCACCATGAGGCGGAGAGCCTCCGCGACCTGCTCGGTGTCCACGCCGAGGTCGGCGGCCCGCGCGCGGTCGATCTCGACGCGCAGCTCCGGCTTGTCGAGCTTGAGCGTGGTGTCGGGGTCGGCGATACCGCCGAGCGCGCGGGCCCGCTCCCGCAGGGCCTCGCCGTATCGCGCGAGGGCGGTGAGATCCGGGCCCCGGATGATGAAGTCGATGTCGAAGCTGCCGCCGCCGGTGTTGAACGACGGGGCGTTCCGCACCGAGGTTCGTAGATCCGGGAGCCGGGCCAGGCGCCGCCGCAGCTCCTGCATCACGTCGCGCTGGCTCCAGTTGCCCCGGAAGCCCGCGAGCGGAGCCCCGGAGACGATGCCGCGCCAGACGCGGGCGAACGTGACGGTGCGCTCGCCGTGCGGGACCAGGCGCACGTAGGCGTTGCCCTCGTTGACCTGGCCGAGGAAGCCGCCGCCCGCCGAGGCGAGGACGAGCCGCACGCCGGGGGTGGCGGCGATCTCCCCCGCGACCCGCTGCATGACCTCGTCCATGGCGGCCACGCTAATGTTCTGGGGCCCGGTCACCCGGACGTCGAACTCCGCCTCGTCCACGTCGGTCGGGATGTACTCCTGGCGCACGAGCCCGTAGAGCGGCACGGTGGCCGCGATCGTCAGGGCGGCGATCAGGGCCACCGCGGTGCGGTGGCGCATCGCGAGCCCGAGCGACCACGCGTAGCCCCGGTCGATCCAGGCGTAGAAGCCGCGGCGCGACGCGGGGGGAACGTCGGCCACGGCGGCGTCCGCTCCCTCGCCCGGCTTCGCGGCCTCGACGCGCAGGAGCCGGGCGCTCATCATCGGGGTGAGGGTGAAGGACACGAGCAGGGAGACCATGACCGCCACCGCGGCGGTGAGCCCGAACTGGTACAGGAAGCGACCCGAGATGGACGACATGAAGGAGACCGGGACGAAGATGACCACCAGGCTCAGGGTGGTGGCGAGCACGGCCAGGCCGATGTCGGCGGTGGCGGCGCGGGCGGCCGCGAAGGGCTCCATCCGCTTCTCCTCGACGAAGCGGAAGATGTTCTCGAGCACCACGATCGCGTCGTCGATGACGATGCCCACCATGAGCACGAGGGCGAGCATGGTGACGCTGTTGAGCGTGAAGTTGAGCGCCCACATCATGCCGAAGGCGGAGATCACCGAGGCCGGGATGGCCACCGCCGCGATGAGGGTCGAGCGCCAGCTCCGCATGAACGCCAGGACCACGAGCGAGGCGAGGACGGCGCCCAGGATCAGGTGAACGTTGATCTCCCGAAGCGCGGCGTGGATGTAGCGCGACTGGTCCCGGATCACTTCGAGCCGGACGCCCGGGGGGAGCTGGCCGGCGATGCGGGCCAGGTTGGTCTTGGCCGCCTCGATCACCGCGATGGTGTTGGCGCCCGACTGCCGCCTCACCTCGAGGGTCACGGTGGGCACCCCGTCGAGGCGGGCGATCGAGCGCTGCTCCTTGGTCCCGTCCTCGGCGCGGCCGATGTCGCGCACGCGGACCGGCACGCCGCCGATGGTCGCGATGACCAGATCGTCGAAGGCCTTGGGGTCGAGGACCCGGCCCATGGTGCGGAGCGCCGCCTCGTGCGCGCCCTCGGTCACGTTGCCGCCGGGAAGGTCGGCGTTCTGGCGGACGATCGCCTCCCGCACCGCGGTGATCGGGATCTGGTAGGCGGCGAGCCGGTCGGCGTCCACCCACACGCTGATGGCGCGCTCGAGGCCGCCCACCAGGCGCACCTCACCGACCCCCGAGGACCGCTCGAGCCGCACCTTGACCACCTTGTCCGCGATCTCGGTCAGCTCGCGCAGCGGGCGATCGCCGCTCACCGCCACCGTCATCACCGGCGAGGCCTCGTTGTCGGACTTGGCGATGATCGGCGCGAGCGTGTCGCGGGGAAGGGTCCGGATCACGGTGGCGACCTTGTCGCGCACGTCCTGGGTCGCCACGTCGATGTTCCGGGACAGCTCGAAGGTGACGATCACCACCGAGCTGCCCGGGCCCGAGATCGAGCGCAGCTCGCTGATGCCGGCCACCGTGTTGACGACCTCCTCGATCCGCTGGGAGACCTGGATCTCCATCTCCTCGGTGGAGGCCCCCGGCAGGACGGTGCGGATGGTCACGGTGGGAAGATCGACGGCCGGGAAGCGATCCACGCCGAGGCGGAAGTAGCTGGCCGCGCCCACCACCCCGAGCGCGAGGACGAGCATGGCCGCGAAGACCGGGCGGCGGATGCACACCTCGGCGAGCTTCTGCATCGGGCGCTCAGGGGCTCGCGGTGACCGGCTGGCCGGCGGTGAGGGCGCCCGGCCGCACGATGACCTGCTCGCCGGCGACGAGCCCCGAGAGGATCTCGAGGCGATCGCCCTGGCGGCGCCCGGTGGTCACCCGCTTCTCGACCACGCGGCCGCCCTCCACCACCAGCACCTTCTCGACCCCCGCGAAGCTGGCGAGCGCCTCCGCGGGCACGGTCACGAGCCGCCGGTCCGGCTGGACGACGATCTCCCCGCGCGCGAAGGCGCCCGGCCGCAGCCGGCCCTGCTCGTTGGGGATCTCGGCCTCGATCAGGAGCGAGCGGTTCTGCTCGCTGATCGCGGGGGCCAGCCGCGCCACGTGCCCCTCGTAGACGGTCGGATCGCTCTCGAGGGTCAGGCGCACGCGCTGGCCCTGCCGGATCGCGGCGGCCTCGCGCTCGGGAACGGCGAGCCGCAGCCGGAGCGGGTGGATCCGCACCAGCGTCGCCACCGGCGCGCCCGCGTTCAGGAACTCGCCGACCGCGGCCTGGCGCGCGTTCATCGCTCCCGCGATGGGGGCCCGGAGCACGGTATCCATGAGCTGCTGCCGGGCCAGCTCGAGCTCGGTGCGCCGCTCGGCGAGGATGGCCTGGCGGTTGGTCACCTCCTCGACCGCGTCGTGATACCGGCCCTCCGCGACCTTGGCCGCGGCCTCGGCCGCGTCGAGCTCGGCGCGCGCGATGAGCTGCTGCTCCCAGAGCTTGACCCGCCGATCGCGCGTCAGCAGCGCCTCGTCGAGCATGGCGCGCGCCTGCCGCACCAGCGGCGTCTTCTCGGGGTCGACGCGGTTGCTCTCGCCGTCGACCGGCAGCCCGAGTCGCGCCCGCGCCTGCTGGAGCGCGGCTTCCGCCTGCTGCACCCGGAGCCGGAAGTCGGTGGGATCGAGCCGGGCCACCACGTCGCCCGCCTTGACCCGGGTGCCGAGGTCCACGCTGATCTCGGCGAGCCGGCCGGCGACCTTCATCCCGAGCACGACCTGCTCCTCGGCCGCGAGGGTGCCCGCGGCCACCACCACCACCGCCGACTTCTCCTCGGTGGCCGGCGCGACGCGCACCGGAGTGCTCTTCGCGGTGGGCTCGGCGCGGGCGCTGCCCTCCGGGGCCGACTTCGGGGCGCCCGTGGCCGGATAGTCGCTGCCGCAGCCGATCAGCGACGTCACGGCCAGCAGCACGGCGACGACGCCCCGCCGGGGGCCGACGGAGCGAGCGCCGCGCCGCGGTAGCCGCCGGCCGTCCGTCGTGGTTTCGGTGATCATGAGGGGAGACAGCCCATGCCGTCGTCGAATCGGGCTCACCGTGAGTGACGGTGCGCCGACGCTGGATATTCGCGCGCCTCGACCCCCTGGGTCAAGCGGGGCGCGCGACGGGCGGGGAGCGCGGGGAGCTACCGCCAGCCGCGGCGGCCGTTCTCCGCCAGCTTGGACCCGGCGGTGACCTGCACGACGATGTTCCGCAGGAACATGACCGCCATGCTGTCCGGATCGACGCGCCACACGACGGCGGCGACGTCCATCGCGTGCCCGTCCGGCGGTTGGAGCTGCACCTCGACGGGGGTGCCGGGCTGGATCTCCCCGCGCGGCTTGAGCCGAGCGCCGTTGGCGCTGAGGTCCACGGTGTGGCACCGGAGTCGGCGGGTCCCCGTCTTGACCCAGGCGGTCCAGGAGACGTGCTTGCGGGAGTGAAGGCGGCGGCTGCGCTGTCTGGTGTCCATGGTGGTCGAGACGGGAGCAAGGGCCGGGCCAGGCGGCGACCGAGCTTAGAGACACCGAATCACGTACTTGCGAGGCGGCGGCTGGGCGCGCCGGTTCCCATCGTGGTCATCGTAGCGCTCAATGTGGGCAAGGAACGGGATGGTTGACACCGGGGCGGGCGCCGGCGCAGCATCGGGGCCGCGCAAGAAATTCCGCCACCAGGAGATGCTCGAATGAGCAAGACCCGCCCCGAGTGGAGGCAGGAGATAGCCAGGCGTGAGGACGATCTGCTCGCGCTCCGCCGCGACTTTCACCGCCACCCCGAGCTGAGCCACCAGGAGCGGCGCACCGCGGAGATCATCGCCGAGCGCCTGCACGCGGCGAAGCTGGACGTCCGCACCGGCGTCGGCGGCACCGGGGTGGTGGGTGTGCTTCACGGCGATCACCCGGGACGGACGGTTGCGTGGCGCGCGGACATCGACGCGCTGCCGCTCACCGAGCTGCTCGAGGCGCCCTTCGCCTCCGGCACGCCCGGCGTCATGCACGCGTGCGGGCACGACGGGCACACCGCCATCGCGATCACGATGGCGGACATCCTGGCGGCGCGGCGCGCCGAGATGGCGGGCACGGCCGTCTTCCTCTTCCAGCCCGCCGAGGAAGTGCTGGGCGGCGCGCGTCCCATGATCGAGGCGGGAGCGCTCGACAACCCGCGGGTGGACGAGGTGTACGGCCTCCACCTCACCACGCTGCAGCCGGCCGGCCAGGTCCAGGTGCGCCCGGGCCCGGCGATGGCCTCCGCGGACGCGTTCACCGTCGAGGTGCGGGGCGCGGGCGGCCACGGCGCGATGCCGCATCTCTCGATCGATCCGATCACCGCCGCGGCCAATATCCTGCTCGGCATGCAGAGCCTTGTGTCGCGCGAGGTCCCGGCCCAGGACACCGCGGTGCTCACGGTGGGACAGATCGTCTCCGGGACCAAGGGCAACATCATCCCGGACCGCGCGATCATGCGCGGCACCATCCGGGCGTTCGAGCAGTCCGTGCGGGATCATCTCGTCGCCCGGCTCGGCGCGTTCGCGGGCGACATCGCCCGGGCCTATCGGGCCGAGGCCACCACCCGCTTCGACGGGGGCTCGTGCCCGGCGGTGGTGAACCACGCGAAGGAGACGGAGCTCGTGCGGAGCTGCGCGGTCGACGAGGTGGGCGCCCAGGCGGTGACCGAAGGCCGCGTGGTCATGGCCAGCGACGACATGAGCCTCTTCCTGCGGGAGCGTCCGGGCTGCTACTTCCGGGTCGGTATCGGCACCGCCGGCAGCGCCGCGCGGCCGCACCACGCGCCGGAGTTCGAGATGAACGAGGCGGGCCTGCCGGTCGGGCTGCGGGTGGGGCTGGCCGTGATGCGCCGCGCGCTGGCGCGCTGAGGGCCGGCGTCCGGATGGCCCGGCTCGGCGGGAAGGTGGCGGCGGTCACCGGCGGCGCCTCCGGCATCGGCGAGGCCACCGCACGGCGCTTCGCGGAGGAGGGCGCCCAGGTCGCCATCGCGGACGTGGACGCGGAGCGGGGTCGCGCGGTCGCGGACGAGATCCGGGCCACGGGCGCCCGCGCGATCTTCGTGGAGACGCGTACCGAGCGGGAGGCCGAGTGCGTCCGGTTCATCCGGGCGGCCCACGACGAGCTGGGCCGGCTCGACGTCCTGGTCAACAACGCGGGCATGCGGCTCTACCAGACGGTCGTGGAGGCGAGCGAGGAGAGCTGGGACGCGATCCTGGGGGTGAACGTGAAGGGCTACGCCTTCTGCGCGAAGGCGGCGATCCCGCTGATGCGCCGGACCGGCGGGGGCAGCATCGTGAACGTCGCCTCGATCCGCGCGGTGGTCGCGGGAGGCAACATGGTGCAGTACGACACCACCAAGGCCGCGGTCGCGGGGCTCACGCGCGCGATGGCCCTCGATCACGCGGGCGAGGGGATCCGGGTGAACGCGGTGTGCCCGGGTCCGATCTTCACCCGCTTCCACGAGCGCCGGGCCGAAACCGCGGGCAAGACCTTCGAGCAATTCAAGGCCGACTTCGGCCGCGGCACCATGCTCAAGCGGGCGGGAACGCCGGCCGAGGTGGCTGCGTGCATCCTCTTCCTGGCCTCGGACGACGCCTCCTACGTGACCGGCACGTCGCTCTTCGTCGACGGCGGCCACGTCGCGATCTGAGCGGCCAGGCGCCTCAGTTCACGCCGGGCCGGGGCGCGGGCGACGGGAACGCCACCACTGCCGCCGGCTCGGAGGCGTCCCAGCCCCGCAGGCCGTCCAGGCTGGCCTCGACCGCGCGGGCGGTCTGCGGGTCCTGCCCGCGAACGGTCTGCGTGATGCGGGTGAAGAGCCGCTCGCCCGGCCGCGCCTCGCCGCGGAGCTCCTGCCGGTACGACGTGAAGCTCAGGTAGCGTGCCCGGATCTGCGCGGTGAACGGGCCGGCCGCGGTGCCGGTCAGGATCAGCGTGTACGGGCCCTCGTGGCCGCCGGGCACCTCCACCAGCCACCGCCGGCCCTTGCCCTCGGTCAGCGAGCCGAACACCTGGTTCACCTCGACGTCGGGGGCGAGGAAGCCCGCGGCCGAGCTGCCGTCCGGCATGCGGACGAGCGGCACCACGGGCCCGGTGGTCCGGATCTCGAGCGCGCTCGAGGCGGCGACGAACGGCTCCGCCGCCACCGGCACACCGAATCGCGCGCGCGCCCGCTGCCCGGCCACCAGGACCGTGTCGCCCTGGCCGCTCTTGTCGGTGAGCCAGAGCATGCCCCGCCGTGTCCAGCAGACGAAGGTGCCGGCGGCCTGCTCGGCGCCGATCAGGCCGTCGTGCGCCGTCGCCGCGTAGTCGTTGGACTCGAGCGAGAGCGTCGAGCGGCTGCCCGCCGTCTGGACCACGCGCGCCCAGACGCGGCCGGCGTGGATTAGCAGGCGGATGCCGGCGGGCCTGGCGCGGCCGGTGGGCGCCTGCTTCACCGTGACCTCGGACTCGGGGAGCAGCGTGACGGTGCTGCCGTTCAGGAACGTGATCAACGCGCCGCCGCCCTCGCCGGTGCGGATGCGGTCGCCCTCGGCCAGGTCCATGCCGCTGACGCCCGGCTGGGGCGCGCCCGTGTCGCCCGCGATCCGCTCCACCGGCGCGGCGAGGACGCTGAGCGTCGCGGTCACCGCGCCCTCGGCCATCGCCAGCGATGGCACGATCAGAGGAGTCATCAGCACCATCGCCATCACGCTCTGCCTGTGCCACCTCATCACGCGCCTCCTGGGCGGGGACGTCGATTCGCCGAACGCAGATCGACGAGCAAGGCGCGCGCCAGCCGGACCCGCCGCCTAAGTGGTGGTGGCGCTTGCCGCCGGCGCGGCCCGTCGGGCAAGACGCCCGACGGCCGCCACGGCACTCCGCCCGCGCCGGCCGCTCGACGGGCGGTCGGGTCCTGGCGGCCCAAGCGGGATGATCGAGATTCGCGGGGGAGGCGTTACGGGCGCCGTACCTCGCGCACGGTGCCGGGCAGCCCGGTGCTGCCCGTATTGAGCCCGGCCTTCCGCAGCATGCGGCTGCCCGCGTCGTGGCCGAAGAGATCGGGCCCCTGCGCGGTCAGCCCGCCGTCCACCACGATCACCTGGCCGGTGATGAAGCGGGACTCCTCGCCGGCGAGAAAGAGCGCGGTGTCCGCGATGTGCTGGGGCAGACCCGGCTCCGGCCACGGCTGCTTCTCATGAACCAGGCGCTCCCAGGCTGCTTCCCCCCGGCCGGTAGCGAGCGGAGTCCGGATCATGCCGGGCGCGATCGCGTTGACCCGGATGCGGTGGGCGGCCAGCTCCACGGACACCGCGCGGGTGAGGTTGACCACCGCGGCCTTGGCCCCCGAGTAGGCGTGCGGGCCGCCGCCTCCCCCGATGCCCGCGATCGACGCGGTATTGATGATGCTGCCGCCGCGGCCCTGGTCCTTCATCCGATTCGACGCGTGCTTGATGCCGAGGAACACGCCGCGTACGAGCACCGCGAAGGTGAAGTCCCATTCCTCCGCGGTGGTGTCCCCGATGGGGCCGAACGCGCCGCCGACTCCGGCATTGTTGAAGATGCAATCGAGCCCCTGGAAGCGCTCGACCGCGAGGTCGACGAGGCCCGCCACGTCGCGCTCCGCCGAGACGTCCCCGCGCAGCGCGGCCAGCCGATCGGCGGACCCCTGCGTGCGGGCGAGCGCGACGGTCTGGGCGAGACTCGCCTCGTTGAGGTCGCCGATCACCACGCGGGCGCCTTCCCGCAGGAACGTCAGCGCCGTCGCGCGCCCGATGCCGCTGCCGCCCCCGGTGATGACCGCCACCTTGCCCTCGAGCCGCCCACCCACGCGCCGCTCCCGCTACCCGCGCGGCTTCACCCAGGTCTCGGACCAGGCCAGGGTGGCGCTGCTACCCTGCCGGTCGCCACGCATCTCCGGCCACACCTGGCCCGGGGCCACCTTGCCGTTGATCTCGAGCTGGGCGGCGCGGGCCGGGAAGAAGGTGCTGAACACGCCGATCGGCCGGTCGTTGAAGCCGGGAGGCGCGTTGAGCACGAAGGGCTCGATGCAGTCGTACCAGGTCAGCGTAACCCGCGCGTCGACGGCCATGACCGTCTCGGTGGCGCTCGACCAGGGCCCGCCCTGCCGCTCGAAGCGCGCGCCGATCACCGGGATCGACGTGTCCGCGAAGGCCGGGAAGAGCAGGGTCTCGATGGATTTCTGCAACCAGCGCGCCACCGCGATATTGTCGCTGTAGATGCGGACCCGGCCGTCGGTGAGCGTGGATTGCAGGAAGAGCGCGTGGCCGCCGCCCGCCGGGCACCACAGCACGCGCCAGTGGCTGGCGCGGTCGGACAGCGTCTTGCCGCCGTCGGGGCTCAGGCGGATGAAGGAGTTCTCACCGGTCATCATGACTTCGTTCGGGTCAACTGGCGGCATCGCTCGTCTCCCTTGAGTGTGGTTGGCGCGGCGGGGCCGGCGCGGTTGCGGCCCCGGTCGACCCCGAGTGAAGATACTGGGGAAGGAGGGCCGGAGCAAGCGGATGGAGCTGGAGCCGTACGTGGTGGACGTGGCGCAGGCGGGCCTCGACGATCTGCGGGAGCGGCTCGCGCGGACGCGGTGGCCGGACGAGGTGGAGGGCGCGGGCTGGGACTACGGAGCGAGCCTCGCCTACATGCGCGAGCTGGTCGAGTACTGGCGGACCGGCTTCGACTGGCGCGCGGCGGAGCGGGCGATGAATGCGGTGCCGCACTTCCGCGCCCGGGTCGACGGCCTCGGCATCCACCTCATCCACCAGCGCGGGCGCGGACCCGCGCCCATGCCGCTGCTCATCACCCACGGGTGGCCCAGCTCGTTCGTGGAGATGCTCGCGCTGATCCCGCTCCTCGCCGACCCGGGAGCCCACGGCGGCGATCCCGCGGACGCCTTCGACGTGATCGTGCCGTCGGTCCCCGGCTTCGGCTTCTCCGACCGGCCGGGGCGGGGGATGACGCGGAGCCGCGTGGCCGGGCTCTGGGCGGCCCTCATGGAGGGGCTCGGCTACCCGCGCTACGCCGCGCACGGCAACGACATCGGCGCGGTGATCAGCGGCTGGCTCGCCGCGGACCATCCGGACCGCCTGATCGCGCTCCACACGCTGATGCCGAACTTCCCCCCGGCCGTGATCGGGGCCGACGCGCGCCCGCCGACCGCCGCGGAGCGGGCCTTTGCCCGGTTCCAGGAGCGGTGGGAGCGGGAGGAGGGCGGCTACAGCCGGATCCAGGAGAGCCGGCCCCAGACGCTGGCCTACGGGCTGCACGACTCGCCGGCGGGGCTCGCGGCCTGGCTCGTCGAGAAGTGGCTCGCGTGGACCGGCGAGGCCGGGGAGGTGGCCCGCCGCTTCAGCCGAGATCTGCTGCTCGCGAACGTCACGCTCTACTGGCTGACCGGGACCGCCAACTCGGCGAACCGCTCGTACTTCGAGCGCGCCCGCGAGACCCGGCGCATCAGCTCCCGCATCACGGTGCCGACCGGCGTGGCGCTGACCACCGAGCCCATCCAGCGCCCGCCGCGGGAGCTGGCGGAGCGGAGCTATGCGGATATCCGGCGCTGGGTGGACCTGCCCCGCGGCGGCCACTTCGTCGCGGCGGAGGCGCCGGAGGTGCTCGCCCTGGAGCTGCGCGCGTTCTTTCGGCCGTTCCGCAGCCCCCGCCGAGTGTGAGATAGTGCTGCGCCGGGAGGCCATCACGATGAGCCCACACGCCCTCTACCTGGTCCGGATGGACGTGGCCCACGATCTCGAGCCGACGTTCAACGAGGTCTACGACAAGGAGCACCTGCCCCTGCTCGCGGCGGTGCCCGGAATCGTGCGCGCCTCGCGCTACCGGAACCCGTCGCCCACCGATCCGCGGTACCTCGCGGCCTACGAGCTCACCAGCGCGGCGGTGCTCCAGAGCCCGCAGTGGAAGGCGGCCGGCGAGGCGGGCCGCTGGCCCAAGGAGATCCGGCCGCACACCATGAACCGGCACCTGGCGACGTATGAATGGGTGGGGTGCAGCCCGGCGCTGAGCTACCGGACGCCCTACATCTTCTGGGTCATGATGGACGTGGAGCCGCACCGCGAGGCGCTGTTCAACGAGCTCTACGATCACGAGCACGTCCCGCTCCTGCTGAAGCTGCCGGGCTGCGTCAACGTGGTGCGCTACCGGACCGAGACGCCGGGCGAGCCGCGCTACCTGGCCGCCTACGAGGTCGAGCGGCCGGACCTGCCGATGTCACCGCGGTGGAACGACACCTCCGATATCGGCCGCTGGAAGCCGGAGGTGAGACCATACACGCACAACAAGCGTTACGTGGTGAGCGAGCGCATCTGATGCCCACCGACATCGCCCTGACCTCCCTGGCCATGCCGCTCACCGAGTTCCCCGCGCTCGCCCGCGAGGCGGAGCAGCGGGGCTACCGCACCGCCTGGGTGGGCGAGGCCTCGGGCGCGGAGGCCATCGTGCTGTCCACCCTGATCGCCACCCACACCCGGACGCTCAAGATCGCCAACGGGGTGATCCCGGTGCAGACCCGCACGCCGATCGTGTACGGCCAGGCCGCCGCGACGCTCGGGCACCTGGCCCCGGGTCGGTTCGCCCTCGGCCTCGGGCTCTCCAGCGAGATCATCGTGGGGCAGTGGCACGGGCTGCCGTTCTCCCCGTCGATCCAGCAGATGCGGGAGGCGGTGCAGATCATCCGGATGACCGCCGCGGGCGAGCGGGTGAACTTCGAGGGCACGTTCTACCGGCTCAAGAACTTCCGGCTCGCGATTCCCGCCCCGTCGCCCGCGCCGCGGATCTACCTGGCCGCGCTGGGGCCCCGGATGTGCGAGCTGGCGGGCGAGGTGGCGGACGGGGTGCTGCTGAACTGGATCCCCCCGTCCGCGGTGGCCGCCTCGGTGCGGCACGTGGAGATCGGGGCCAAGCGCGCCGGCCGGGGCCTGGCCGACGTGGATGTCGCGGTGTACGTGCGCACCTGCGTCACCGACGAGCGCGGGCCGGTGCGCGAGGCGCTCGCGCGCGACATCACCGGCTATGCCATCGTCAGCGTCTACGCGCGCTTCTTCCAGGAGTGCGGGTTCGCCCCCGAGGTGGAGGCCGTCAACCGCGCGTGGAAGGCGGGCGACCGCGCGGGTGCGGTGAAGGGCATCTCCGAGCGCGTGCTCGACGGCCTCGGCGCCGTCGGCTCGGCCGAGGCCTGCCGGGAGCAGCTCGCCGCCTTCGCGCGCACCGGGGCGACCCCGGTGGTGCTCCCGTTCGCGCCGCCCGGCCCGGACGCGCGCGCGTCGCTGCTCCAGACGTTCCGGTCCTTCCCCTAGCGGCGGCGGCCGAGCAGGTCACGCAGCCCGCGCGCGACCATCCAGACCAGGAAGAGGTCGATCAGGGTCGCGCCGATCCCGAACGCCACTCGCCCGGACCACTCGCGGGCCGGCCCGGACACCGCCACGAACGGCACCGAGATGGCGCCGCCGAAGCGCCGCTCGCCCGGCCCGAACGCGACCCAGTTGAAGACGGCGGCCAGGAGGCCCACGATCGAGCCGCCCAGGAGGAAGCTCCGCCACGTGGGGCGCCCCGCGCCCTCCGGCGCGCCCGGCGCGGAGAAGACGGCTAGGGCCACCCCGGCCAGCACGAACATGAGGCCGCAGGCGCTCACGACCCAGCGGGGCGCGTGGAACTTGCTCTCGTCGGTGGGGATCACGTCGGCGGACACGAGGACGATCAGCAGGCCGACGACCATGGTCAACGCGCCGACCGCGATCGCCCCTCCCGGTGAGAGGCGCCTGGGATCCGTGTCGCCTGGCATCGCTCACTTCGAGCGTAGCACGAAGCCACTTTACCTCCCTCCGACGCTGAGGCAGGATAGGCCGGCATGAAGCCCGCCCCGTTCGAGTACCACCGCCCGGCGTCCCTCGCGGAGACCTTCGACCTCCTCGATCGCTATGGCGACGACGGCCGCATCCTGGCCGGCGGCCAGAGCCTGGTGCCCGCGCTCAACCTGCGCCTGGCCACGCCCCGCGCGATCATCGACATCAACCGGGTTCCGGATCTCGGCGCCATCCGTGTGACCGACCGAGGGCTCGCCGTCGGCGCGCTCGTCCGGCAGGAGGCGCTCGAGCGCTCGCCGCTGGTGCGTGCGCACGCGCCGCTCATCGCGGCGGCGTTGCCGCACGTCGGGCACTCCGCGATCCGGGCCCGCGGCACCATCGGCGGCAGCCTCGCGCTGGCCGATCCCGCCGCCGAGCTGCCCGCGTGCGCGGTCGCGCTCGGAGCGACGATCCGGGCCGGGCGCCGCGGCGGAAGCCGGGAGATCGCGGCGGACGACTTCTTCCGGGGTATCTACACGACCGCGCTCGCGCCGGGAGAGCTCGTCACCGAGATCCTGGTGCCGCGACCCGCCGCGGGGTGGCGCTGGGGCTTCGAGGAGCTGGCGCGGCGCCACGGCGACTTCGCCCTGGCGGGCCTGGCCGCGGGCGCGCGTATCGACGCGGGAGTCGTGGCGGAGGCGCGGCTCGTGTTCCTCGGCGTGGGCACCCGGCCGGTGCGGGCGCGGCGCGCCGAGGCGGCGCTGGCCGGCCGGCGGGCCGACGCGGAGACGCTCGCCGGGGCGGGCCGGGCGCTGGACGGCGATCTCGACCCGCCCGGCGACGTGCACGGCTCGCCGGCCCTGCGCCGGCACCTGGCCCGCGTGCTGCTCGCGCGGGTCGTGGGCCGGCTCGTGGAGGCGCGCGCGTGAGGATCACGCTGACCGTCAACGGCGCCGCGATCACGCGAGAAGTGGAAGGCCGCCAGAACCTGGTGGACTTTCTCCGGTATGACCTGGGCTTCACCGGCTCGCACATCGGCTGCGAGCACGGCGTCTGCGGGGCGTGCACGGTGCGGGTGGACGGCACCCCGATCCGCGGCTGCCTGATGCTCGCGGCCCAGGCCGACGGCTGCCGCGTGGAGACGATCGAGGGAATCGCGGAGAGCGGCGCGATCGCCGCGCTCCAGCGGGCGTTCCGCGCGGAGAACGCGCTGCAGTGCGGCTTCTGCACGCCGGGTATGCTCCTGACCGCGCAGGCGCTGCTCGAGCGCAACCCCGATCCCGATCCGGTGGCGGTGCGCGAGGCGATCGGGGGCAGCTACTGCCGCTGCACCGGGTACCACGCGATCGTCCAGGCGGTCCTGGCCGCGGCGCGCGGCCGGGGCGCGAAGGCGCCCGAAGCCGCCCCGGTGAACGACGCCTATATCGGCCGCTCGGTGGTACGGCCGCAGACCGCGCGGCTCGTCGCGGGGCGCGGCACCTATACCGACGACGTGGCGGTGCCCCGGCTCCTGCACGCCGCGTTCGTGCGCTCGCCGCACGCGCACGGGCGCATCGCTCACATCGACACCGCGGCGGCGGCCGCGCTGCCCGGGGTGGTGGCGGTGGTGACCGGCCGCGAGATGGCCGCCCGCTGCGAGCCCTGGGTCGGCGTGCTCAAGAACTATGCGGGCATGAAGTCGGCGCCCCAGTATCCCCTGGCGGTGGACAAGGCGGTGTGGCAGGGCGAGCCGGTGGTCGCGGTGGTGGCGGAGTCGCGCGCCCTCGCGGAGGACGGCTGCGCGCGCGTGCGCGTGACGTGGGAGCCGCTGCCGCCGGTGGTGGACGCGGAAGCCGCGCTCGCGCCCGGGGCGACGGTCATCCATCCCGAGCTGGGCGACAACCTGGTGCTGGAGACCCGGATCAAGTCCGGTGACGTGGACGCCACCTTCAAGGCCGCGGACGCGGTGTACCGCGAGACCTTCGACACCGGCCGGCACACGGTGGTCAGCCTGGAGCCGCGGGTGGTGCTCGCGGACTACGATCCGGCCGACGAGACGCTGACCGTGTACCACTCGGGCCAGGCCCCCTACATGCTCCACGACATCCTCTCGCGGCATCTGCGGGTTCCCGAGCACCGCGTGCGGGTGATCAACAAGGACGTCGGCGGCTCGTTCGGGCTCAAGATCCACACCTATCCGGACGAGATCGCGACCTGCGCGCTCGCGGTGATGCTCGGCCGGGCAGTCAAGTTCCTCGCGGACCGGGTCGAGTCGTTCCAGACCGACATCCACTCCCGCGACCACCGCGTCACCGCCGAGGTGGCGGTGACGCGCGATGGGACCATCCTCGGGATGCGGCTCGACGACCTGGCCCCGGTGGGCCCCTTCTCGATGTATCCGCGCTCGAGCGTGGTGGAGAGCGGACAGGTGATCCGCACCACGCCGGGGCCGTATCGCTTCCGCGACTACGAGGCCCGCGGCCGCGTGGTCTTCCAGAACAAGACCCCGATGTCGCAGTACCGGGCGGTCGGCCACCCGGTGGCCGCGCTGGTCATGGAGGCGATGGTGGACCGGGTGGCGCGCGAGCTCGGGCTCGATCCGGTCGAGGTACGGCGCCGCAACCTCCTCACCGCCGACATGTATCCGTACACCGCGCCCACCGGGCTCTTCTTCGAGAAGCTCTCGCACCACGAGTCGCTCGACGCGGTGCTGGATCTGGCCGGCTACCGGGCGCTCTGCGCGGAGCGCGACCGGCTGCGCGCGCAGGGCGTCCACCGCGGGCTGGGGCTCTGCGTGTTCATCGACCTCACGGTGCCCGGCGCCCAGACCTACGCCACCGGCGGCGCGCGCATCTCGTCGCAGGACGGCACCACGATCCGGCTCGAGCCGACCGGCAAGCTGACCGTGATCTCGAGCATCACCGAGCAGGGGCAGGGGACCGAGACGATCCTGGCCCAGGTGGCGGCGACGACGGTGGGGCTCCCCGTCGAGGATGTGCGGGTGGTCACCGGCGACACCCTGGTGACGCCCTACGGCGGCGGCACCTGGGGCAGCCGCGGGGCGGGCATCGGGGGCGAGGCCACGATCCTGACCGGCAAGGCGCTGAAGGAGAACATCCTGAAGGTCGCCGCGGTCCTCCTCGAGGTGGACGCGCTCGATCTCGACGTCCGCGGCGGGCACGTGGTGGACGCGCGCACCGGGGAGTCGCGCCTGCCGCTGTCCGAGCTGGGGCGGATGGCCTACTTCCGGCCCGACCAGCTCCCCAAGGACTTCCAGTCGGAGCTGACCGTCACCCGGCACTACGTGCCCCGCCACCAGCCGCTCGCCTTCACCAACGGCGTGCAGCTCTCCTACGTGGAGGTGGACGTGGAGACCGGGTTCGTGAAGCTGCTCGGCCACTGGGTGGCGGAGGACTGCGGGCGCATCATCAACCCGATGCTGGTGGACGAGCAGGTGCGCGGCGGCGTGGCCCACGGCATCGGCGACGCGCTCTTCGAGCACTGCGTCTACGACGAGCAGGGCCAGCTCCTCACCACCACCATGATGGACTATCTGGTCCCGATGGCGGTGGAGCTGCCCGACATCGGGGTCGCGCACGTCGAGACCCCGACCGCCTACTCCGAGGGCGGCTTCAAGGGCGCGGGCGAGGGCGGCGTCGCGGGCGCGCCCGGCGCGGTGCTCAACGCGGTCAACGACGCGCTCAGCCCCTTCAAGGCGCGCGTGACCCGCGTCCCCATGACCCCCGAGATCATCCTCCGCGCCCTCGGCAAGTTGTAGGGATTCCTGGGGGGAGCTTGCTACACCCCGAGGTAGCGCCGTCGCGCCTCCGCGTCGCCCGCGAGGTCGCGCGAGCGCGTCTCGTGCTTGATCGTGCCCTTCTCGATCACGTAGACGCGCTGGGTGGCCTCGAGCGCGAGCCGCGTGTTCTGCTCCACCAGGAGCACCGCGACGCCCTGGCGCTGGATCTCGGTGATGGTGCGGCCGATCGTCTCGACGAAGGCGGGCATGAGCCCTTCGGTGGGCTCGTCGATGAGCAGGAGCTTGGGGTTGGTGCCCAGGCTTCGCGCCATCGTCAGCATCTGCTGCTCGCCGCCGCTCAGGGTCTTCCCCTTGTTGGACAGGCGGTCGGCCAGGGGCGGGAAGAGCTCGACCACCCGCGCGAGGTACTCGTCCATGCGACGGCCCCCGTCCGTGGTGAGGCGGGCCATCTTGAGGTTCTCGTACACGCTGAGATTGGGGAAGATCCGCCGCTCCTCGGGCACGTAGCCGATCCCGAGTTGCACGATGCGGTAGGGGGGCAGGGCGGTGATGTCGTCGCCGTTCCAGGTGATCCGGCCCTGGCGCGCGCGCACCACCGCCATGATCGTCTTGAGCGTGGTGGTCTTGCCCGCGCCGTTGCGCCCGAGCAGGGCGACCGCCTCGCCGGGCTCGACGGTGAGCGAGACGCCCTGGAGCACGTGGCTCAGGCCGTAGTAGGCGTCGACGCTCTCGACCCGCAGCACGGGAGGCGCCTCAGTCCCGCAGGTAGACGCGGCGCACGTCGGCGTTCTCGCGGATCTCGGCCGGGGTGCCCTCGGCGAGGATCTGGCCGTAGTTGAGCACGGTGATGCGGTCGGAGATGCCCATCACCACCTCCATGTCGTGCTCCACGACCACGATCGTGAGGTGGCCGGCCAGCCGGCGCACGAAGGCGGCGGTGCGCTGGGTCTCGTCGGGGCCCATCCCCGCGGTGGGCTCGTCGAGCAGGAGGAAGTCGGGGTCGGTGGCGAGCGCGATGCCGATCTCGAGGTAGCGCTGCTCGCCGTGCGAGAGCTCGCTGGCCCGGGCGTGCCTCTTGGCGGCCAGGCCGAGGTGGCGGAGGATCTCCTCCGCGCGCTCGCTCACCGCGGTGAGCGAGTCCGCGTTGCCCCAGAAGCGATAGTGGGTGACGCGCGACTGGGCCGCGATGCGCACGTTCTCGAACACGCTGAGGTCGCCGAAGATGTTGGTCACCTGGTACGAGCGCGCGATGCCGAGGCGGGAGACCGCGTGCGCGGGCAGCCCGGTGATGTCCCGGCCCTTGAACAGGATGCGGCCGCCCGAGGGCGGCAGCACGCCGGTCAGGAGATGGAAGAACGTGGTCTTGCCCGCGCCGTTCGGGCCGATGACCGAGCGCAGCTCGCCGGCCCGCACCTGGAAGTCCACCTCGTTGACCGCGGTGAGCCCGCCGAACGTCTTCGTGAGCCCCCGGCTCTCGAGCAGCCGTCCGTCCTCCGGGCCCGACCGGGAGCGGGCGCCGACCAGCCGCTCGGGCTCCGGGGGAAGCTCGCCCTCGGCGGGCCCGACCGGGAAGGCCCGGCGCCGGGTGAGGAGCCGGGTCAGGCTGCCCACGATGCCGTCGGGGAGGAAGAGGACGATCAGCACGAAGGCGCCCCCGACGAAGACCTCCCAGTACTCGAGGTACTTGCTCAGGAAGTCGCGCATCCAGATGAAGACGCCGGCGCCCACGAAGGGGCCCAGGAGCGTGCCGGTGCCGCCGAAGAGCGCCATGACCAGGACCGAGCCTGACATCCCCCAGTGGATGTTCTCGATCGGCACGAACTCGAGCACGACGGTGAGGAGGGCGCCGGCCAGTCCGGAGAAGAGCCCCGAGACCGCGAAGGCGGCCAGCCTGACGCGACGGGTGTCGTAGCCGCACGCTGCCGCGCGCGTCTCGTTCGCCTTCACCGCGCGCATCACGCGCCCGAGCGGAGAGCCGAGCAGATGGCGGATCGCCAGCATGGCCAGGAAGATGAGGGCGGCGATCACGTAGTAGCGGGTGATCGGCCGCTTGGACAGCCGCCAGCCGAGCGGGTCGCTCAGGTAGAGGTTCGGCAGGTTGCCGAGGCCGTCGGTGCCGCCGGTCACCGGGGTCCACATGAGCACGACGTAGTAGAAGACCTGCGAGAGCGCCAGCGTGAGCATCGCCAGATACACGCCGCGCTTGCGCAGGACCAGGACGCCCAGGATCAGCGAGGTGAGCAGCCCGCCCACCGCCCCCGCGAGGATGCTCAGCTCGAGTGGGAGGCGAAAGCGGGCGAGGAGGATGCCGGTGACGTAGGCGGCCACCCCGAGGAACGCGGAGTGCCCGAGCGAGAGCACGCCCGCGTGGCCGAGGAGCACGTCGTAGGCCAGCGCGAAGAGGCCGAAGACCAGCACCTCGGTCAGCAGGCCCAGGTAGAACGGCGTGTAGTCGGCGTACAGCGGCGCGGTGGCCAGCACCAGCGCGGCCAGGACCAGGCCTTTCACTCCTCGGACATCCCCTCCTGGCCGAAGAGCCCCCGCGGCCGCACCAGGAGCACGAGGGCCATCGCGAGGTAGATGACCACGTCGGCGAGCACGTCGTAGACCATGCCGGTCAGGGCCAGGGTCTCCCCGATGAGGAGGCCGCCCGCCACGACGCCGAGGAACGTGCCCATCCCGCCCACCACCGTGACGATGAAGCACTCGATGAGCACGAGGCCGCCCATCTCGGGGGCGACCGCCACCAGCGGCGCGGTGATCACGCCCGCGAAGGCGGCGAGGGCGGCGCCCAGCGCGTAGGTGGTCGTCCACGTGCGCGCCACGTTGATACCGAGGAGCTGGACCATGAGGTTGTCGCTGGTGCCCGCCCGGATCACGAGGCCGAGGTTGGTCCGGTTCAGCAAGAGCCAGAGCAGGGGCAGCAGCACCGCGGTGACGACCAGGATGAACACGCGGTAGCTGTGGACGTCGAGGGCCCCGATCCGGAAGAGCGAGCCGGTCAGGGCTTCCGGGATCGCGAACGGCTTGCCGGGGCGGCCGAAGGTCATCCGCACCAGGTCCGGGATCATGATCGCGAGCCCGTAGGTGACGAGCACGCCCGCGAAGTTGGCGTTCTTGGTCCCGTAGATGCGCTTGAGCACCCCGCGCTCGACGAGGACGCCGACGAGCCCGACCGCCGCGGGGGCGGTGAGCAGGGCGAGCCAGAAGCTCCCGGTGAGCTGGATGGTGAGCCAGCCCGCGTAGGCGCCCAGCATGTAGAAGATCCCATGGGCGAAGTTGATGATGCCCATGAGCCCGAACACGATGGACAGGCCCAGCGCGACCAGGATGAGGATGCAGCCGTTCACCAGCCCGATGAACAGCTGCGTGTACCAGACCTCGAGCGGAAACCCGAAGAGCGTCAGATCCGCCGGTCTCTCAGATCTGCTGGCTCAGGGGTTTCTTCGGATCGAAGCCTTCCCCCTCGCACGACTCCGAGGTCGTCTCGCCGCTCACGCTCTGCACGATGTCGAAGAAGTCCCACGCGTCCTTCATCGCGCTGGCCGGCTTGCCCTTGCAGAGGTAGACCTCCTGCATATTCACGTGGTCGCAGGCGCGGATATGCTCGGGGCCCTTCAGGTGCTGGAACTTCCGCCCCTCGAGGGCGCGGGTGACCTTGTCGGTCTCGAGCGACTTGACCTCATTCGCGGTCTCGAGCAGCACGCGCACCGTCGAGTAGGTGGACGCGGTGTAGCCCGAGGGCGCGCGCTTGCGGAGCGCCACGTGCCGGTCGTAGTAGCGCTTGGCCGCCGGATACTTGTCCTTCAGGTGCCAGTACCACGGCATGCCCGAGTAGAAGTTGTCGTAGACGCCCGCGCCCGCCGCCTCCGCGAAGGTGAGCTCGGTGATGGAGTGGATGACCCGCGCCTGCTTGGCCAGCCCGAACTCCTGCACCTGCTTGGCGCACGCCACCTGGTCCGCGGCCCACGTGGTGATGAAGACCACGTCGGCCTTGGCCGCCGCCACCTTGGGCAGGAAGGGGAGGAAGTCGCGGGTGCCGAGGGGGGCCCACGTCACCCCCGTCCAGTCGGCGCCGACCTGCTTGGCCACCAGCGAGTAGGCCCGCTCGAACATCTGGGGCCACGAGTAGTTGTTGGCGAGCATGTGCCACTTCTTGCCCATCTTCTGGGCGTTGACGAAGTGGGCGGCGGCGGCGGCGGTCTGGTAGGGCGTGAGGTTGTTGCCGAACTGGTACTTGCACATCTTGCCCTTGACGGTCAGGAAGTTCTGGCCGAAGAAGCTCACGATGACGTCGTTCTTGCAGCCGACCTCGGCCATCGCGATGCCCTCGAAGCCGACGATGGCGCCGACCAGGAAGGCCGCCTTCTCCACCTCGATCAGCTCGGTGGCCTTGCGCTTGGCCACCTCCGGCTTGAACTCGGAGTCGCGGATGACCGTCTCGACCTTCCGCCCCATCACCCCGCCCGCCGCGTTGACGTCCTCGACCGCGATCTGGGTGGCCGCGAGCATCTCCTGGGCCTCGAGCGCCATCGGCCCGGTCATGGGCACCACCACCCCGACCTTGATCGCCTGCTGGCCCAGCGCGAGGCGGTTGACGAAGGGGAAGCCGGAGACCGCGCTGACCGCGCCGGCTCCCGCGAGGGTCTTGAGCATCGTTCGCCGCGTGGTGGGTCGCATCGTGATCCCTCCGCTCTGAGGCGCGAGATGTGCCGCTGTCGCGACAGCTTATATCACGCCCGCGGCGGCGCCGTCCACTCCCGGCGGCCGTGACGCTGTGGTAGGCTCCGCGTGGAGATCGGCCTTTGCCCAGGGACCTGCACTTCGGCCTCATCCTCGCCCTCACCATCCGTGGCCTCGCGGTGACGTCGTACGAGACGATGCGACGCGTGGCGATGGACGCGGAGGCGCTGGGCTTCGACTCGGTCTGGCTCTGCGATCACTTCCTCACCCTGGCGCCCGACGCCTACGTCGAGGACGCGGGCATCGCGGGGCGCGCGGGCGGGAGCCCCCGCGGGGCCGAGACGCGCTCGATGCCGCTGCTCGAGTGCTGGACCGCGCTCTCCGCGCTCGCCCGCGATACGCGGCGGCTCCGCCTCGGCACCAGCGTGCTGTGCCACTCCTACCGGTCGCCCGCGGTGCTCGCCAAGATGGCGGCCACCCTCGACGTGATCAGCGAGGGGCGGCTCGACCTGGGGCTGGGCGCCGGGTGGTTCGAGCAGGAGTACCGCGCCTACGGCATCCCGTTTCCGCGGATCGGGGAGCGGATCGACCAGCTCGCCGAGGGCGTCGAGATCATCCGGCGCATGTGGACCGAGGCGTATCCGCGCTTCCAGGGCCGGCACTACGCGATCGATGGCGCGCGGTGCGATCCGCCCCCGCGACAGCGGCCACACCCGCCGATCTGGATCGGCGGCGAGGGGGACCGCGTGCACCGGCTGGCCGCGCGCGCGGCCGACGGCGTCAACGTGCGCTGGTGGGGTCCGGACCGGATCGCGGGGCGCGCCGCCTACCTCGACGCGGCGTGCCGCGAGGCGGGGCGCGATCCGGCCGCGCTCGCGCGCTCGGTCACCGCGCTGCTGATCGCGGACCGCGAGCCGGGGCGGGCCGCCGCGGTGCGCGAGCGCTTCGCGGGGATCCCGGGCGAGGGGCACGTGGCCGGTACCCCGGACGAGTGCGTCGCCCGGATCCGGCGATACGTCGAGGCGGGGGTGCGGCACTTCCTGTTCACGATCCCGGACGTGGCGTCGAGCCCGGCGCTCGAGCTGGCCGGCCGGCGGGTGTTCCCGGCGCTGCGCCAGGAGTTCGCGGGCACGTAGCGGTCGGTGGGAGAGGAGGAGGCAATGGAGGCCGACGAGCGGCGACGCTATCTCGAGCCCACCCGGTTCATCGATTCGGATCACGCGGACGTGATCGCCCGGGCCCGGCGGCTGACCGAGGGCTGCGCGAGCGAGCGCGAGAAGGTCGAGCGCATCTACTACTTCGTGCGGGACATGCCTTACGACATCCTCGCCTCGTTCCGCTACCTGGCCCAGGGCCGGAACCGCGCGAGCGACGTGCTCCAGGCCGGCCACGCGTTCTGCATGGGCAAGGCCAGCTCCTTCGTCGCGCTGTGCCGGGCCGCCGGCATCCCGGCGCGCGTCGGGTTCCAGCAGTTGCACTGTCCCGACAAGCCGTTCATGTCCGAGGAGGTGCGGCGGCTCTGGGGTGACCGCACGCTGCCCCGCCACTCCCTCGGGGAGGCCTACCTCGACGGCCGGTGGCTGAAGCTCGACGCGACCATCGACGCCGCCACCGCCGCCGCGAAGGGCCGGCCGTACCAGCGGCAGTTCGACGGCGAGCACGATATCCCGACCGTCGAGGGGCCGATCCTCAAGGATCTCGAGAGCCACGCCGACTACCCGGCGGACGTGGCGGACTGGTACGAGACCATGGCGCGTGAGGTCATGCGGGCGCTCGACGAGGCCGACGCGCGCGAGCGGGTGGCCTCGGACGACGCGCTCTGGAGCGGTCCGCGGCCCGACGCGAGCAGCCCGTGACGGTCTCCCCGCTCGCGGGGCAGCCGGCCCCGCGCGAGATGCTGGTGGACGTCGGGCGCCTCGAGCGGGAGTACTACGCGGGCCGACCCGACCTCGACGATCCGGACCAGCTCGTCGCCTTCGGCACCAGCGGGCACCGCGGCTCCCCCCTGCGCGGCTCCTTCACCGAGGCGCACATCGCGGCGATCACCCAGGCGATCTGCGACTACCGGCGCGGCCGCGGCATCGACGGACCGCTGTACATGGGCAAGGATACCCACGGGGTGTCCGGACCGGCCGAGCGCACCGCGCTCGAGGTGCTGGCCGCGAACGGCGTGGAGACGATCATCCAGCGCGGGGACGGGGTGACGCCGACTCCCGTCATCTCGCGCGCCATCCTGGCCTACAACCGGGGCCGGGCCGAGCACCCGGCGGACGGCATCGTCGTGACCCCGTCGCACAACCCGCCGGAGGACGGCGGCTTCAAGTACAATCCGCCCGACGGCGGCCCCGCCGATACCGACGTGACCGGATGGGTCCAGGGCCGCGCCAACGCGCTCCTGCGGGCGGGCAACGCGGGCGTGGCGCGCGTGCCGTTCGCCCGCGCCCTCCGGGCGGCGACCACCCATCAGGATGACCTCGTCCTGCCCTACGTGAACGATCTGCGGAACGTGGTCGACATGGAGGTCATCCGCGCCGCCGGTCTCGCGCTCGCGGTGGACCCGCTCGGCGGCGCATCCCGGCCCTACTGGGAGCCGATCAACGCGGTCTACGGGCTCGACGTCGCGATCGTCAACCCGGTGATCGACCCGACGTTCTCGTTCATGACCCTCGATCACGACGGCCGGATCCGGATGGACTGCTCGAGCCCGTACGCGATGGCCCGGCTCGTCGGCCTCAAGGATCGATACCGGGTCGCCTTCGCGAACGACCCGGATTCGGACCGCCACGGCATCGTCACGCCCGCCGCGGGCCTGATGGATCCCAACCGCTATCTGGCCGTCGCCATCCACTACCTGTTCACGAGCCGACCGCGGTGGCCGGCGCGCGCCGCGGTCGGCAAGACGCTGGTCAGCAGCGGCCTGATCGATCGGGTGGCCCGGAAGCTGGGCCGCCGCCTCCACGAGGTGCCGGTGGGCTTCAAGTGGTTCGTGCCCGGTCTGCTCGAGGGCTCGCTCGGCTTCGGCGGCGAGGAGAGCGCCGGCGCCAGCTTCCTCCGGCGCGACGGCACGGTGTGGACGACCGACAAGGACGGTCTGATCATGGACCTGCTCGCCGCCGAGATCACCGCGCGCACCGGCCGGGACCCCGGCCTGCACTACGAGGCGCTGGCCGCGGAGCTGGGGACGTCCTGCTACACGCGCATCGACGCGGCGGCGACGCCCGAGCAGAAGGCCCGGCTGGGGAAGCTGTCGCCGGCGGCGGTCGAGGCGTCGCAGCTCGCGGGCGAGCCCATCACCGCCACGCTCACCCGCGCGCCCGGCAACGACGCGCCGATCGGCGGTCTGAAGGTGATGGCCGCGAGCGGCTGGTTCGCGGCGCGCCCGTCCGGCACCGAGAACATCTACAAGATCTACGCGGAGAGTTTCCGCGACGCCGCGCACCTCGAGGCGATCGTGCGCGAGGCGCAGGAGATCGTGGACGGCGCGCTGCGGGCGGCCGGCTAGGCGCCCGCCGCGCTACCGGCCGGTGCGGGGCGGGTGCGCGCGGACCGCCTCCTCGTTCACCTCGGTGCCCCAGCCGGGGCCGGTGGGCAGCACCAGGTGGCCATTCTCGATCCGCGGCGTCACCGTCACCAGGTCGTCCTGCCACGGCACCATGTCGGGATCGATTTCCATGATGCGCAGGTTGGGGACCACCGCGCTCCAGTGCGCGTTCATCATGGTGGCGAGGTGGCCGTAGAAGTTGTGCGGGGCCACGTTGATCTCGTAGGCGTCGGCCATGGCCGCGATCTTGAGCGACTCGCCGATCCCGTTCCACGGCGCATCGATGATGGCCACGTCCACCGCCTGCGCCTCGAAGAACGGGCGGTAGTCCCGCCGGCCGAAGAGGCATTCGCAGGAGGCCACCGGGATCGTGGTGCGGCTCCGCACGTAGGCCAGCGCCTTCGGGTCGCGCGTGTCCATCTCCACCCACAGCAGATCGAAGGGCTCGAGCGCCCGCGCCATCTTGAGGAAGCCCTCGGTCTTGTAGTTGAAGTTCAGATCCACCAGGATGTCCATGTCCGGCCCGGCGCCCTCGCGGAAGGCGGCGAGCTCGGCGCGCATGGCGTCGAGCACGTGCCGGTCGGCGTTGAGCTCGGGGAAGCCGGCGCTGCGGCCGAAGCCGGGCACGTGCGCCCGGGGATTGTCGCCGAGCAGCAGCACGTTGGTCTTGAGCGCGGTGTACCCCTTGGCCACGACCTCGCGGCCGACGGCCACGACGTCGTCGAGGGTGCGCACCGGCGGGATCTGCATTTCCCGGGCGCGGCTCACCCGGTAGGTGGCGCAGTGCGACCAGTAGAGCCGGACGCGGTCGCGGACCGGGCCGCCGAGGAGGGCGTAGACCGGCACGCCGAGCGAGCGGGCCTTGATGTCGAGCAGGGCGTTCTCGATGGCGCCGATGGCCTGCTGGACGACCCCGCCGGCGGCCTGGCGGCGAAGGGCGTAGAGCAGGGCGACGTGGGCCTCCCACGGCCGGGGATCCTTGCCGATGAGCGCGGGCGTGAGCCCGGCGATGGCCGCGGAGACCCCGACGCCGCCGAAGGACTCGTTGTACTCGCTCCAGCCGACGAGGCCCTCGTCGGTGCTGATCTTGAGGAAGTCGAGGGTGCGCCAGCCCCCGTCGGCATGAGACAGACGGCGGATCAGTCCGCGTCCCGCGCGGGCTCCGCCCGCGCTCCCGGTCCCCGGGGGTGGTTCGGAAGGGGGGCGGCGCCCCCCTCCGAGTCCTAGTATCGGTAGTGCTCCGGCTTGTACGGGCCGGTCTTCTCCACGCCGATGTAGCGGGCCTGGGCGTCGGTCAGCTCGGTCAGGTGCGCGTTCAGCTTCTTGAGCTGCAAGCGCGCGACCTTCTCGTCCAGGTGCTTGGGGAGCACGTAGACCCCGATCGCGTACTTGCCCGGGTTGGTGAAGAGCTCGATCTGCGCGAGGACCTGGTTGGCGAAGGAGGAGCTCATCACGTAGCTCGGATGGCCGGTGCCGCAGCCCAGGTTGACCAGCCGCCCCTCGGCGAGCAGGATGATGCGCTTGCCGTCGGGGAAGATGATGTGGTCCACCTGCGGCTTGATGTTCTCCCACTTGTACTGCTTGAGCGACGCGTTGTCGATCTCGCTGTCGAAGTGGCCGATGTTGCACACGATCGCGTTGTTCTTCATGCGCGTCATGTGCTCGTGGGTGATCACGTGGTAGTTGCCGGTGGCGGTCACGAAGATATCCGCCTGCGGCGCGGCCTCCTCCATCGTGACCACGCGGTAGCCTTCCATCGCGGCCTGGAGCGCGCAGATCGGGTCGACCTCGGTGATCCACACCTGGGCGGCCAGCGCGCGCAGCGCCTGCGCGCAGCCCTTGCCCACGTCTCCGTAGCCGCACACCACCGCGACCTTGCCCGCCACCATGACGTCGGTGGCCCGCTTGATGCCGTCCAGCAGCGACTCCCGGCAGCCGTAGAGGTTGTCGAACTTGCTCTTGGTCACCGAGTCGTTGACGTTGATGGCCGGGAACTTGAGCCGGCCCTCCTTGGCCATCTGGTAGAGCCGCTTGACCCCGGTGGTGGTCTCTTCGCTCACCCCGCGGATCTTGGCGAGCCGGGTCGAGTACCAGCTCGGGTCCTTGGCGAGCTTGGACCGGATCGCCGCGAAGAGCACGGTCTCCTCCTCGTTGGCCGGATGGGCGACGGCGGCCGCGTCCTTCTCCGCCACCGCGCCCAGGTGCAGCAGCAGGGTGGCGTCGCCGCCGTCGTCGAGGATCATGTTGGCGTGGCCGCCCTCGGGCCACTCGAAGATGCGGTGGGTGTAGTCCCAGTACTCCTCCAGCGACTCGCCCTTCCGGGCGAAGACCGCGGTGCCGGCGGCCGCGATCGCGGCGGCGGCATGGTCCTGGGTGGAGAAGATGTTGCAGGAGGCCCAGCGGACCTCGGCGCCGAGCGCCTGCAGGGTCTCGATCAGCACCGCGGTCTGGATCGTCATGTGCAGCGACCCGGCGATGCGGGCGCCCTTGAGCGGCTGCCGGCTCGCGAACTCCTCGCGGATGGCCATGAGGCCGGGCATCTCGGTCTCCGCGATCTGCATCTCCTTGCGGCCCCAGTCGGCGAGGCTCAGATCGGTGACGACGTGGTCCTGCGGTCGGGAGGACTTCCGGGTGGCGCTCATCTCGCGCCCTCCTTTATGGTAAGGGAGTTTGCGAGCGCCGTTGCCCACAGCCGACCGGGGGTCGGCCGCTCCGAGCCTGGCGGGAAGGGCTCCCGTCGCAACGCTCCTCGGAGCTATGTGCCGAGCACGATTATACATGATACAAGGAGGCTCACGATGCTGACCGCGGCGGACTTCATCCGGGCGCAGCTCAAGCGGCTTCACGCCGGTCTCGACAAGTCACTGGCCGAGCTCACGCCTGCGCAGCTCCACACGGTGCCGGCCGGCCACCCGAAGGCGAATACCATCGCGTGGGGGCTCTGGCACTACGCGCGCACCGAGGACAACATCGTGCGCTGGGTGATCCAGGGCCGGCGTCCGCCCATCTGGACCGAGGGCGGCTACGGCCAGCGGCTGGGGCTGCCGCCCGCCGCGCAGGGCACCGGGATGTCCGCCGAGGAGGCCCAGGCGCTGCGGATCACGGACATCCCACTCTTCCAGGACTACACCCGGAAGGTCTGGGCCGGCACCGAGGATCTCTTCGCGGACGCCACGCCCGACCTCTTCGACAAGATGGTGATGGTCAAGCCCCTCGGCGAGATGTCGGTCATCCAGTGCCTCGGCCAGGTCGGGCTCACCCACGGCATGACCCACCTGGGCGAGATCGAGCTGGCCCGGACGCTGGTGAGCGGCGTCTGACCGACGCCGGAGCCACGCCGGGTGTTCACCCTGCTGCCGATCGCCGCGCTTGGGTTCTTCCTGGGGATGCGCCACGCCACCGACCCGGACCACGTGCTCGCGGTGGGGACGATCGTCAGCCGCGAGCGGAGGATCGGGAGCGCGGCGCTGATCGGGGTCCTGTGGGGCGTCGGCCACACTTTCACGATGCTTCTGGCGGGCGGCGCCATCGTGTTCTTCGGCCTGGTCGTTCCGCCGCGGGTGGGGCTCACCATGGAGCTGTCGGTGGCCTTCATGCTGATCGTGCTCGGCGCGCTCAGTGTCGCCGGCGTGCGGCGACCACCGGCCGCGCCGCCCCTCGGCGCTCTCGACCGGCGCCTCGGACGGCTCGGGCTCTACCGGGCCGCTCGCCCCTTCCTGGTCGGCGTGGTCCACGGTCTCGCCGGATCGGCGGCGGTGGCGCTCCTCGTGGTTGCGACCATCCGCGACCCGCTCCTGTCTCTGGCCTACCTGCTCGTCTTCGGTCTCGGCACGATCGCCGGGATGATGATGGTCACCGCGGCGATCTCGCTGCCGTTCGTCTATACCGCCCGGCGGCTCCTCGGGGTGAACCGTTCGCTGGCGGTGGCCGGCGCTCTGCTCAGCCTGGCTTTCGGGCTGTTCCTCGTGTACCAGATCGGATTCGTCGAGGGCCTCTTCACGGGCCGGTACTAGCCCGGCCCTCCACCCGGCGCGGCCGGGGTGACGTGCTTCGCGAACCAGTCCAGGATGATCCGGAAGCGCTCGAGGCGGTGGCGGGGCTTGCCCGAGCGCGAGAGCTCGTGGTTCTCGTCCGGGAAGCGCACGAACACCACCTCGCGGCGCAGCGTCCGGAGCGCCATGAAGAGCTGCTCGGCCTCCCCGATCGGACAGCGCAGATCGTCCTCGGAGTGGATGATCAGGAGCGGGGTGGTGATGCTCCGGGCGTAGGTCAGCGGCGAGCGCTCGAGGTACCGGGCCATGTCCTCCCAGGGGAGGACGCCGCCCAGCTCCCCCACGTTGAAGAGGTGGCCGATGTCGCTCGACCCGAACATGGTGACGTGGCTGTTCACCGCGCGCTCCGAGCAGGCGGCCCGGAAGCGGGTGGAGTGCCCCACGATCCAGCTCGTCACGAACCCGCCGTAGCTGCCGCCGAGCAGGCCCAGGCGCTCGGGAGCGATCCAGTCGAACCGGCGCAGGGCCTCGTCGAGGCCGGCCTGCACGTCGGCCACGTCGCCGCCGCCCCAGTCGCCGACCACCGCGCGGGTGAAGGCTTCGCCGTATCCCTGGCTGCCGCGCGGATTGGTGTAGAGCACCGCGTAGCCCGCGCCCGCCTGGACCTGGAACTCGTCGAGGAACGGGTAGCCGTACTGCGCGTGGGGGCCGCCGTGCACGTTGAGGAGCAGGGGGTAGCGCTGCCCGGGCTGCCAGCCGAACGGCTTCATGATCCAGCCGTCCACCGTCAGGCCGGCCCGCTCGAAGCGAAAGCGCTCCGGGCGGCTCAGCGCGACCTCGCGCTTCCAGTCCCGGTTGAGATCGGTGATCGGCTGCTCGCCGCCGCCGTCCGCGCCGCCCACGAAGAGCTCGGCCGGGGAATCGGGCTCGCTCGCCGCGAAGGCGATGGTCCGGCCGTCGCGGGAGG
>DATHSW010000059.1:0-6739 GCA_035463855.1 Candidatus Deferrimicrobiaceae bacterium | reverse complement strand
GACGCCGAGCTCTACCGCTCGTGGCGGGCCGCCAACAACACCCCGTTCTGGACGCTGCAGCCGACGCTCGAGCACTTCCGGGATCTCATGGCCAAGACCACGTTCCCGAAGTGGCTGTGGAACACGTTCTTCATCGCCTGCGTGTCCACCGTCATCTCGCTCTTCTGTGGGCTCCTGGCCGGCTACGCGCTCGGGCGGCTCAAGTTCCCGCTGGCGGGCACCCTCGGCACCAGCATCTTCGTCACCTACCTGGTGCCGCCCACCCTGCTCTTCATCCCGCTCGCCAACATCATCCGCACCTTCCAGCTCGGCGACACGCCGTGGGCGCTGATCCTCACCTACCCGACCTTCCTGATCCCGTTCTGTACCTGGCTCCTCATGGGCTACTTCAAGACCATCCCCAAGGAGCTGGAGGAGTGCGCGCGGATCGACGGGGCCACCCGGTTCGGGGCCATGGTGCGCATCATCTTCCCGATCGCGGTGCCCGGCATCCTCTCCGCGGGGATCTTCGCCTTCACCCTGTCCTGGAACGAGTTCATCTACGCGCTGGTCTTCCTGTCCTCGCCGGAGAAGAAGACGGTCCCGGTGGGCGTCGTCTCGGAGCTGATCCGCGGCGACATCTACTTCTGGGGCCAGCTCATGGCGGGGGCGCTGCTGGGCTCGATCCCGGTCGCGCTCGTCTATTCGTTCTTCGTCGAGTACTACGTCACCGGGCTGACCGGCTCCGTCAAGGGGTAGCGCTCCCGGCCGACAAGCCCCTTGACAGGGGGTGTACAGCCTCCTAGAATCCCGCCACACTTTCCGGTCCCTTCGAGTCGGATTCCTGGCCCGCTCCTCACACAAGGAGGTGCCCCGATGAAAAGGTCCCTTGGATTCTTCCTGGCCGGCATCGCCGCCGGCCTCCTCGTCGCGGTGGTCGTCCTCGGTGGGCTCTTCGCCGGCCCGGCCGCGCCACCACCCGCAAGCGCCCAGGCCCCGATCCGCTGGAAGGTGCAGAGCGCCTGGCCTCCGACGTCGATCGTCCAGGACGCCGCGAAGCTGCTGGTCGAGACGATCGACAAGACCTCCGGTGGGCGGCTCAAGATGGAGCTGCTGCCCGCAGGCGCGATCGTCCCCGCCTTCGAGATCCAGGACGCGGTGAACCGAGGCGTGATCGACGCCGGGCACACGACACCCGGCTACATCATCGGCAAGCTGCAGGCCTTCATCCCGCTGACCCACGGTCCGCTCTTCGGGATGGACTTCATCGACTACTACGGCTGGTACTGGGAGGGGGGCGGGCACGAGCTCCTCAACGAGGCCTACCAGAAGAACCTCAAGATGAACGTGGTGACCTTCCAGGTCCACCCGGAAGGGCCGCAGGCCATGGGGTGGTTCCGGAAGGAGATCAAGAAGTTCGAAGACATCAAGGGGATGAAGTACCGCATCTACGGCATCGGCGCCGAGGTGTACAGCAAGCTCGGCATCAGCGCGGTGACCATTCCCGGCGGCGAGATCGTGCCCGCCCTGGAGCGGGGAGTCATCGACGGCGCCGACTGGATCAACTGCTACGACGACAAGATCCTCGGCATCGACAAGGTCGCCAAGTACCACTACGCTCCCGGGATGCACGAGCCCACGACGGTGGGCGAGTTCATCATCAACAAGGCGAAGTACGACGCGTTGCCCGCGGACCTGAAAGAGGTCATCAAGACCTCCGTCCAGGCCTCCTACTGGAACCACTTCGTCCGCTTCCAGGAAAAGACCGCCAAGGCTTGCCAGGAGCTGATCGCGTCGGGGGTGAAGATCATCAAGACGACCGACGAGCTCAACCGGCGGTTCCTCAAGGTCTACGACGAGATCCACGGCGGCTACGCGTCCAAGGACGCCTTCTACAAGAAGGTCGTGGACTCGCAGAAGAAGTACGCCGGCCTCGTCGTCCCCTACCGGCTCTCCTACTGGCCTCCCTACAGCTTCATCGGCGAGCACTACTGGAAGGAAAAGATCTGGCTCAAGTAGCGGCCCGGTGATCTGAAGGCCCCGCCCCGATGAGGGCGGGGCCTTCTCGACGTCGCCGCGTACCGCGAAGAATCGGGGCCGGTACCTCGCCGGCCCCCTCGCGTGTGCGGACCCTGGGGAAGAGGAGGAGAGCGTCTTGGCGACTCCTGTTCGGGGCAATCTGAACGCGCGTGGCGGCCTGTCGCCCGCGCTCATAGGGCTGATCCGCGCGATCGACCGGTTCTCCGACTGGTCGGGGCAAATCGTCTGCTGGCTGATCATCCCGCTGGTCGGCTCGCTGACCTACGAGGTCTTCGCGCGCTATCTCTTCGGGGCGCCCACCGAGTGGGCCTACGACGTCAGCTACATGCTCTACGGCACCCTGTTCATGCTCGGCGCGGCCTACGCTCTCTTCCGGGGCGGGCACATCCGCACCGACATGCTCTACCAGAACTGGTCGCCCCGGAGGCAGGGGACCGTCGATGCGGTCTGCTACCTCTTCCTGTTCTTCCCGGCGATGCTCTTCCTCCTCTGGATGGGCGGGGTGGAAGCCTGGCACGCCTGGGAGATCGGTGAGCGCTCGGACCAGAGTCCCTGGCGGCCGATCCTCTATCCCTTCAAGGCGGTGATCCCGGTGACCGCCCTCATGCTGCTCGCGCAGGGGCTGTCGGAGTTCCTCAAGAGCGTGTACGCGATGCGGACCAACCGGCTCTACGCGAAGCGCGAGACGATCGAGATATGAGCCCGGAGATCATCGGCACCATCATGCTGCTCCTGATGGTCTTCGTCATCTTCGTGGGCTTTCCCATCGCCTTCACCCTCCTGCTCCTGGCCCTCGTCTTCGGCTATATCGGCCTCGGCAATACCGTCTTCTACCTGATGGTGTTCCAGACCATCGGGATGATGAAGGAGGAGATCCTGGCCGCGGTGCCCTTATTCATCTTCATGGGCTACATCACCGAGCAGTCCGGCCTCATGGAGCGGCTCTTCCGCGTGCTCCAGCTCGCGATGGCCCCGCTCCGCGGCTCGCTCTACGTCGCGGTCATCCTCACCGCGACCGTCTTCGCCATGGCCACCGGCATCGTGGGCGCGGCGGTCACGGTTCTCGGGATCATGGCCGCGCCGATCATGATCAAGAGCGGCTACAGCCCCCGCCTCTCCGCGGGGGCCATCGCGGCGGGCGGCACTCTCGGCATCCTGATCCCGCCCAGCGTCATGATCATCGTGATGGCGCCAGTGCTCGGCGTGTCGGTGGTCAAGCTCTACGCGGCCTCATTCGGGCCGGGCTTCCTGCTCGCGAGCCTCTACATCGCCTACACGCTGATCCGGAGCTACCTCAATCCGGAGATCGGCCCCGCGGTGCCGCTCGCGGACCGGGCGAAGTCCTACGGCGAGCTGGTGTGGGCATTCCTCTCCGGCGTGCTCCCGCTGGCCCTGCTGATCGCCTGCACGCTCGGGAGCATCCTCGCCGGCCTGGCGACGCCGACCGAGGCCGCCTCGGTGGGCGCGTTCGGCGCGGTGCTCCTGGGGCTCGCGTATCGCCGACTGACGCTGGCCGGCATCAAGCAGGCGGCCATCTCCACGCTGGTGACGTCCAGCATGGTCCTGTTCCTCGCGGTGGCCTCCAACGTGTTCGGCGCGGTCTTCGCGCGGCTGGGCACCGCGACGGTCATCACGAACTTTCTCCTCGGCCTACCCGTCCCGCCCTTCATCATGCTCCTGATCGTGATGGCCATCATCTTCATCCTCGGCTGGCCGTTCGAGTGGCCGGCGATCGTGCTCGTCTTCCTGCCGATCTTCTATCCGATCATCGCCGGGCTGAAGTACGACCCGATCTGGTTCGGCGCCCTGATCGCGGTGAACCTCCAGACCGCATACCTGTCGCCGCCGGTGGCCATGTCGGCCTACTACCTCCGCTCCGTCGTGCCCCAGTGGGAGCTGGGCACGATCTACCGGGGGATGGCCGACTTCATGATCATCCAGATCATCGCGCTTCTGCTGGTGATCCTCTTCCCGCCGATCGCGCTCTGGTTCCCGAACTGGCTGTTCGGGAACTGAGGAGATGGCGTCGAGCGTAGACGGGCGATCCGGAGCCCTCGATCGGGTGCTCTCGGCGATCGAGGGCCTGAGCACCGCCACCGGGTGGCTCGCCGGCTGGCTGATCGTGCCGATGACCCTCGGCGTCGGCTACGAGGTCGCCGCCCGCTACGCGTTCAACGCGCCGACCGTCTGGGCCTACGACATCACCTACATGCTGTTCGGCGCCCAGTTCATGCTCGCCGCCGCCTATACCCTGCTCCGGGGCGCGCACATCCGGACCGACGTGTTCTACGAGCGATGGTCGCCGAGGACCCGGGCCACCATCGACGCGATCTCGTACGTGTTCTTCTTCTTCCCGGGCATGCTGTTCGTGCTCTACGCGGGGGGGGCGGAGGCCTGGCAGTCCTGGGTCATCGGGGAGCGCTCGGACTGGACCCCCTGGCGGCCCGTCCTCTACCCCCTGAAGGCGGTGATCCCGGTCACGGCGGCCCTCATGCTCCTGCAGGGCTTCGCGGAGGTCGTCAAGTGTCTGCGGGTGATCCGGGAGCGTCCCCGGTGACCCACGAGCTCCTCGGGTTCATCCTGCTCGGCGTCTTCCTCTTCGCCATCTTCATCGGGTTCCCGGTCTCCTTCACCCTGATCTTCCTGTCCCTCGCCTTCGGCTACTTCGCCCTGGGCGACATGGTCTTCTACCTGACCGTGCTCCAGACCATCGGCCTCATGAAGGAGGAAGTGCTGGCCGCCGTCCCCCTCTTCATCTTCATGGGCTACCTCCTCGAAGAAGGCGGGCTCATGGAGCGGCTCTTCCACGCCTTCCGGCTGCTCATGGGAGGCATCCCCGGCTCGCTCTACGTGGCGGTCCTCGCCACCGCCACCATCTTCGGAATCGCCTCCGGCACCGTGGGCGCCACCGTCGCGGTGGTCGGCATCATGTCGGTGCCGACCATGATCCGGGCGGGTTACGACCCGCGGCTCTCGGCCGGAGCCATCACCGCGGGCGGCAGCCTCGGTATTCTGATCCCGCCCAGCGTGATGCTGGTGGTGATGGGCCCGGTGATGGGAGTGTCGGTGGCCGAGCTCTACGCGGCGTGCTTCGGGCCCGGCTTCCTCCTCGCCGGGATCTTCATCGCGTGGACGCTCATCCGCTGCCTGATCAATCCGAGCCTGGGGCCGCCGCTGCCGGTCAGCGAGCGCTCCGGCTCGCTCTGGGCCCTCACGGTCGAGCTGACGTTCGGTCTGGCTCCGCACGTGTTCCTGACCGTGATCACCCTCGGCCCCATCCTGGCCGGCATGGCGACCCCGACCGAGGCGGCCGCGGTGGGCGTGCTGGGCACCGCGGCGATGGCCGCCTGCTACGGCACGCTCCGGTGGGCCACGATCAAGGAGGCGACGATCCAGACCGCGACGCAGACGAGCATGGTGCTGTTCCTGGCCGTGGCGTCCAACATCTTCGGTGCGGTCTTCACGCGCCTCGGGTCCGCGACCCTGATGACCGACACCCTGGTCGGGCTGCCCCTGCCCCCGATGGGCATCATGCTGGTGGTCATGGCCCTCATCTTCGTGATGGGATGGCCGTTCGAGTGGCCGGCCATCGTGCTGGTCTTCGTGCCGCTCATGCAGCCGGCCATCATATCGCTCAAGTTCGACCAGCTCTGGTTCGCGACCCTCATCGCGGTGAACCTCCAGACCGCCTTCCTCTCCCCGCCGGTGGCCATGGCCGCCTACTACCTCAAGGGGGTCGCCCCCGACTGGAAGCTCACCGACATCTACCGGGGTATGGGAGAGTTCATGGTGCTGCAGGTCATCGGCCTGGCTCTCTGCATCGTGTTCCCCGAGATCATCCTGTGGTTCCCGCGCTGGCTCTTCGGTCCGTAGCGACCCGGCTTGACTTCCGTCCGGAGAGCGGTGTATTCGAGCACCGCGGCCCGTTGGAGGCGCGCTCCATGACGCCGACGTCGCGGCGGCCCCGGCTGCGCTGGCCCCTACCTCTCCCAAGGAGGCACCATGAAACCGACTAGGGCACTCGTCATCACCTGGCTCGTGTTCGCCCTGCCCGTGCTGATCCTCGCCGCGGTCCTCTGGCGCGGGCCGGGGACGGCGGCCGCGCAGCAGACGATCGTCTGGAAGGTGCAGAGCGCGTGGCCGGCCAACAACCTGTTGCATCACTCCGCGGTCGAGATGGGCAAGATGGTGGAGGAGATGTCGGGCGGCCGCTTCAAGTGGGAGATGTCGGCGGCCGGCACGATCGTCGGCAGCTTCGAGGTGCTCGACGCGGTCAACCGCGGCCTGATCGACGCCACCCACGCCTGGCCCGGATACTGGGCGGGCAAGAACTCGGCGGCCGGCCTCTTCGCGCCGGGTCCCGGGGGGCCGTTCGGCATGGACCGCGAGGAATACCTCTCCTGGCTCTTCGCGGGCGGCGGCCTCGAGCTCTACAACGAGCTGCTCCAGAAAGAGCTCAAGATGAACGTGTTCGTGCCCGTCTTCACGACCAGCCTGCCGTACTGGGAGCCGCTGGGCTGGTTCAAGAAGCCGTTCAACAGCCTCGCCGACCTGCGCAAGATGAAGTTCCGCACGTCGGGCCTCGGGATGGAGATGATGAAGGGCATGGGGGTCTCGGTGGTCACCCTCGCGGGCGGCGAGGTCGTCCCGGCGCTGGAGCGGGGAACGGTGGACGGCGCCGAGTGGGCCCTCCCCAGCCACGACATCCTCATGGGCTTCC
>DATHSW010000058.1:0-6444 GCA_035463855.1 Candidatus Deferrimicrobiaceae bacterium | reverse complement strand
GCCCCACCCCGGCACGGCGCCGCCTCGCGCGGGACGCTAGCTATAGCTAGGCGTAGACGTCCTCGCCGACCTGCTCCGGCTTCGGGAACGGCGCGTCGAGAGCGTACTGCACGCCCTTCTCGATCTCGCTCTTCACGTCGGCCTGGATGCGATCGAAGACGGCCTGCTCGGCGAGCTGCTTCTGCATGAGCCGGCCGGCCAGGGTCTGGAGCGGGTCGCGATTGGTCATCCAGTCGCGCTCCTCGTCCCGCGTGCGGTACTCCCGGTTCACGTCGCCCACGTGGTGGCCGTAGTAGCGGTAGGTCTTGCACTCGAGGAACGCGGGCCCCTCGCCGCGGCGCGCCCGCTCCACCAGGCGCTTCATCGCGGCGTGGACCGCCTGCACGTCCTGGCCGTCCACGCTCTCCGCGTGGACGCCCACCGCGCGCGGGCGTGACAGGATCTCCCCCGCCACCGTCTCGCTGCCCGGGGTGTACTCGCCGTAGAGGTTGTTCTCGCAGACGTAGATGACCGGCAGCTTCCAGAGCGCGGCCATGTTCATCGCCTCGTAGAGCAGCCCCTGCCCCAGCGCGCCGTCGCCGAAGAAGCACACCGCGACCTGGCCGCTCTTGCGCATCTTGGCCGAGAGCGCGGCGCCGGTGGCGATGCCCGCGGAGCCGCCCACGATGGCGTTGGCGCCGAGATTGCCGGTCTCGGGATCGGCGATGTGCATGGAGCCGCCCTTGCCGCGGCAGTAGCCCGGCTCCTTGCCGAGCAGCTCCGCGAACATCCGGCTCACCGAGGCGCCCTTGGCCAGGCAGTGGCCGTGGCCGCGGTGCGTGCTCGTGATGAAGTCGTCGCGCTTGAGCGCCTCGCAGACGCCGACCGCGACCGCCTCCTCGCCGACGTAGAGATGGGCCAGGCCGGGCATCTTGGCGCCCTTGTAGAGCTCGTTCACCTGCTCCTCGAAGGCGCGGATCTTGGCCATCTGGCGGTACATGTGCAGGTGCTGCTCCAGGTCCATCCGCGGCTCGGTCATCTGGGTCGCCATAGTCGGCCCTCCCTTGGGCGGCTGCTCCGTGCCGGAGTATACATTGCCGGCCGGGCTTGCGGCAGTCGTGCTACCGTCGCGGCGGCAGTGTCGAGGCCCCGCTCAACTTCCACGGGAGGGCACACGCCATGGGCTTCATCGTGTCCATCATCATCGGCGGCATCATCGGCTGGCTCGCCAGCCTCATCATGAAGACCAACGCGCAGATGGGGCTGCTCGCGAACATCGTCGTCGGCATCGTGGGCTCCGTCCTGGGGCACTGGGCCGCGGGGGCCCTCGGCATCGCGGCCGTCGGCTCGCTCGGCAGCTTCATCGTCTCGCTGCTCGGCGCGGTGATCCTGATCGCGATCCTGCGGGCGGCGGGCTTGTTCCGCTGAGCCGGACGCGTGGTGGCGCCGCCGGCTGAGCCCGCCCGCGCGCCCGGCCTCTCCAAGTCCCGCGCCATGGCGGGGCTGCAGTGCCACAAGCTGCTCTGGTGGATGGCGCACGAGCCGGCCGCGCCCGAGCTCGAGATCGACGAGTCGCGCCAGGCCGTCTACGACCAGGGGCACCGGGTCGGCGCGCTGGCCCGGACCTATGTGCCGGGCGGCGTGCTGATCGACCTGCCCCCCGACGCCTACCAGCAGCGGCTGGAGGCGACCCGGCAGGCCCTCGCCCAGGGCGCGCCGGCCGTCTACGAGGCGGCCTTCCGCGCCGACGGGGTCTTCGTGTCGGTGGATATCCTGGAGCGGCACGGGCGCGGCTTCTGCCTGACCGAGGTCAAGTCCACCACCTCCGTGAAGGAGCAGCACCTACCCGACGTGGCGGTGCAGGCGCACGTGCTGCGCCGGAGCGGGCTCGACGTCGGCCGCATGGAAGTCATGCACCTCAACCGCGCCTGCGCGTATCCCGACCTGAGCAATCTCTTCGTGCGGGCCGACGTGACCGGCCCCGTCGCGACGCGGCTGGCCGCGGTCCCGGGCGAGATCGCGGCGATGACCGCCATGCTCGCGGGCCCGCGACCGCGCGTGGCCACCGGAGCGCATTGCGCGAAGCCCTACGAGTGCCCGTTCACCGCGCGGTGCTGGCCGGTGCCGCCGCCGCACCACGTGAGCACGCTCTACGCGATGCGGCGGCGCGCGCTCGAGCTGGACGAGCAGGGCTACCGCACGATCTTCGATCTGCCGGAGGATTTCCCCCTCGGGGCCGCCGCCGACCGCCAGCGCCGGGCCGTGCAGGCCGGACGGATGGTCGTCGAGCCGACGCTGGCCGCGGCGCTGGCCCGCTTCGCGCCGCCGGTGGCCTTCCTCGACTTCGAGACGGTCGGGCTCGCCATCCCGGTGTGGGACGGCTGCCATCCCTACGACGCGGTGCCGGTGCAGTTCAGCGCCTACGTGCCGGACGGGGGTGGCGTCCTGCGGCCCCACACCTGGCTCGCGGAGGGTCCCGGTGACCCGCGCCCGGCGCTGGCCGAGCGGCTCCTCGCCGCGTGCGAGGGCGCCCGGGCCATCGTGGCCTACAACACGCGCTTCGAGGGCGATCGCATCCGGGAGCTGGCGGCGGCGGTGCCGCGCCGGGCCGCCCGGCTCCAGGCCCTCGCGGACCGGCTGGTGGACCTGTTGCCGGTGGTGCGCAATCACGTTTATCATCCGGACTTCGGCGGCAGCTTCTCGCTCAAGCGCGTGCTGCCCGCGCTGGTGCCCGAGCTCGGCTACCGCGGGCTCGCGATCGCCGACGGGGAGACCGCGAGCCTCGAGCTGGGGCGCCTGCTCTTCCACGGCGATCAGATGACGCCGGACGAGCAGGCGCGGCTGCGCGCGGACCTGCTCGCGTATTGCCATCAGGACACGTGGGGGCTGGTCAGGCTGCTGGAGCGGCTGCGCGGCCTGGCGGGGAGAGCATGACGGGACCGATCGACGTCCACACGCACATCTTCGCGAGCGGCTGGCCGGACTTCGCCGCGCGCTACGGCGGCGACCGCTGGCCGCGGCTCGAGGGCGACCCGGCCACCGGGTGCCGGCTCTACGTGGGCGCGGCGTTCAACCGCAACCTCACCCCGCACGCCTTCGACCCCGCGCGGCGGATCGAGGACATGGACCGGACCGGCGTGGACCGCCAGCTCCTCTCCCCGGCCCCGCCCACCTTCTGCTACTGGGCGCCCGGCGCCGCCGCGGCCGAGTGGTGCCGCATGCAGAACGACGCGATCGCGGAGCTCGTGAGCCGCAGCCCCGCGCGCTTCCTCGGCGCGGGCGGCCTCCCGCTCCAGGCGCCCGACCTGGCGGTGAAGGAGCTGGAGCGCGTGGCGACCGCGCTGCGCTTCCCGGCGGTGGAGATCGGCGCCAACGTCGGCGGCAACGACCTCGACGACCCGAGCCTGGCCCCGGTCTGGGACGCGGCGGCCGCGCTCGGCATCGCGATCTTCGTCCACCCGCAGGCGCCGATCCTGGGCGACCCGCGCTTCCGCAAGAACAACCTGACCCAGGTGGCGGGTTTCCCGCTCGAGACCGCGCTGGCCATGACGCGGGTGATCTTCGGCGGGGTGCTCGACCGCTGGCCGTCGGTGCGCTGGTGCTTCGCCCACGGCGGCGGCGCCTTCGCCTACATCCTGCCGCGGCTCGATCAGGGCTGGACCGCGATCGCGGAGGCCAAGCAGGCGCTCGCCCGGCCGCCGAGCGCCTACGCGCGGCGCGTCTGGGTGGACTCGCTGACCCTGTCGCCGAAAGTCCTCGCGTTCGCGCTCGGCACCTTCGGGCCCGAGCGCATCGTGCTCGGGAGCGACTACCCGTTCAAGATGGGCGTGGACGATCCGGTGAGCGCGCTCGACGCGCTCGCCCTCGACGCGGCCACGCGGCGGCGGCTCACCGTGGACAATGCCCGGCAATTCCTCGCACTGCCTTGACCTCGGAATGAGGAGACCATGAACTTCGGGACCTTCCTGCTGATGCAGTCGCCGTCCGCCCGGTCTTCCCGGGAGATCTACGCCCGCGCCGTCGAGACGGCCCAGGCCGCCGAGAGCCTGGGCTTCAGCAACATCTGGCTGGCCGAGCACCACTTCTCGACCTACGGCTACCTCTCGCGGCCGGTCCAGCTCGCCACCTACCTGGCGGGGCGGACCACCCGCATCCGGGTGGGCACCGCGGTCATCGTGGTTCCCCTGCACCACCCGCTGGTGGTCGCCGAGGAGATCGCCACGCTCGCGCTCCTCGCCCCCGGGCGGCTCGACCTCGGGCTCGGGCGCGGCTACCAGCACTACGAGTTCGAGCGCTTCGGGCTCGATCTGGAGAGCGGGCGCGCCCGGTGGGAGGAGTCGATGGATATCATCATGAAGGCGCTCGCGGGCGGGCCGTTCAGCTACGAGGGCAAGCTGTACCGGATTCCCGAGACCACGATCTTCCCGCAGCTCGAAGGGCCGCGCCCGCCCATCTGGATCACCGCCCAGAGCCCCGACTCCGTCGAGGGGGCGGTGCGCCGCGGCTTCAACGTGCTCACCGGCGGCTTCGGCGTCCCGGTCGAGCGCATGGCCGAGTTCCGCAAGCTCTTCGACCGGGTGGTGGCCGAGGTGAAGCCCGCGCAGCCGCTGCACGTCGGCGTGCAGCGCGCGGTCTACGTGACCGAGAGCCTGGCGGACGCCCGCGCGGCCGCCGAGGAGGCGCGCTGGAACATGCGGGTGACGCTCAGTCTCCGCAATCACTACGAGCGCGTGGAGAACGGCCGCGCGATCCCGGTGCCGGCGCCGTCGGAGCCCGACGTGGACGACCTGCTCGACCGCTTCCTGGTCATCGGCACGCCCGGGACCTGCATCCGCCAGATCGAGCGCCTGCGCCGCGAGGTCGGCATCACCCACTTCAACTGCAGCTTCTGGTTCGGCGACCTCGCCCAGGGCCGCGTCCTGCGGTCGATGGAGCTCTTCGCCCGTGAGGTCATGCCCGCGTTCGCGTAGGGGAGGCCCCTCACCCCAGCCCTCTCCCCGAAGGGGAGAGGGAGCCATCGAGAGAACCTCACGCCCGAGGAGTCAAGAGAACCCTCTCCCCTCTGGGGAGAGGGCAGGGGGAGGGGTCGAGGGCGCCGCGCCTGTGCTATTCTCCCCGGCGCATGGCAGACAAGGGGCCGCGCCACGAATGGCCGGGCGCGTCATTGGCGCGCGTGCCGTACTGGGTCTACCAGGACGAGGCGAACTACCGCGCCGAGCTGCGCCGCATCTTCGAGGGGCCGGTCTGGAGCTACGTCTGCCTCGACTCCGATCTCCCGAAGTCGGGTGACTACCGCACCAGCTTCCTCGGCGAGATGCCGGTCATCGTGGTGCGGGGGGCGCAGGGTGACATCCACGCCTTCGAGAACCGCTGCGCCCATCGCGGCGCCTTGATCGCGCTGGACGATGGCGGGAGCACCGGCGGCCACTTCCAGTGCGTCTACCACGCCTGGACCTACGACCTCGCGGGCAGCCTGGTCGGCATCGCCTTCGAGAAGGGCAGCAACGGCAAGGGCGGCATGCCCGCGGCCTTCTGCAAGGCGGAGCACGGGCCGCGCAAGCTGCGCACCACCGTGCTGGCCGGGCTCGTCTTCGCGACCCTGTCGCCCGACACCCCGCCCATCGAGGAGTACCTGGGCGACGAGGTGCTGGGCCGCCTCCGGCGCGTGCTGCGCAAGGAAGCGCGGGTGATGGGCCGCTTCGTGCAGGCCCTGCCCAACAACTGGAAGCTCTACGTGGAGAACGTGAAGGACACCTACCACGCGAGCCTGCTCCACACCTTCTTCGGGACGTTCAGAATCACTCGCCTCACCCAGGGTGGTGGGATTCTGGTGAGCCCGGACGGCGGCCACCACGCCAGCTACACCATCGACCGCGCCGACGACTCCCGCAGCACCGCCTACCGGGAGCAGGGCATCCGCTCGGAGCACCAGAACTACCGGCTCGCCGACCCGAGCCTGCTCGACGCGGTGGACGAGTTCGGCGACGGCATCCAGCTCCAGATCCTCACCGTGTTCCCGAACTTCGTGCTCCAGCAGATCCACAACTCCCTCGCGGTGCGCCAGGTGCTGCCCAAGGGGCCGGGGGCGATGGAGCTGCACTGGACCTACCTGGGCTTCGCGGACGACAGCCCCGACATGCAGCGCCGCCGCATGAAGCAGTCGAACCTGGTCGGCCCCGCCGGCTACGTCTCGATGCAGGACGGCTGCGTGGGCGGCTTCGTGCAGCGCGGCGTCGCCGCCGCGGGGGACGAGGTGTCCGTGATCAACATGGGCGGCGAGGGCGCGGAGTCGCAGGAGACGCGCGCCACCGAGGCCTCGGTGCGCGGCTTCTGGAAGGCCTACCGGCGGTACATGGAGGCCTGAGCGTGCTGGCCGAGCGCGTCGCGCAGCTCAACGCGGAGTACGCGCGGGCCATCGACGACGACCGGCTGGAGAGCTGGCCGGACTTCTTCACCGATCCCTGC
>DATHSW010000057.1:0-2551 GCA_035463855.1 Candidatus Deferrimicrobiaceae bacterium | reverse complement strand
CGTCATCCCGCACATCGACAAGTTCGGGGCCGACGGCTACACCGGCGAGGAGCTGAAGCTGGTCAACGAGGTGCGCAAGATCCTCGAGCTGCCCGAGCTGCCGATCTCGCCCACCACGGTGCGGGTGCCCGTGTTCACCGCGCACTCGGTGGCGGTCAACGCCGAGACCGAGATCAAGCTCGGCCGCGAGCGAGCGCGCGAGGTCTTCGCGGGCTTCCCGGGGCTCCGGTTGTGGGACGAGCCGGCGGAGAATCGCTACCCGATGCCGGTGGTCGTCGAGGGCCAGGACGACTGCTACGTGGGCCGCGTCCGGGAGGACCTGTCGCTGTCCAACGGGCTCAACTTCTGGGTGGTCGGCGATCAGCTGCGCAAGGGCGCGGCGCTCAACGGCATCCAGATCGCCGAGCTGCTGATCCGCTGATCCCCGGATGGACGAGGCTGGGCGCACCGTCCGGCTCACGCTCGCCTACGAGGGCACCGAGCTGCACGGCTGGCAGGTCCAGCCCGGGCTCGCGACGGTCCAGGGCCGGCTGATCGCGGCCGCGGAGCGGGTGGTGGGCGGCCCCGTGAAGGTCACCGGGGCGAGCCGGACGGATGCCGGGGTGCACGCCCTCCGGCAGGTCGCCAGTCTCGCGACGTCCTCCCCGGTGACTCCGGGGGTTCTCCGGCGGGCGCTCAACGCGCTGCTGCCCTCGTCGGTGAGGGTGGTCGACGCCCGCGAGGCGCCTCCGGGGTTCGACGCCCGCCGCTGGGCGCGGGGCAAGCGCTACGCCTACCTGATCGACCGCGGCCTGCAGGCCGATCCGTTCCTGCGTCGCCACGCCTGGCATGTCCCGTTCCGGCTCGACACGGCCGCGATGGCGGCGGCGCTCCGCGCGGTGCGCGGCAAGCACGACTTCAGCGCCTTCTGCGCGGCCGCGGGCCGGGATCGGACACCGATCTGCACCATCCGCTCCGCGCGCATCGTGACGCGGCGGCAGGTGCTCGCGGTGTGCATCTCCGGCGACAGCTTCCTCCATCACATGGTCCGCAACCTGGTCGGCAGCCTCGTCGAGGTCGGTCGAGGCGCCCGCCCCCCGGAATGGATGGCCGACCTGCTCGAGGGGCGGGACCGCAAGCTGGCCGGCCCGACCGCCCCGGCTCACGGGCTCGTCCTCGTGCGCGTTCTCTACGCGCCGGACGCCTCCCTCGCTCCGGGCGATGACGATGACGACGGGGATTGAGCCGCCGGCGGGCGACCCCGCCGAGCCGCCGCGCGACAAGGGATTCAAGGCGCGGAAGCGCGAGGACCACGCGCTGATCCTGATCCGGGAGCTCATGTCGCGCCTGGACGACCTTCCCCGGGTCCGGGAGATCCTCCGGGAGCTGGGCCGCTACTACGATCCCGTCCTGGGGGGCGCCATCGTCGAAGTGCGGCACCAGCGGCAGATCGTCGAGGCGCTCGAGGCCGGGCGGCTCCAGGAGGCCCGCGGCATCGTGGACGAGCGCTACGAGCTCTACATCAAGGACCGTGCGCACCTGGGACGCGGCGAGCCGTCTTGACGCAGCGCGCGCATCCGGCCAAGATTCCCTTGACTCTGGTCTGACCGCTCTCCTAGAATCGCCGCAAGTTGCGGGCGATGAACGAGAAAGCCCGAGTCCAGCCACGCCCTGTCGGGCGCACCGTCATCTGGGTCACTCAACGACACAGCGAGGTGTCCCCATGAGTCTATCGCGGCGAGACTTCCTCAAGTACGCGGGCACGACCGGCGCGGGTGTCGCGGTCGGGACCGCCTCCCTGGACCTCAAGCCCGTGCAGGCGGCGGCCACCGACCTCAAGATCAAAGAGGCCAAGGTGCACCCCGGCGTCTGCCCGTACTGCGCCGTCGGCTGTATCCAGCTCGTGTACTCCAAGGGCGACAAGATCATCGACATCGAGGGGCACCCGGACACCCCGCACACCCTGGGCCGCCTCTGCCCGAAGGGCGCGGCGACCATCCAGCTCTCCAACAACCCGCTGCGGCCGACCAAGGCGATGTACCGCGCGCCCGGCTCGGACAAGTGGGAGGAGAAGCCGCTCGACTGGATGTACGAGCAGATCGCCAAGCGCTACTACGACACGCGCGAGAAGTACTTCGTGGAGAAGGAGAAGAACAAGGACGGCCAGGAGGTGGTGGTCAATCGCCTCGACGCCATCGCCTCGCTCGGCTCGGCCTGCATCGACAACGAGGAGTGCTACCTCCTCAGCAAGCTCAACCGCACCCTCGGCCTCGTCTACCACGAGCATCAGGCCCGAGTCTGACACTCCGCCACGGTCCCAGCTCTGGGGACCACGTTCGGGCGGGGCGCGATGACGACGAACCTGATCGACATCCAGAACTCGGATGTCATCATGGCCACCAGCAACTTCGCGGAGAACCACCCGGTCGGCTTCCAGTGGGTGATGAAGGCGAAGGAGCGCGGGGCCAAGCTCATCCACGTGGACCCGCGCTTCACGCGGACCAGCGCGGTGGCCGACGTCCACGTGCCGCTGCGGTCGGGCACCAACATCGCGTTCTTCGGCGGGCTGATC
>DATHSW010000056.1:0-3049 GCA_035463855.1 Candidatus Deferrimicrobiaceae bacterium | reverse complement strand
CTCGACGTTCGCGGTCGCGACCGCCGCCATGTTCGTCATCAGCATCGCGTTCTACGGGATCATGGTGCTCTCGCCGCTCTACACCCAGATCCTCATGGGCTACACCGCGATGCTGGCCGGGATGGTGCTCGCCCCGGGGGGCGTGGCCACCCTGGTCACGATGCCGATCGCGGGCGCCCTCCTCAACCGCATCGATCCGCGCTGGATCATCGTCACCGGCTGCGCGCTGAACGCCTACGCGATGTACCTGATGGCCACCCTCACACTGGAGGCGAGCTACTGGCACATCATGATGCCGCGCTTCATCCAGGGGCTCGGCATCGGGTTCACGTTCGTGCCGCTCTCCACGCTGGCGCTCGGCGCGGTGCCGGCGCGCGAGCTGGGTCACGCCTCCGGGCTCTTCAACTTCATCCGGACCGTCGGGGGCAGTATCGGCATCGCGGCGGTGGCGACGCTGCTGGAGCGCGGCGCGCAGGTGCACCAGGCGCGGCTGGCCGGGCGCGTGAGCCTCTACGACCCCGGGGTGTGGGACCGCTACCAGACGCTGGTCGGGATCTTCACGGCGCGCGGGGCGGACCCGGCCACCGCCGAGCAGCAGGCGTGGGCGCATCTCTACGAGATGGTGCAGCGCGAGGCGCTGGCGCTCTCGTTCATCGACAACTTCTGGCGCCTGGTGTGGATCTTCGCGGCGGTCATCCCGTTCGTCCTCTTCCTCCGCCGCCGGCCGCGCAGCGGTGACAGTCCGGCCGGGGCCGAGCGGACGGCGGCGATCGTCGAGGCCTGAGGGCCGCTGGTGGGGCGCCCGGGGAAAGGATAGGATCAGGCGATCATGGCGGACCGCGGCGACCTGCCCCTGGCGCGCTTCTCGGTGCTCGACCTCACGCGGGCGCGGGCCGGCCCCACCTGCGTCCGGCAGCTCGTGGACTGGGGGGCCCGCGCGATCAAGATCGAGATGCCCGGCGGCCGCTCGGGCGACGGCATGGGCGGCAACCGCCACGGGTTCGACTTCCAGAACCTGCACCGCAACAAGCGGGCGATGACGCTCAACCTGCGCGACCCCGAAGGGGTCGCCATCTTCAAGCGACTCGCGGGGGACGCGGACGTCGTGGTGGAGAACTACCGCCCCGACGTCAAGCGGCGCCTCGGCATCGACTACGAGAGCCTGCGCGCGATCAATCCGCGGCTGATCTACGGCTCCATCTCGGGCTTCGGGCAGAGCGGGCCGTATCGCGATCGGCCCGGGGTCGATCAGATCGCGCAGGGCATGGGCGGGCTGATGTCCATCACCGGCATTCCCGGGCAGGGGCCGGTGCGCGTGGGCATTCCCATCGCGGACCTGTGCTCGGGCATTCTGCTCGCGCAGGGCATCCTGGTGGCGCTGATCGAGCGGGAGAGCACCGGGGAGGGGAAGTGGGTGCACACCTCGCTGCTCGAGGCAATGCTCTCCATGCTGGACTTCCAGGCCTCCCGCTGGCTGATGAGCGGCGAGGTCCCGCCCCAGGCCGGCAACAACCATCCGACCGGCATTCCCACCGGCGTGTTCGAGACTAAGGACGGCCACGTCAATATCGCGGCGGCCGGGGACGAGATCTACGAGCGCTTCTGCAAGGCCATCGAGCGCCCGGACCTGCGCACCGATCCGCGCTTCGCCACTCCCAGCGCCAGATCAACTAATCGGAAAATTCTGATGGAGACGCTCATGCCGGTCACCCGGCAGAAGAGCAGCGCGGACTGGGTGCGGATCATGAACGAGGCCGGCGTGCCCTGCGGGCCGATCTACCGGATCGACGAGGCCTTCGCCGATCCGCAGGTCCAGCACCTGCAGATGGCGCAGCCGGTGCACTCGCCCGGGCTGGGCGACCTCACGATCCTCGGGCATCCGGTCTCGCACGGCGAGCGGCGGCAGCCGATCCGCGCCGCGGCGCCGGAGCTGGGGCAGGACAACGAGGAGATTCTCACCTCGCTCGGCTACTCTCGTGACCAGATCACGGACCTTGCCAAGCGGGGCGTCGTCTGACGGTGGGCAGGCGCGCCGGGGGCGGTGGGTGGGTCTCTGACCACGATCCGCTGTTCTTCGGCTGCCCTGGGAGGAGTTCCCAATCTGGGTGGTCGCCGGCATTGGTTCGCTTGGCAGGAACGGGTCACCCGACCCACCCACCGCCCCCGACGCGCCTGCCCACCTCCGGCGAGGTTTGTCTTTACCAATGACCACGCCAAGCGAGGCACTGCGGCAGGTGTGGGCGGCGGTCGGGGGGGAGCCGGCGGCGGTCGAGCGGGTGACGGTGAGTGGGGATGATCCGATGCTGCCGACCGATGTGCGGATCGGGACGGCGGCGGCGGCGGTGATCGCGGCGACCGGGCTTGCGGCGAGCGAGATCTGGCGGCTCCGCACCGGGCGGGCGCAGGCGGTCGGGGTGGAGGTGCGCGCGGCCATCGCGGCGTTTCGCAGCGAGCGCTACCTGCGCGTGAACGGGGGGCCCGCGCCCGACGGGCGGAGCCCGCTGTTCGGCTTCTATCCCACCGCCGATGGCCGCTGGATCCAGATCCACGCGAACATGCCGCACCACCACGCGGGCCACGTGAAGTTCCTCGGCTGCGAGGAGACGCGGGAGTCCATGGCGGCGGCGGTCGCCACGTGGAAGGCGCAGGACCTCGAGGACGCGCTCAACGCGGCCGGGCTCCCCGCGGGCATGGTCCGCCCGAAGGAGGAATGGCTCACGCATCCGCACGCGCGCGCGGTGGCGGAGCTGCCGCTGCTCGAGATCGTGCGCATCGGGGACTCGGCGCCCGAGCCCTTCGGCGGCGGGGACCGGCCGCTCTCCGACGTGCGCGCGCTCGACCTCACGCGGGTCATCGCGGGCCCCGAGGGCGGGCGGACGCTCGCCTCGCACGGGGCGGACGTGCTGCTCGTGAGCAGCCCGCACCTGCCGAACCTGCCCTCGCACGTCATCGACTTCGGGCTCGGGAAGCGGGCCGCCACGCTCGACCTCCGCCAGGCCGGGGACGCCGACCGGCTGCGGGCGCTGATCGCGCAGGCCGACGTCTTCTC
>DATHSW010000055.1:0-5323 GCA_035463855.1 Candidatus Deferrimicrobiaceae bacterium | reverse complement strand
CCAACTACCTCCGGATGCTCTGGAAGTTCAGCACGGTCTACAACCCTGAGCGGCAGTACGCCGATCACCAGAAGCCCGTCCGTTACGAGATGCGGCCCCCTCGTCCGATGGCCGGCCCGAAGCCAACCAAGCAGGAGCTCTACGTCCACATGCCGGCGCCGGTACACTAGGCGGGCCGTGTAACGATTACACGCACCGTGTAAAGTTTATAGCCTGCGGGCCGAATCGGGCTCGCGAACGGCCGATTCCCGGGACCGTGGCGGGTGCGCAAGTGGGGTCCGGACCTTGCCAATTCAGCCGGTGACGCCGGCCCCGTCCCCCGCTCCTATCTGGCGTGGTTGTTGCTCCCGCAGGGGGATTCGCCATCGTCGTCATGCTCGTCAACGTCCACACAGAGGAGGGGGCTACATGCGGAACCTGATGAAGGTCGGCGTCCTGCTACCGGTGGCGGTGCTGCTGGTGTCGGGGTGCGCCACGAAGGGCTTCGTCCGCGACATGTTCGCCAAGAAAGACGTCGAGATCGACCAGCGCTTCGTGAAGGTGGAAGGCCAGGTGGAGAAGGTGGAAGGCCAGGTCGAGGGCGTCAACACCGAGGTCAAGGGCGTGACTACCCAGGTGCGGAGCCTGGAGGGAGCCGTGGCCGACGCCCGCAGCCGGGCCGACGCGGCCATGACCAGGGCCGAGGGCGTGGACACCCGCCTGACCCGCCTGTGGTCGAACCGCTACAACCAGAAGACGGCCGACACCCTCGAGGTCTATTTCGGCTTCGACAAGGCCGAGCTGACCGACGGGGCCCAGACCGCGCTGGTGGGGGTGGTGAAGGAGCTGCAGGGCAATCCCACCCTGATCGTGGAGCTGGGTGGCTACACCGACCCGAAGGGGACCGTGGACTACAACTACGGGCTCAGCCAGCGCCGGGTCGAAGCGGTACGTCGCTTCCTGGTGGAGAAGGGCATCCCGCTCTCGCGGGTGCACGCGGTGGGTCTCGGACCCATCACCGCCAAGGAGACCCCGGACGAGAAGAAGCGCCGGGTCACCGTCAAGATGCTGGTGGACCAGGACTAAGCCAGAAGAGCCTTCACCCGGGGGGAGGGACGCGCGTCCCTCCCCCTTCGTTATTTCTTCTCCGAGCCCGCCGGCTCGGCGGTGGAGATCGGGGTCTCCGGGATGCGCTCGAGCTCGCTCAGCAGGAGCCCCGCCCAGCGATAGATGTTGTGCTCGCGCACCGCCTCGCGCATGCGGCCCATGCGCGCCCGGCGCTCCTCCCCCGGCATCGCGACCGCGTTGCGGATGGCCTCGGCCATGCCGTCCACGTCGTAGGGGTTCACCAGGATGGCGTCCCGCAGCTCCGAGGAGGCGCCGGTGAACTGGCTCAGGATCAGGGCGCCGTCCTCGTCGTCCCGCACCGAGATGAACTCCTTGGCGACCAGGTTCATGCCGTCGTGCAGCGAGGTCACCATGCAGAAGTCGGCGTGACGGTAGAACGGCCAGATGTCCCGGTGCTCGTGGTGGCGCTTGAGATACAGGATGGGCTTCCACCGCTTGGTCTGGTAGGCGCTGTTGACCTCCTGGATCGCCGCGTCCACCTCGGCCTCCAGCGCCTGGTAGCGCGGGATCGTGCTCCGGCTCGGGGCGGCGAGCTGGACGAACACCACGCGCTCCCGGTACTCGGGGAAGCGCTCGAAGAAGCGGCCCAGCGCGCGGAACCGCTCGGGCAGGCCCTTGGTGTAGTCGAGCCGCTCCACCCCCACCCCGAGGAACTCGGCGGTGGTGTCCAGGCTCGCGAGGAGCGCTTGTCGAGACGTCGTGGGCGGGTTGTCCACGAAGCCGGGGGCCACGCTGATCGGGAACGGCTTCACGGAGGTCACGTGCTGGCCGCGCGTCACCGAGAAGCGCTCCCAGTCGATCCGGGCCTCGATCGCGCGCTCCACCGTGTCCAGGAAGTTGTTGCAGTAGTACTGGGTGTGGAAGCCGATGAGGTCGGCGCCCAGCATGCCCAGCAGCAGCTCGTCCTGCCACGGGCAGATCGAGAAGGCCTCGAAGTTCGGCCACGGGATGTGCCAGAAGATCGCGGTGCGCGCGTCGGGGCGCTCGCGCTTGATCAGGCCCGGGAGCAGCGCGAAGTGATAGTCCTGGATCAGCACCATCGGCGACTCGGTGCCCGCGATCTCCTCGAGCACCGCCGCCGCGAACCTCTCGTTCACCGCGCGGTACTGGGCCCAGTCCTCCGGCCGGAAGAGCGGCCGGTTGTGCACGATGTGGCAGAGCGGCCACAGGCCCTCGTTGGAGAAGCCGTAGTAGTACCCCTGCTCCTCCTCCGGGGTGAGCCAGACGCGCTTGAGCGTGTAGCGCGGGTCGTCGGGGGGAACGCGGAGGCGCCCGCGCGCGTCCGCGGTCTCGCGGTCGGCGTCGCCGCTGGCCTGGGCGACCCAGATCCCGCCGCAGGCGCGCATCACCGGATCCATCGCGGTGACGAGGCCGCTGGCCGGCGTGACCACCTGGATCCGCCCGTCCTTCCAGACGTGGCTGATCGGCTCGCGGTTGGAGACCACGACCAGCGGCCGCTCGCCGAGCCGGATCTTCGCGAACTGCTTGAGGCGCTCCTCGGTCCAGAGCGTCTGGCCGATGAGCCGGAGCGCGGCCTCTTCCTCCGCGGCCGCCCGCGCCCGCTGGAGATTCTTGGCGAGCACCGAGACCTCGCGAGCGATCGGGCCGAACAGGCTCTCGTCCGGCAGCTCCGGCGGGTCGATGGTGTGGCCCCGCCGCACCGCCTTGGTCCAGCGGGCCATCTTGGCGAGCGGCTGGGTCAGGCTCATGCGGACGACCAGCAGCGCGATGAGGGCCAGCACCGCGGCGAGCACCAGGAACCGGATGGCGTTGAACCGCCAGCGCTCCCACTCGGCGACCTTGAGGTCGGAGGCGTCGAGGAACACCGCGAGCGCGCCGGTGGCCTTGTCGTCGCGCAGGATCGGATCGGCATAGACGTAGAGGGTCTTGCCGTTGAGCTTGCGGAACCCCGTCTGCACCGCGCCCGAGGTGAGCGCCCACGTGACCTCCGGGGGCGGGTTCTCGATCCGCTTCGCCACCGCGGGCGTCACCGAGATCAGCGAGGCGACCCGGTCGTAGACCGCCAGATCCAGGTCCCGCTTGCTGAATTTCTTGATCAGCCGGTCGACCTGGGTCTTGTTGACGCTACGGGCCAGCGCCGGCTCCAGCACCTCCTTGAGGCTCTCGCTCACGAGGGCGGCGCGCCGGTCGAGCTCGCCGGTGAGCCGCTGCCGCTCCTCGGCGACCTGCAGGTAGGCGAAGACTCCGATCACCACCAGCGAGGCGACCCAGAGCGCCGCGACCAGCCGGATCTGGAATCTCATGCGTGGCTCTCCGCGGCGACGCCGGCGGCGAGCCGCGCCAGGAGCCGGTGGACTTCGGAGACGTCGCGCAGCCGGTACGCCGCCTTCGACGCGGGCACCGCGTCGCCGACCCGGATCGTGAGCGCCTTGCCGCTCAGCACCTCGAAGGCGTGCTCGTCGGTCCAGTCGTCGCCCAGATAGAGCCAGAGCGCGGGCTCGGGCAGGCTCGCCTGCAACCGCTCCTGGATCCACTGCGCGCACTCGCCCTTGGTCCAGGCCACCTGCGGCAGCACCTCGATCACCTTGCTGCCGTGGAAGATCTTGAGACGGCTGCCCTGCTCGCGCATCGCGCGGGCCAGCTCGATCTCCACCCGGCGGATCTCATCGGCGGCCACGTGCCGGTAGTGCACGGCCACCGCGAGGCCTTTCGCCTCCACCCGCATCCCGCGCACCGCGGGGGCGTGGCGGATCAGGATGTCGCCCACCGCCAGCAGCACGGCCTGCTGGGCCAGCGCGTCCGGATGGCGGAACGCGAGGTTCGGCCCGAAGACCTCGAGGCCGTGGCAGCCCGCGTAGATGACGTCGTCGAGGGCCACCCGCGCCCGCAGGTCCTCGAGGCCGCGCCCCGAGATGAGCGCTACCCGCGCCCGCGGAGAGCGGGCCAGGCGCGCCAGGTCCTCGCGGGTTCGGACGGCGAGCATCGCGTCCGCCGGGTCGTCCACGAGGGGGGTCAAGGTCCCGTCGTAGTCGGTCATGAGCAGGATGCTGCCAGGCCCGGCCAGCGACTCCTCCGCGCAGGTCAGGAGACGGGCGAGATCGCTCACGCCCCGCGCTCCCGGCCGAGGGGCGCCGCCAGCACCACGGAGACTGCTCGCGCGCTCAGTATCGACATGGCCCATGCAACCAGCGAGGACATCCGGACCCGGCAGGCAGACCTCAGCATATCGGTCGATCGAGAACCGGTCAAGACCGAGACGCGCCGGCCTCAGCCCCGCGGATAGGGGTCGCCCGTGCGCTCGAGGGCCCGCAGCGCGGCGTCCGCGATCAGGGCGGTGGACCCGGCGACCCCCCAGGTTCCACCGTACGCGTAGTAGTGGGAGAAGCCGCCCTCGTCGAGCCGGGCCAGCAGCGCCTCGCCGCCTTCCTGGATCAGCAGCAGCACGCGCTCGCCGCGGCAGTTGGCGGGCACGCACCCGGTCACCGCCACGTAGTTCGCGGCGCCGACCCGTACGCCGCGTGGCGGCTCGGTGCGCCCGAAGTACGCGGCGGCGCCCTTCACGATCTTGCCGCCCGGGGCCCAGTCCGCGCCGAAGAGGTTGCGGATCTTGTCGCGGAGCTGCGGATTGTTGACGACCTCGCCCCCGGTGCTGCCGAATGCGGTCTCGCGCGGTCCCCGCTCGAGCACGCCCGCCATCGGCGCGGGCGGCGTTCCGGGCGGCGGCTCGATGGTGCAGCCGAAAACGAGAACACCCAGCAGGAGTGGTAGACCTCGGAGCGCGACCCCGATGCGTGGGCTGATCATGACGGCCTCCTCTCCGGCAGGTTGAAAGCCGCGGGAAACGGTCGCAACCCCCGTGCCACGAGGCAGGAGGCTCGGAACTCTTGCGCCCGGGGAGTTTGGCGGAGCCCCGCCGACCGGGAGCGCGGCGGCGTTCGGTAAGACTTACCGGAGCGCGTAAGGTTTACTCCCTCGTCAGCGCGGGGCCTTCGACATCTCGTCGGCGAGCAGATAGGCCTTCTCGGCGAGCGTGAACGCGCGCTGGACGTCCCGGCTCGAGAGCGCCTCGCGGGCCTTGACGAGGAAGCTCTGGATGGTCCGGTAGTTCTCCTGCTGCTCCCGCGCCAGACGCGACGGGTCGATCCGCTGCACGAGCCGCTCGGTGCCCTCGATGCGGCGCTCGGCCTGGAGCTTGATCCGCTGCTCTTCCTCGGCGCTGGCCTGGGGCGCCAGCACCGGCGGCTCGCGCGGAATC
>DATHSW010000054.1:0-11829 GCA_035463855.1 Candidatus Deferrimicrobiaceae bacterium | reverse complement strand
AGCCCGCCCGCCCGGGCGCCGGAGAGCATGACGAGCTGCTTGAGGGTCCGGCTGAAGCCCGCCTCGGAGGAGGAGGCGCGGCCCAGCGTGGCCAGCAGGTCGGGGAAGAGGCGCCCGATCTTCATGCGCCCGGCCTCAGAGCGGCGGACCCGCGTCGAAGCCGATCACGTGCTCGCACCAGGCGGCCGCCGCCAGCAGCCGCGCGTCGCTCCACGGCGCCCCGACCAGCTGGACGGCCAGCGGCAGGCCGCCCGCCGTCCCGGTCGGCAGCGTGATCGCCGGCATGCCCAGGAAGCTCCACGGCGAGCAGAAGGACGGATCACCCGTGGACCCGAGCCCGCGCGGCGCCGGCGCGCCGATGGTGGGCAGGAGGAAGACGTCGTGGCGCGCGGCGACCGCGCTCACCTCGGCGCGCACCCGCCGCCGCGTGGCCTGCGCGGCCAGATACTGGGGCGCGGTGATCGCGTGGCCCAGCTGGATCAGCTCCTTGATCCGGGGCGGGTACTCGGCGGCGTGCGCGGGGAAGAGCGCGGCGTGCGCGGCCGCCGCCTCCGCGCGCAGCACGGTGGCGCCCACCTCGTAGATCGACGCGAAGGCGACGGGCAAGGTCACCTCGCCGAGCCGGGCCCCGGCGGCCTCGAGGCCCCGCGTGATCTCCTCCAGATGCTTGCCCATCTCGGGGGTGGCCCGCGCCAGGAGCGCGGTGAGGACGCCGATGCGCGGCGCCGCCGGCTCCAGCACCGCCGCCGCGTAGTCCTCCGGCGCGGGATCGCCGCTCGCCAGCACCGCGAGCGCCAGCGCGCAGTCCTCGACCGCCCGCGCGAAGACACCCACGTGGTCCAGGCTGCCCGCCAGCTCCAGCACGCCCGCCGCGCTGATCCGGCCGTGGGTGGGCTTGAGCCCGACGACCCCGCAGTAGGCGGCCGGCCGCAGCACCGATCCCACCGTCTGCGATCCGAGCGCCAGCGGCACCATGCGCGCGGCCACCGCGGCGGCGGGACCACTGGACGAGCCGCCGGGGGTGTGCTCCGGGTTCCATGGGTTGCGCGTGGCCGAGGGATCGAGATAGGCGAAGGGCGTGGTGGCGAGCTTGCCCATCGGCACCGCCCCTGCCCCGCGGAGCGCCGCGACCGACGGCGCGTCGACCGCGGCGGTCCGCGTGGCCCACGCGGGCGCGCCCGCGGTGGTGGGCACGCCGGCCGCGTCGAAGATGTCCTTCACCGCGATCGGCACGCCGTGGAGCGGGCCCATGAAACGCCCCTCGCGGGCCTCGATGTCACGCTGCACCGCCACCCGGGCGGCCGCGTCGCGGTCGAGCCGTACCCACGCGGCGACCGCGGGCTCGACCGCATCCGTGCGCTTGAGGCAGGCCGCGAGGAGATTGGAGGGCGACAGCGAGCCGGCGCGGATGCGCCGGGCGGCCTCGGCGGCGCCCAGCTCGTACATGGCCGCCATGTCAGTGGAGCGCGTCCAGCACCTCGGCCACGACCTCGAAGCGGCCGAAGGACGGCATCAGGTAGGCGCCGGCGTGGCGGGCGCGCACGTCGCGCAGCAGGCCCTGCGCCATCTCGATGCCCGCGCGCAGGCCGCGCTCGCCCGCCTCCTTCATGCGCGCTCGCACCGCGTCGGGCACCGTGATCCCCGGGACCTCGTTGTGCAGGAACTCGGCGTGGCGGGAAGAGTGGAGCGGCATGATGCCGACGACCAGAGGAATCGGCGGGCGGGTCCGCGCGAAGAACCGGTCGAGCACCTCGAGATCGTAGATGGGCTGCGTCTGCACCCAGCGCGCGCCCGCCTCGACCTTGGCGAGGAAGCGCTCCATCTCGCGCGCCGGGTCCTCGGTGGCCGGGTTCAGCGCCACCCCCGCGCTGAACGACGTGGGCTCGCCGATCGAGGTGCCGGTAGCGTCGAGCCCACGGTTCATCTCGGCGAGGATGCGGATGAGGCCGATGGCGTCCACGTCGAACACCGCGGTGGCGTTGACGTAGTCGCCGGTGCGCGGCGGATCGCCGGTCATGGCCAGGATGTTGCGGATGTCCATCGCGTGGGCCCCGAGCAGATCCGCCTGGATGCCCATCAGGTTCCGGTCCCGGCAGGTGAAGTGCATGTTGATGTCGAGCCCGGTGGCGTCGCGCACCAGCATGGCGGTGGGCAGCACCGACATCCGCACCCGGCCCAGGGAGCCGTCGTTGATGTCGACGATCTCGACGCCACGCTCCTTGAGCAGCTTGGCGCCCTGCACGAGCTTCTCGATGTTGTGCCCGCGCGGTGGATCCAGCTCCACCGTGACGAGGAACTCGCCCGCGTCGAGCCGCCGCTGGAGCAGCGTGGGCGGGGCGCTGGTGGCGAGGCCCGAGGGCTCGGCGGGCTCCACCCGCGCCCGGCGCATCGGCTCGACGCGCGCCGCGCTCCGCCCGGGCGCCAGGCGGTCGAGCGCCTCCCGCATCGCCCGGATGTGCGGGGGCGTCGTCCCGCAGCAGCCGCCGACCAGCCGCGCCCCCGCCACGATCATCCGCGCCGCGTAGTCCGCCATGTAGCCCGGGGAGGACAGGTACATCAACCGCTCCCCCACCCGGCTCGGCAGCCCCGCGTTGGGCTGGATCGCCACCGGGAGCCCGCCCGCCTCCGGCAGCATCTGCTCCAGGATGTCGTAGAGCACGCTGGAGCCGACCGAGCAGTTCGCGCCCACCGCCTGGATCGGCAGCTCCCGGAGCGCGCGGACGACCTCGGCGGCGGTGCGGCCGGTGAAGGTCACGCCCTCGTCGTTGAAGGCGACCTCGGCGAGGATCGGCAGGTCGGTGAGGGCACGCACCGCTTCCACCGCCATCCGCATCTCGGTGAGATCCGAGAACGTCTCGATCACGAAGGCGTCGATGCCGCCCTCCAGGAGGCCCTCCGCCTGCTCGTGGAACGCGGCGCGCGCGTCCGCCGGCTCGATGCTGCCGATCGGCGCGAGATACTTGCCGAGCGGGCCGATGGAGCCCAGGACCAGGACGTCGCGGCCCATGCTCTCGCGCACGTCGCGCGCCAGCTTGGCCCCGCGCAGGTTGATCTCGCGCACGCGCGCCTGCAGGCCGTGGATGCCGAGCTTGAAGCGGTTGGCCCCGAAGGTGTTGGTCTCGATGGCGTCGCAGCCCGCCGCGATGTATTCGGCGTGGACGGACTGCACGAGCTTGGGCTCGTTGAGATTCAGCACGTCGAAGCAGGCGTCCAGGGCGACCCCGCGCGCGTAGAGCAGGGTGCCCATCGCCCCGTCGCAAAGGAGGGGGCGCTCGGCCAGGCGGGTGAGGAGGGGGGAGGGCACGGCCTAGGATTGCCCCTCTCGCTGATGCACGTGGAGGGCGAGCAGGAGATCGGAGACCACCTGGTCGGGGGTGACCCCGGTGGTGTCGACCGTGAGATCGGCCTGCCGGTAGTAGGGCTCGCGCGCGCGATAGAGCGCCTCGATCTCGGCGCGGTCGCGGCCGGCCAGCATCGGGCGCTCCCCCGCGCGCCGCGCGCGCTCGTACACCGTGTCGAACTCGCCGCGCAGCCACACGACCGTGCCCAGGGCCCGGAGCGCCGCGGGGCGCCCGTCGCGGCAGGGCAGGCCGCCGCCGGTGGCGATCACGCCACCCGACTTGAGCGCGAGCAGCCGCAGCGTCTCCTCCTCCAGGGCGCGGAAATGAGCCTCGCCCTGCTCCGCGAAGATCTCCGGGATGGACCGGCCCTCGCGGGCGGTGATCACGTCGTCGGTCTCCACGAAGCAGCGGCCGAGCCGGCGGGCCAGCAGCCGTCCCACCGACGACTTGCCCGCCCCCATGAAGCCGACCAGGATCACGTTGCCACCCATGAGCATCCAGCCTATCACCACACCCCGTGGCCCGGCTGCCGCACCGTGGTGGCGGCGGGGGCCCGGCGGTAGGCGCAATCGCGCATCCAGCAGCGGCGGCACTGGGTGAAGTAGTGGTCCACCCGCGCCTCGCGGCCGATCCCCACCAGCCAACTGATGCTCTTGCCCGGCGTCATGAAGCACGCTTCGTTGAGGTGCACGCCGATGGGGTCGCCCGGGCACAGCCGGAAGAGCGCCGCCTGCTCGGCGGTATCCCATCCGGCATAGCCGGGGCTGATCCGGTTGGTGACCCGGGTCCCCGCGGCGAGACCGGCCTGGCAGAGCAGGTCGTTGGCGTACTCGGCGAGGCTCTCCACTGCCGCGGAGCCGACGCTATCGAGCATCACGGCCAGCGGGAACTCACGCGCGTCGAAGAGCCGGCGTACGCGCGCCTCGATGCCCTCCCCCACCGTGCAGATGCCCGCGCCCACCGCCTCGATGGCACCCCAGAGCCGCGCGATCTGGGGAATGTGCAGGCGCTCGCCACCCCCGTCGATCCGGTCCGCCGCGCCCCCGGTCACGGCGACCGCGCGGTAGACGACCCGCGGCGTCATCAGACGGAGGCCCAGCGCGAGGGCGTCCTCGAAGATGGCCAGCACCTGCGGGCTGGGGGCGTCGACATCCTTCTTATAGCCCTGGAAGCGCAGGACCTCGTCCCGGTCGATCGCGAGCGGCAGGCCCTCCAGGACCGCGGGGGTGGGAGAGAGGACGGAGAGCGCCGGGGTCACCGCGCCCGACGCGAGCGCACCACGTCGGCGATGAGGCGGATGTGCTCGGGGTTCGAGCCGCAGCAGGCGCCCACGATATTGCAGCCGGCGTCGAGGAGCGCCGGGTAGTCCTTGACCATCTCCTCGGGGCCGAGCTCGTAGGTGGTCCGCCCGCCGGTGGTGATCGGCAGCCCCGCGTTCGGGTAGGCGATGAGCGGTGCGTCGGTGGCCTGGCGCATCTCCCGGATGATCACGATGGCCCGGTCCGGCCCGCGGCCGCAATTCATGCCCACGATGTCCGCCCCCGCGGCCAGGAGCTGCCGGGCCACGTCGGCCGGGCTCTCGCCCCACATGGTCCGGTCGCGGTCGTGCAGCTCCTCGTACTGGAAGAACATGGTGGCCATAACCGGCAGGTCCGCGACGGCCTTGCAGGCCCGCACCGCCGCCGCCGCCTCCTGCGGGAACATCATGGTCTCGACCGCGAAGCAGTCCACCCCCGCCGCGGCGAGGGCCTGGGCTTGTTCCCGGAAAGTCTCGAAGTACTCCTCGTCGGTGGCCACGTTCTTGCCGACCCCGTAGTCGAGGGGCAGGTAGCTGGTGGGCCCGATCGAGCCGGCCACGAAGCCGCCGGGCGGGCAGGCCGCCCGCGCCAGCCGCACGCCCTTCTCGTTGAGCTCGCGGGTGCGCGCGCCCATGTCGTGCCCGTAGCGCTCGTCGTACTCGTGGAGCTTGAGCGCGGTGCCCCCGAAGGTGTTGGTCTCGACGATCTGCGAGCCCGCGTCGAAGTAGCCCTGGTGGATCGCGCGGACCACGTCGGGGTGCGTGTCGTTCCAGAGCTCGGGGCAATCGCCGTTCCCCAGGCCCGCGTCGAAGAGCGCGGTGCCGTAGCCGCCGTCGAAGACCAGGCGCTCCCCCGCGCAGACGCGCTCCACGATCTCCCAGCCGCGCGCACGGGCCGCCATCACGCGTTCACCGGCACGCCGAGCAGCTCCTTGGCGCGCACCACCGCCACGGTGGAGTCCTTGGCGTAGCCATCGGCGCCGATCTCGTCGGCGTAGGCCTGGTTCACCGGGGCGCCCCCGATCATGACCTTCACCCGGTCGCGCAGCCCCGCCTTCTCGAGCGCGTCGATGGTGCGCTTCATCGCGGGCATGGTCGTGGTCATCAGCGCGGAGATGCCGACGATCTGGGCCGAGTGCTCCTGGACCGCGGCCACGAACTTCTCGGGAGCCACGTCCCGGCCGAGGTTGATCACCTTGAAGCCGGCGCCCTCGAGCATCATCGCCACCAGGTTCTTGCCGATGTCGTGCAGGTCGCCCTGGGCGGTGCCGATCACCACCACCCCCAGGTTCTGACCGGCGCCGCCCGCCTGGGTGATGAGCGGCTTGAGCAGATCGAGCCCCGCGTACATCGCCCGCGCCGAGAGCAGCACCTGGGGGACGTAGTACTCGTTGCGCCGGAACTTCTCGCCGACCACGTCCATGCCGGGGATGAGCCCGCGGAAGATCAGGTCCTTCGGATCCATGGACAGGGCCAGCCCTTCCTGCGTCTTCCTGGCCACCGTGTCCTTGTCGCCCAGGATGAGGGCGCGCGCCATCACCGGGTAGTCGAAGCTCTCGGCGGTCAACGCTTCACCGTGCTGTAGCCGCCCTTCTGCCATGCGGTCATGCCGCCGATGACGTTGTAGAAGTCGGTGAGCCCGGCGCGGCTCAGCGCGCTGATCACGGTGCTGGAGCGCAGACCGCCCGCGCAGAGGACCGCCTTCGGCCGGCCCCTCGGCACCACGTCCCGGCGGGCCAGCGCCTCGCCCATGGGGAGGTGCAGGGCGCCCGCGATGTGACCCTCGTCCCACTCGAACAGCTCGCGCACGTCCACGACCACGAGGTCCGGCCGCTCCTCCTTCATGGTGGCCAGATCGTGCACGCTGATCTGGGGCACCCGCCCGACCGGCAGCCCCTGGCTCTTCCACTCGGTCACGCCCCACTGCAGATGGCCGGCGATCGCGTCGAGACCGATGCGGCCGAGGCCCTGCACCGCCCGCGTGATGTCGGTGGGGCTCGCCACTACCAGCACGAGCGGCGCCTCCGCGGGCGCGAACAGGCCCACCCGGTTGGCGAACTGCGCACTTTCGATCCAGACGTTCAGCGCCCCGGGGATGTGCGCCTCTCCGTACTCCTCCGGGCTGCGCACGTCGAGCACGCAGGCGCCCTTGTCGAGCATCTCCTTGACCTGGGCCGGCGAGAGCGGCCGCGGCTCGCCGCTCGCGGGCAGCGCCTGGGCGCGGTTGCGCGCGATGATGCGGTCGAAGTTGGGCGGCTTGGGCGGCAGGCCCGTCATGAGCCGCCGGACGAACTCCGCGACGTCCGGCGCCTGCAGGGCGGGATTGAAGCGGCGCTCGAAGCCGATCGTGGTCGCGGTCTTGCTGGACATCGCCCGCCCGCAGCTCGAGCCCGCCCCGTGGGCGGGGTAGACCTCCACGCTGTCGGGCAGGCGCAGGAGACGCTCGGTGAGGCTCGTGTAGAGGTGGGCGGCGGCCTGCTCCCCGCCGAAGTCGGGCCGGCCCACGTCACCCACGAAGAGCGTGTCCCCCGTGAGCACGAACCAGGGCTCGGCGCCGCGACTGAGATCGGTCACCAGCAGCGCGATGCTGTCGGGGGTATGGCCGGGCACGTGCATCACCTGGAGCGCCACGTTGCCGATCCGCAGCTCCCGGCCGTGCTCCAGCGGGTCGTGGGCGAAGGCGGCATTGGCCGCGGAATGGATGTGGATCCGGGCTCCGGTCTTGGCGGCCAGCGCCTGGTTGCCCGACACGTGATCGGCGTGCACGTGGGTCTCGATGATGTCGCTGACCGTGAGCCCCTTGCGCCGGGCCATGGCCACGTAGTCGTCCACTCGATCGCGGGCCGGGTCCACGATGACCGCCTGGCCGGCCTGGGCGCAGCCGATCAGGTAGGAGAGGCAGCCGGACTCCTCGTTGAGGATCTGTTGAAAGATCACGCGCAAAGTATGCCACACCGGGTGGAGGGAGCGCCACGCCGCCAGACGGAGAGGCCGATAAATTCCCGAGCGTGTCATGCTCGATGCGTGATGCCTAGTCGACTCGTGGCGCTGGTGGCCGCACTGGGTCTGACGGCCTGTGCGGCGTCGCTCACCCCCTTCACCGACCTCGAACAGGCCCGGATCGACGAGTACGAGCGGGCGGCCCGGCAGGTTCTTCAGTCCCGGGGGATCGAGGGGCTGCCGCCGGTGGTGCGGATCGGCGCGGATCCGGCGCTCTCGGCCCTCGCCCGCCCGGCCGCTTTCTACACGCCGCGTGTCGGATTCGGAGATCTCGGCCGCCCGGGACGCATCATGATCAACCGGGCCGTGGTGGCCGACGACTACATCGCCCAGGCCGTCCTGAGCCACGAGCTCGCCCATTTCGTCCTGGAGCACGCCGACGGCCGTTGCCGGACCCGCCGGCACGAATGCGAGGTCGAGGCGCACGTCGCGAGCGTGGAGCTGCTGATGACCGGCTGGGACCTCGAGTACCCGGAGGCGGTCCGGCTCCAGTACGCCTACCTCAAGAGCGTGGTCCTCGCGGTGCGGCGGGAGGAGGCCACCCCGCCCGGGGGGTCCGGCGACCCCTGCCGCGAGCTCGAGGAGTTCGCGGCCCGGTTCAAGACCTCCGCCGCGTGCGAGTGAGAGCGATCATGACCTTTGGGCATGGACAGTTGCCCGTGACGCGGGCCGCCCAATTCCCTCGGGTTGACCCCCCTCTCGCTGCTAGACTACAATTCGCGGAAGTGCCAACCGCCCGAACGGGGGGGGGAACAGGGCCTCATGAAAGGCGTCGTTGAAGGTTAAAGTCCTCGGGACCTACGGGAGCGAAGGACCGGGGCAGCGGCCGTCGGCCTTCCTGGTCGACGATCGCGTGCTGGTCGATGCGGGAACCGTCGGCGGCGCGCTCTCGGTCCCCGAGCAGATCCAGATCCAGCATGCCCTGATCAGCCACGCCCATCTGGACCACACCGCCGGGCTCGCGTTCCTCACCGATACCCTCGCGATGGTCGCGCCCGACCGCCGGGTCATCGCGTGCAGCATCGCCCCGGTCGTCGAGGCGCTCCGCACCCACGCCTTCAACGACGCCCTCTGGCCGAACTTCACGAATATCCCGTCGGCCGCGCAATCCGTGCTGGGCTTCCGCGAGCTGCCCGAGGAGGCAGAGTCGCGGGTGGGTGAGCTGTGGGTGACGCCGGTGCTCGTCGAGCACACCGTGCCCACCACCGGCTTCGTGATCCACGACGGGGAGACCGGCTTCGTGTACAGCGGCGACACCGGCCCCACCGAGCGGATCTGGCAGGTCGCCCGCGAGATGCGTGGCCTGAAGGCGCTGATCGTGGAGACCGCCTTCCCCAACCGGCTGGCGACGCTCGCCAAGGCGTCCGGGCACCTCACGCCCGAGATGCTACGGCAGGAGATCGACAAGATGCCGGCGGACCTCCCGATCTGGGTCTACCACATCAAGCCGCAGCTCTATCAAGAGACCGCGGAAGAGCTGGCGAAGATCGACCCCACCCGCATCCACATCCTCGAGCAGGGCAAGACCTACACGCTCTAGCCCTTACTGGGTTAGTCACGGCTCTACGTGTCCGCTCGGCTCGCCTTCGGCCGCGCCTCGCCCTGCTCGATCGCTCGGCTCAGGCGATCCTTGAGCGGGAACAGGCTGAACAGCCCCCCGGTGTGAATGAAGCAGACCCGCTGGCCCAGCGCTTTCGGATCGCGGGACAAGGTCTCCACCAGCCCCCGGAATCCCTTGGCGGTGTAGACCGGGTCCAGCAGCAGGCCCTCCTCCCGGGCAAGCCGCACGATGACGTCGAGCTCGGCGTCGGCCACCTCCGCGCGGCCCGCTGCCTGGTAGCCGTCCAGCAGGTGGATGGTCTTGGGCACCTCGATGGCGAAGCCGAAGCGCTGGATGGCCGCGCTCATGGTGGCGACGATGCCCGCGCGCACCCGCTCCACGGGCGCCTCGACCGGCACGCCAACGACCTCCCCGGGAAGCCCCGCGAGCTGCTTGCCCATGAGCAGGCCGGCGTGGCTGCCGCCGCTGCCGGCGCTGATGACGACCGCGTCGAAGCGGGGCGCCCCGTGGTGGATCTGCTCCGACAGCTCGACCGCGCACTCGACGTAGCCGAGCGCGCCCAGCTCGCCCGCCCCGCTCTCCGGGATGACGTAGGGCCGGCCGCCGCCGGCTCGGACCTCGGCGGCGAGGGCGGCCATGAGCTCGCCGGCCCGCGCGGGCTCCGCGCCGGGGCAGTAGCGCGTCTCGGCGCCGAGCAGCCGGCCGAGCAGCAGGTTGCCGTCGTAGGCGGGCGGGCGCTCGCCCCGGATGACCAGGACCGCGCGGAGCCCGAGCCGCGCCGCCACCGCGGCGACCGCGCGGCAGCCATTGGAGTCCGGCGGGCCGCACGTGATCAGGGTGTCGGCGCCCTGCTGGAGAGCCTCCCCCACCAGGAACTCCAGCTTGCGCACCTTGCTGCCGGACTCGAGCAGGCCGGTCAGGTCGTCGCGCTTGACGTAGAGCTCGACGCCCAGCCGCCGCGAGAGCCGGTCGAGCCTGAGCAGCGGCGTGGGCGCGAGGGCGAGCTCCAGGCGGGCCGGGGGCGCGATCATGGGGGGCAATCGTATCACCCGAGAGTGGGCACCCAAGTGGGCATTGACAGCGGCCCGGCCTCCGAGTACTTTGCCTGTCATGCGCATCGAGGTGCACGACAATCAGGTCGAGTCCGCGCTCAAGACCATGAAGAAGCTCATGCTCAAGGATGGGCTCTTCAAGGAGATGAAGAAGCGCGCGTACTACGAGAAGCCGTCGGTCAAGCGGAAGCGCAAGCAGGCCGAGGCGCGGAAGAAGCGCCGCAAGGCCATGAAGCGCGCCGAGGTAGAGGACTGAGCCTCGTTCCGGGCCCCCCGGGCCCGGCTCCCATCCCGCCGTCCCTCCTCGAGTGACCCCATCGGGGGAATCTCTCGCCAGCCAGCGGCTCTGGCTCGCCTTCACCACGATGCTGCTGGTGGCGGGAATCACCAATACCTTCCCGGTCTTCCTGCCTGCCCTGCTGGCCGAATTCGGCGGCTCGCGCGCGGCCACGGCGTCTACCGCCTCCCTGCTGTGGCTGGGCGGCGCCCTGCTGAGTCCGGTCGCGGGTTACCTGGTCGCCCGCTGGAATCCCCGGCTGCTCGTCAGCCTGGGTCTGGGCCTGGTGGCCGGCGGCATGCTGCTCGGCAGCCTCGCGCCCACGCTGCCCACCTTCCTCGTGGCCATGGGCCTGGGGGGAGGGATCGGGCTCGGCCTGACCGGCATGACGACCCATGCCGCCCTGATCGCCGATGCCTACGTGCGCCGCCGCGGCCTGGCCACCGGCATCGCGTTCGGGGGGTCCATGGCGGCCTATGCTCTCGCCGCGCCGGCCCAGTGGATCATCACGCACTGGGGCTGGCGCCCCGCCTTCTGGTGCTACGCGGCGGCCATCGTCACATTGATCCCCTGGGCCTGGCGCACGCACCCGACCCGCCTGGCGTCCGCCGCGGACCGCGGGCCGGTGGGGCCGGGGAAGACCGCGGTGACCGTGTCGAGCATCGTCCGCTCCCCCGGGTTCTGGAGCTTGCTGGTGATGTTCACCACGCCGCCGCTCTTCGGCTATCTCGCCACCACCCAGCACACGCTGTACTTCACGGAGCGCGGCTTCACGGCGGGCGAGGCGTCCCTCCTGCTCGCCATCGGCGGCATCCTCGCGGGCTGCGGCCGGGCGCTGGCGGGCCTGGTGGCCGACCGCTTCGGCGGGCCCACCGCCGGCTTCCTCTCGTTCTCCTGCTCGCTGCTGGGCATGCTCTGCCTGATCGGGATGGAGGTGCGGCCGCTCTGGATCCTGGCCGCGGGCTACGTGCTCTTTCTCTTCCTGCCGCTCGGCTCGCGCGCGAGCATCGTCACCGTCCTGCTGAGCCGCATCGCGCCGCCCGCGCACTACGGGGTCATCTTCGGGCTGCTCGGCATCGGCAATAACCTCGGCGCGGCGTTGGGCCCGTGGCTGTCCGGCGTGCTCTTCGATCGCACCGGGGGATACCTCGCGATCTACCTCTGGGCGGTGGGGATCGCGCTCATCGGGCTCGGGGCGCTGACCGTCTTCTGCCTCACCACGCGGGCGGGGGCTTCTTCGCGCGCGTAGTCGCTCGGTGGCTGCCGTCGGGCGGGGGGGGGGGGGGGGGGGGGGGGGGGGG
>DATHSW010000053.1:0-14372 GCA_035463855.1 Candidatus Deferrimicrobiaceae bacterium | reverse complement strand
TCGAGCAGCGCGTTGAGGGCCGTCACGTTGGCGAAGCGCGAGTCGTTGGTGGTGAAGCGGGGATCGCCCTTGGCCGCGGGAATCTCGAGCGCGTCGCAGAGGACGGGGAAATCCGCGTCGCGCAGGATGCTCAGGTTGATCCAGCCGTCGCTCGCCTTGAAGGTGCCCGACGGGGTGAGCCCCGGCTGCGGCTTCCCACCCTCCAGGTGGTGCTGGATCATGGAGACCGTCTGGATCGTCGCCCCGCCGCGCAGCAGGCTCGACTCGATGTAGCGGCCGCGCGGCTCGTCGCGGCGGGCGTAGAGCGCGACCGCCATCGCCTGGAAGTTGCTGAGCGCGGTGGCCATGTCCATCACGATCACCGGCACGCGGTGGGGGATGCCGTCGAGCCCGCGGTTCACCGACATGAGGCCGGTGAAGGCCTGGAACACGGTGTCCACCGCCGGCCGCTCCGCGTCGGGCCCGGTCTGGCCGAATCCCGACACCGAGAGATAGATGACGCGCGGGTTGATCGCCTCGACGTCCGGATAGCCGACGCCGAGGCGGGCCGCCACTCCCGGCCGGAAGGATTCGAGGAACACGTCGGCGGTGGAGACCAGCCGCCGGAGGATCCGCCGGTCCTCCTCGGCCTTGAGATCGAGCACGATCGAGCGCTTGCCGAGGTTGGCCGCGATGGCGAAGGCGGTCATGTCGCCGTACCGCTTGCCGAGCCCGCGCGCCCAGTCGCCTTCCGGCGGCTCCACCTTGACCACGTCGGCGCCGTACTGGGCCAGCAGCATGGCCGAGTAGGGCCCCGCGATCCCCTGGCTCAGGTCCACGACCTTGAGGCCGGCGAAGGGCGCGTCGTAGCTCATCGCGTGCTTTCCTCCGGGACCGGGACTGGGCGATAATGACGCCCGCAGATCATACCCGAGGGAGGAACGCCATGCTCAAGGTCGAGAAGCCCCAGGATCTGCTCCAGCACGTGGGCAAGGAGCTGGGTCCGTCGGAATGGCTCACGGTGACCCAGGAGATGATCAACAAGTTCGCGGATGCCACCGGCGACCACCAGTGGATCCACGTGGACGTGGAGCGGGCCAAGAAGGAGATGCCGGGCGGCAAGACCATCGCCCACGGCTACCTGACGCTCTCGCTGCTCCCGCAGCTCGCCCCGACCCTCCTGAAGATCGAGAAGCGGCGCCGCGGCCTGAACTACGGCTCGAACCGCGTGCGCTTCACCGCGCCGGTGCCCGCGGGCGCGCGCGTGCGGCTGCGCCAGAAGCTGGTGAAGGTGGAGCCGGTGGAGGACAACGGCTTCCGCATCACCAGCGAGATGACCATGGAGGTCGAGGGCAATCCCCGCCCGGCCATGGTCGCGGAGACGCTCGGCATCGTGTACGGGTAACATCACGGGGCGGCCGCCCCGAGAAGGAGTACGCGCATGGCACCGGAGGAGAACGTCACGCCGCCCGCCCTGCCGCCTCAGGTCCAGCTGTATCAGATGGCGATCGGGCACTACCTCTCGCACGCGCTCAACCTGGCCGCGACCCTGGGGGTCGCGGATCAGCTCAAGGACGGCCCCCGGCCGGCCGGTGAGCTGGCGCAGGCCACCGCCACCCACGGGCCATCGCTCCATCGCGTCCTGCGCCTGCTCGCCAGCGCCGGCGTCCTGACCGAGCACGAGGATGGCACGTTCGGCCTCACTCCGATCGGCGAGTGCCTGCGCACCGATACCCCCGAGAGCGCCAACGCGATGGTCCGGCTGTTCGCGGGCCCTCGGGTCCAGGAGAACTGGAGGGACCTCGAGCACTCGGTGCGAACCGGCGAGCCGGCCTTTCGCAAGCGAGGCATCGCGACGCCCTTCGAGGCCCAGGACTCGCCGGACGGCGCGAGCTTCGACGCCGCGATGGCCAACATCACCCGGCTCACCGCGATCGCGGTCGCGTCGGCCTACGACTTCACGCCATTCCGCTCGATCGTGGACGTCGGGGGTGGCAACGGTGCCCTTCTGATCGGTCTCCTGCAGGCGAACCCGGCCCTCCGCGGTACCGTCTTCGATCTGCCCCCCGCCGCCCTGCGGGCCACGAAGAACATCGCCGCGAGTGGGCTCGGCGAGCGGTGCCAGGCGGTCGGCGGCGACTTCTTCCAGGCGGTGCCGGACGGTGGGGACGCATACTTGCTCAAGCACGTCATCCACGACTGGAACGACGAGAAGGCGATCGCGATCCTCGAAAGCTGCCGTCGGGCGATGCCGGCGCACGGCAAGCTGCTCATCGTGGAAGGGGTGTACCCGCATCGGATCGACCAGTCGCTCGCGAGCCGGGGCGCGGCGGCCAACGACGTCAACATGCTGGTCTCCACCGGCGGGCGCCAGCGATCGGAGGCCGAGTTTCGTTCCCTCTACGACGCGGCCGGCTTCACCTTGACCCGGATCGTGCCGACCCAGGCCCGAGTCGCGGTGATCGAGGGAACCCGCCGGCCGGGCTAGCGCGCGCCGGTCACCCTCGCGCGAAGCTCGGCCACCTGCTGGTGGAAGGGCGTGCTCGGCCCCGCGGTCATCGGCGTGCTCTCCGCGAGGCCGGTGATGAGCTGCACCATGATCGGGCCGTCCTCGGTGAGGAAGCCGGGGAGGCGTTTCTTGAAATCCTCCAGCGTGGTGACCGTGTAGGCGTTGCGGTACCCGGCCGCCTTGGCCATCGCCGCGAAGTCCACCCCCTGCCCGCCCGGCGTCTCCTGCGCGCCCGAGGTGTGATAGACGCCGTTCTTGAACAGCAGATGGGTGAAGTTGCGCGGGGCCGCGCCCGCGATGGTGGCGAGCGAGCCGAGCTGCATCAAGAGCGAGCCGTCGCCGTCGAAGACGATCACGCGGCGGTCGGGCGCGCCCAGGGCCAGCCCCAGCCCCATCGCGGAGGCGCCGCCCATGAAGCCCACGCAGCCGACCGAGAGATCGTCGGGGGCGATCTTGCGCCAGGCGGGCGCGGTGGTCATGGTCGGCACGCAGATGGCCGTCCCGCGGGCGGCCGCGATCAGCGTCAGGATCTCCTCGGGCTTCATCATCTCAGGCGGTCTCCAGGCCGACGAGCACCGCGGCGGGGCCCTTCCGCTCGCGGCTCTTGCGGTAGTACTCGGGGATCAGACGCACGTCGTCCGGGCCTTCCATCCGGGCGTGGGGGATGCCGAACACGTCCAGCAGCGGCTCCGCGAAGCGGACCATGGAGTGCCGCGAGTCCCTCGGGTCCTTGTCCTTCTCGCGGCTCAGCAGCCCGATCATGTAGAAAATCGGGACCTTGCCGTCCATCGAGATGCCGCGGATCGTGTTCACGCTGGCGTAGAGGCCGGCGTGCTGGATCATCACGATCACCGGCTCGCCGGCCATGTAGAGCCCCGCGGCTACCGCGTTGGCGTCGTCCTCGGTCGAGCACGTCAGCACGCGCAGGCTCCGCTCCTTGTCGAGCGCGGCCAGTACGGTCTTCTGATGCGTGTCCGGGACGCTGATGATCCAGCCGAGGGGATCCTGGCGCTTGGCGCCCCGGCGCTCCGACTGGAAAATCTCCTTGAATGCGTCGATGATGAGAGACGATGGTACGGACTCGGGCATTGGCACCTCCTGGGCGCGGGATATGCTACACCAGAACGGGCGTGGCGTGACACCCCCGCTGCCGGACCTCCTCCGGGAGCAGGACGGCCGCCACCCCTTCTGGCTGCGCCTCATCTTCCTGGGCACCGCGCTCCTCTGCTTCGTGCTGGGCGTCGTCGGCTGGCTCATCCCGGTGGTCACGGGTATCCCGTTCTACGTGGCCGGGCTCGTCTTTCTGGGGCTGGCCAGCGACCGGACCCGGCGCCTCATCAACCGCATGGAGCGCCGGCTCTCGGAGAACAGCCGCCGCAGGATCCGGCGGGTGATCGCCAAGGTCCCCGGGCGCTGGGTGCGCGGCCTCGTCAACATTCCCGAGGGAGCCGTCTGAGCATGCTCGCCCGCTCGAGCCGGGCGGCGGCCCTGGCGGCCTTGCTCGTCCTCCCCGCCCCGGCCTGGCCGGCGGACGCCCCGGCGGAGGAGGGCCAGACCCTCGACGTCCGCCGCCTCTCGCCGGAGCAGCGCCGCCGCCTCCTGGCCGGGGACACCATCGGCTACCAGGTGGCCGAGACGAGCGAGACCGAGCTGGGCGCCGGCGTGGCCATGTACCTGCCGGTGCCGCTCGGGCGCGTGGCCGAGGTGCTCACCGCGCCGCAGATCGTCCTGCGGGATCCGAGCATCACCGCCTCCGGGCGCCTCTCCCCCGGCGCGGCGCCGGCCGCGCTGGCCGGCTATACCCTGGGCGCGGGCGAGGTCGCGGAGGCCCAGGCCGCCCTCGACGCGGCGCCGGGCGGCCGCCTCAATCTGTCGGCGGCCGAGATCGAGGCCGCTCACGCCGCGCTGGCCGCGCGGCGCGGCGCCGATCGCGCGGCGGTGGCCGAAGCGGGCGCGGTGCACTGGCGGACGCTGCTCTTCCAGCGCTGGCAGGCGTTCCTGGCCCGCGGCCTCGACGGCGTCGCGCCCTACGCGCGCCGCGGCGGCGTCACCGATCCGGCCGCGCTCCTGCGCGTGGCCGCAGGTGACGCGCGCATCGTCGCCCACCTGATGCCGCGCCTCGCGGAAGCGCTGCTGCGCTTCCCGGCCGAGCAGAGCGCCACCGCGACCAACCAGTTCTACTGGGTGAAGCGCCAGGTTCAGGGCCGACCGACGCCGATCCTGATCCACCATCTGGTGGACGTGACGCCCCAGCTCGCGCTCTACGTCGAGCGCCAGCTCTACGTGGGCCACACCTACAACGCGAGCCAGATCTTCTCCGGCGCGGTCCCCTATGAAGATGGCGTGCTCGTCTTCTCGAGCAACCGCGTCTCCACCGATCAGGTGGCCGGGTTCGGCGGCGAGATGAAGCGCATGATCGGCCGGCGCCAGCTCCGGGCCGAGATCGTCAAGCGCTTCGATCGTATCCGCGCCGCGCTCACCCGGCTCGCGTCCCCGACCCGGGTGGAGAGCCCGTAGGCTCCGAGCTGCTCGTACCCGGGCTTGACAAGCCTCGCGCGGGGAGTCAGTGTCTCGGGGGTCCAGGGAGAGAGACCATGACCTCCGCGCTCGAAGACAAGTTCCAGACGCTGCACGAGATCGTCCGCGCCGCCCGCATGAACCTGGCCCCGGGCCCCTGGGACTACCTGATGGGCGGCACCGAGACCGAGACCACGCTGCGGCGCAACCGCCTCGGGATCGACAGCCTGGCCTTTCGGCCGCGCGTGCTGCGCGACGTCTCGCGCATCGACACCGGCGCCACCTTCTTCGGCCGGAAGCTGCGCATCCCGGTGATGCTGGCGCCCATCGGCTCGATCGAGTCGTTCACACCGGGCGGCGGGGCCACCGCCGCCAAGGCCTCCGCGGCCTTCGGCGTCCCCCAGATGCTCAGCTCGGCCTGCAACCCGGGGCTCGAGGCCACCGCGGCCGGGGCCGACAACTTCCGGATCTTCCAGCTCTACGTGCGCGGCGACGACGCCTTCGTGGACGATCACGTCAAGCGCGCCCGGGACCACGGCTACGCGGTCTTCTGCATGACGGTGGACACCGCGGTGTACAGCCGGCGCGAGCGAGACCTGGCGCGGCGCTTCGTCAAGCCGTGGCGGCTGCGCGCCACCGGACAGGACTTCCAGGCCGCGCTGTCGTGGGATCAGGTCAAGCGCTTCAAGGACCGCCACGACATCCCGCTGATCCTGAAGGGCATCGCCACCGGGGAGGACGCGGCGATCGCCTGCGATCACGGCGTGGACGCGGTCTACGTCTCCAACCACGGCGGCCGCCAGCTCGACCACGGCCGCGGCTCGATCGAGGTGCTGCCCGAGGTGGTCAAGGCCGTCGCGGGCCGCAGCGTGGTCATGGTGGACGGCGGCTTCATGCGCGGCACCGACGTGGTCAAGGCCATCGCCCTCGGCGCGCAGGTGGTGGGGCTCGGGCGCCTCTCCTGTCTCGGGCTGGCCGCCGCGGGCGACGCGGGCCTCGTGCGCACGCTCGAGCTGCTGGAGGACGAGATCCGGATCGCGATGGGCCTGCTCGGCGTGCACAGCCTGGCCCAGCTCGATGCCTCGTACCTGCATCCCGCGGCGCCGGTCACGCTGCCGCACGTCACCAGCGCGTTCCCGCTGCTCGACCTGGACGACCGCCGCTACTGAGAGGAGCCCCATGAGCCAGCCAGCCAGCCAGATCGACCAGGTCCGCGGACGCGCGGTGGTCGTGCAGCCGGAAGACGGACCGTCCTATTGGCAGCCCGTCCCCGCCAACGGGCACGCCGATCCCAAGCTCTACCCCGCCCGCACCGGGTTCCCCGGGCATTCGATGGGCTTCCAGACCATCGCGCCGGGCGGCCGCGTGCGCGAGCATTCCCACGGCGATCAGGTCGAGCTGCAGATCTGCTTCCGCGGCAAGGGCCGCGTGGTGGTGGACGGCCAGAGCCATCCGCTGGTACCCGGCACCGCCTGCTTTCTCGGCTACGACGTCAAGCACGAGCTCATCAACGAGAGCCCCCAGGAGGACCTGGTGATGCTCTGGGTGATCACCCCGCCCGGCCTCGAGAACTTCTTCGAGGCCATCGGCCGCCCACGCCAGGCCGGCGCTGCCGCCCCCGCGCCGTTCGAGCGCCCCGCCGACGTCATCGCCATCGAGCGCCGCATGGGGATGAACGACACCAGGTAGCCGCTCCATGCCGCACGTCTCCATCGGCGACGCCGAGATCTACTACGAGGAGCAAGGCCAGGGCCCGGCCCTGATGCTGGTGCCCGGCCTCGGTGGCCAGGGCGCGTTCTGGGGCCCGCAGATGCGCGACTTCTCGCGCGACTTCCGCGTGATCGTCCACGACCACCGCGGCGCCGGCCGCAGCACCCACTCGCGCATCCAGTACTCGGTGGACCAGATGGCCGCCGACACCATCGCGCTGATGGATCGCCTGGGGGTCGAGCGCGCCCACTACGTCGGCCACTCGACCGGCGGCGCCATCGGCCAGAGCATCGCCCAGGATCATCCAGACCGCGTGGCGAGCCTGGTGCTGAGCGCCACGTGGGCCGGGCCGGACGCCTACTTCCGCCGCTGCTTCGAGACCCGCAAGGAGCTGCTGCTCCACCGCGGCTTCGAGAGCTACTGGCGGGCGTCGGTGGTCATGCTGCGGCCGCCGCAGTGGATCAGCGAGCACGACGCGGCTCTCACCGAGGAGATGAAGCGCCTGGCCGCGGCTCCGCCGCCGACGGAGGTGCTGGCCAGCCGCATCGACGCGATCGTGCGCTTCGACCGGCGCGCGCGCCTCGGCGAGATCCGCTGCCCCACCCTGGTGGTCGTCGCGGCCGACGACATGCTGACCCCGCGCTTCTATTCCGAGGAGCTGGCGGCCCGGATCCCCGGCGCCAAGCTCGAGGTCCTGAGCACCGGCGGCCACTTCGCCCCGAACCTGGTCCCCGACGAGTTCAACGCGGTGGTGGGCGCCTTCCTGCGCGCCCAGCGCCGATCTTGACGCCCGGCACGACCCCGGGGCGCGGGCTCGACGATCCCTTCGGCAACCGCCTGGAGCTGATGGAGCCGCCCTCAGCCCGCTGACGTGGTGGCGAGGATCCGCTTCTCGTAGAGCGCGCTCAGGATCTCGTCGATGCACGCGGCGGCCCAGACGTCGAAGAACGGCCCCGCCTGCATGGCCGCGAACTCCCGCATCCCGCGCTCCCGCGCCTGCTCCGCGGTCTCCCCGCCCCGCGCGGCCTGCTGGTGGGCGCGCACCGGGTCCTTGTGATAGATGGCGGGGTACTCGATGTAGCGGTGAAGCTCCTGAAGATCCTTGGTGTAGATCACCACCACCGGCAGCGAGGCCCACTCGCCGCCGTTCTTGCTGTTCAGGAACTCGAGCATGATGTCGTGGTTGGCGTCGGGGGCCGCGGCCGGATCCGGGCGCCGGGTGCCCAGGATCTTGCGGCCGTCGCGGTTGAAGATGCGCAGCTCGAGCCCGCCCGCCTCGGCCAGCCGCGCGAGCCACGGCACGTCGCGCCGGCAGTCCGACGACCAGTCCTCCGAGATGACCAGGATCTTGGCCGGGCCCCCGGGCTGAGCCGCGAGCCACTTGATGGCGGAGGCCTGGTGCTCGCTCAGGCGCGCCCGGGCGTAGCGCTCGCGGAACACCGCGCTGTTGTCCTTGCGCGGGGCCGGCTTCGAGCCGCCGTCCGGGAAATAGCTGCCGAAGGCCTCGCGCGCGAGGTTCTCGGCGCTGCCGGTGTACTTGAGGTACTCGTCGAAGGTCATGCCCTTGGCGAACCGCTCGGGGGTCACCACGCTCCTGGCCATCTCCTCCTCCTGGGCTCGGATGCTATGCTCGTCCTCATCCCGCGCATCTGCTCGAAGGGATGAAGCTGCGACTCGGCTGAGGCCGGGCCCCGACGCGGTCGAGGGCCTCGAAGAAGCGGGCCACGTCGTCGCGGTCGTCGTGCACGTGGGGCGAGACCCGGATGCGCCCTTCGCCGCCCCAGACGAGCACCCGCTCGGCGGCCAGCCTGGCGGCCAGTCCGCCCGCATCCTCGGCGAGGAAGCACACGTTGCCCCCACGCTCTTCCGCCGCCTCCGGCGTGATCACCGGCCAGCCGCGGCTGCGCAGGCCCTCGATCAGCTCGGCCCCGAGGCGCTGCGCGTGGCGCTCGACGTCGGCGGGCGCGAGCCGCTCGAGCCGCGCCAGCGCATTGTCGAGCACGGAGAGGCCGAGCAGGCTCGGGTTGCCCGCCTCGAGCCGCGAGGCGTCCGGCCGCCACCGCATCGCGAGCGGATCGCCCGGCCCGCCGCGATGTCCGACGCTGTGCCAGCCGACGGTGGCCGGCTCGAGCTCGCCCACGCGCCGCGCGCTGTAGGCGAAGAGGCCGACGCCGTGGGTGGCCAGCAGCCACTTGTAGCAGCTCGACACCACGAAGTCGCAGAGGCCGCCCGGCACCGGCACCACCCCGGCCGCGTGGGTCGCGTCCACCGCGAGCCGCGCGCCGGCGCCGCGCGCCAGGCCCGCGCAGCGGGCCAGGTCGAGGCGCTGGCCGGTGAGGTAGCTCACCTGGCTCACGAGCAGCAGCCGTGTCCGGCCGTCCACCTGGGCGGCCAGATCGTCCATCGCCACGTAGTGGCCGCGGGCCCGGACCACGCGGGGTTCCACGCCCCGCTCGCGCAGCAACGCGGCCGGGTAGATCAGCGAGGGATACTCGACGTCGGCGAAGACGACGTTGTCGCCCGCGCGCCACTCGACCGAGCGCACCGCCTGGTTGAGGCCTTCAGACGAATGGGCGAGGAAGGCGACCTCGCCGGGCGCGACGCCCAGCACTCGCGCGGCGCGGGCGCGCGCCCGCTCGCCGATGGCGAACATCTCCTCGCGCCCGGCCATCCCAGCGCTCTTGAGCGCGCCGAACCGCTCGCAGGCGGCCGTGTGAGACCGGAGCCACGGCGCCTCGCCGCCGGTGCAGAGATGGGCCACGCCGTCGAGGCCGACGAACTCGCTCTTGTCGATCAGGGCCACGATCCGTTCCTCCCTCTGGCCGGTACCCTAGCACCCGGGTCGCGGGCGAACCACCCAGAAGTAGTCGAAGGTCATCGAACGGCTCGCATCGCCAGCGGATGCAGCACGGCGATCATGCCGCGTCACCACCCGGCTCGCGTCGCACGCCAGCCGCTGCGACGTTCCCGCGGGAACGTGGCCCCCCTCTTCCAGCACGGATTGGCCGGGTCCCCGGCGGCGCGATCGCGCATCACCGGGCGGATGCGAGTCGCTGGACCAGCATTCCATCAGAGGACTCGACGACCGGCGGGGCCGCCCGCGCAACACTGTCGAGCGGAAAGTGCGGGTGATCAGCTGCGCCCAGGACCGGAGCGTGCACGGCCACTCCGTCGAGGAGCTGGCGGCGGCGCGGCCGATGGGGCCAGCGCCGTGGCCGTCCGAGCCGTGATCGCCTGATCCACCGAGAAGAAGTCGGCCCATGGATCCTTGCGGAGCCCGGCGAGGCGCGTCGGCACCGTCTCCACCGTGAAGGCCGCGGCCTCCATCTTCGGAGAGAGCTCCGACCACGCGAGCGGCGTGGACACCGGGGCGCCCGGGTTCGCGCGTGGCGAGTAGGCGGCCACCGCGGTGGCGCCGCGAACGTTCCGAAGATAGTCGATGAAGATGCGGCCGCGCCGGGCTGCCTTGAGCGGATTGATGGTGTAGCGGTCGGGCGCCCGGCGCGTCATCTCGGCGCCGACGGCCTCGCCCAGCGCCCGCAGCGCGTCCCAGCCCGCCTCCGGGCGGAGCGGCACCACCACGTGTAGCCCCTTGCCCCCGGTGGTCTTCACGAAGCTCACCAGCCCGAGATCCTCGAGGAGCGCGCGCGCATTCTCGGCCGCCTCCACCACCCGCGGCCACGGCAGGCCCGGCGCCGGGTCGAGATCGAGCACGAGGCGGTCCGGGCGCTCGAGCCGCTCGACCCGCGTGCCCCAGGGATGGATCTCGAGCACTCCGATCTGGGCCAGGGCCACCAGGCCCGGCAGATCGTCCACGTAGAGGTACGGCGCGGTGCGGCCGCCGCTCTCGCGGATCCGCACGCGCTTGACCTGCCCGGGCACGCCGGGCCCGGCGTGCTTCTGGTAGAAGCAGGCGCCCCGATCGCCGTCGGGGCAGCGGACGAGGCTGAGCGGTCGATCGGCCACGTGCGGCACCATCCAGTCCGCGACCGCCTCGAAGTAGCGCGCCAGCGCGAGCTTGGTGATCGCCTGCTCGCGATAGAGCACCCGCTCCGGATGCGTGAGCTTGACTCCCGCCACCTCGACCGGGCCGTCCCGGCTCGTCTCGCGCACGACCTGGGCGGCGGGCTTGTCCTCGCGGAGGCCCTCGAACGCGGGATGGCGCAGGAGCCCGTCGCGCGTCCACTCGGTGAACCCGACCTCGGCCACCAGCTCGGGCTTCACCCAGTGCGCGCCCCGGGCGGGCGGGCGCGGGCCGGTCGGCGCGAACGGGGAGGCGCGTTGCTCGAGCTTCCGCAGCCGCGCGCCCAGGCTCCGGAGCGTGGCCTGGTCGAAGCCGGTGCCCACGCGGCCGGCGTAGACGAGGCGCCCGTCGGGCTCGTGCACGCCCAGCAGGAGCGACCCGAACTCGGCGCGCGCGCCTTCCGGGTCGGTATAGCCGCCGATCACGAGCTCCTGCCGGGCCACGCACTTCACCTTGAGCCACGCCTGGCCGCGCCCGGACGAATAGGGCGCGTGCTTCAGCTTGGACACGATGCCCTCGAGCCCCTGGCGGCAGGCCCGGGCGTAGACGCGCTGCCCGGGCGCATCGAAATGCTCCGAGTAGCGCAGCCGGCCCCGCCGGCCCTTGATCAGCCGGGCGAGCCGCGCTTTCCGCTCCACCAGCGGCAGGGCGCGCAGGTCGCGCCCGTCGAGGAACAGCAGATCGAACGCCACGTAGACGAGCGACCGGCCCGCCTCGATCTGGTCGGAGGCCTGCTGGAGCGCCTGGAAGCTCGAGACGCCCGCCGCGTCCAGGACCACGATCTCGCCGTCGAGCAGCGCTTCCTCCACCGGCAGCGCCGCCGCCGCCTCCGCCACCGCGGGGAAGCGCGCGGTCCAGTCCTGGCGATTGCGGGTGAGGAGCTCGACGCGACCGCGCTCGATCCGGAGGAGGATCCGGTAGCCATCGAGCTTGATCTCGTGCACCCAGTCGTCACCGGGAGGCGGCCCGGACACCAGGGTGGCCAGCTGGGGCGCGACCCACGCCGGCAGCGTCATCGCGCGCGCGGCTTCTCGCGGGCGGGTGCGTCACGCTCCTTGATCAGCAGCCAGTTCTCCTTCTCATCCCCCGCCCCGTCCCGAGCGCGGATGCGCACCAGCGCCCACCGCCCGCGGAGCTTCCGCCCGTGCAGGGTGAACTGGAGCGCGCCCTTGCGATAGCCGGCGCGGGGATCGCCCGCCGGCTCCCACCAGCCCCGGTCCCAGATGACGACCTTGCCGGCCCCATAGTGCCCGGCCGGGATCTCGCCCTCGAAGCTCCCGTACTCGAGGGGATGATCCTCCACGTGCACGGCCAGCCGTTTCTGGCCCGGCACCGGCGCCGGCTGCTTCGGCACCGCCCAGCTCTTCAGCACGCCGTCCAGCTCGAGCCGGAAGTCGTAGTGGAGACGCTTGGCGGCGTGGCGCTGGACCACGAACGACCGGCGCTCCGCAGCCCGCCGCGTTCGCCCCTTGGGCTCCGGCGTCCGCGCGAAATCCCGCTTGCGGCGGTAGACCGCGAGACTCACGGCTCAGGCGGACTGGCGCCGACGCGGCCGGCGCCGGCCCTCTCCGCTCTTGGCGAGGCTCCGCTTGAGCAGCTCCGCGATGTCGATGATGTCGGCCCGCTTCGGCGGCGCGGGCTCTTCCCGGGTCTCCGGTGCTCCGGCCAGCCGGCCCGCCCGGCCGCACTTCTTGATGAAGGCGAGCAGCTCGTCCCGGTACTCGTCGTGGTACTTCTCCGGATCCCAGTCCTCGGTCATCTCGGCCACCAGCCGCTCCGCCATCTTCAGCTCCCGATCCGAGATCCGCAAGGCCTTCAGATTGGTCCCGGGCACGCGGAGCTTGGAGGGATCGCGCAGCTCGGAGGCGTACCGGAGGACGTCCAGCACCAGGACCCGGTCGTGCACGAGCACCGCGGCGAGATGCTGGCGCGTCTTCACCACCACCGAGGCCACCGCGACCTTGCCGCTGCGCCGCAGGGCCTCGCGGAACAACGCGTAGCCCCGCTCGCCACCACGGGCGGGCTCGAGATAGTACGGCCGATCGAAGTAGAGCGGAGGGATCGCGGCCGCCTGCACGAAGGCGAGGATGTCGATGCGCTGGCTGCGCTCCGGGCTCGCCCGGCGCAGATCGGCATCGCTGACGATCACGTAGCGCCCGCTCGTGTGTTCGACGCCCCGCACGATCTGGTCGCCCGGCACCGGCTTGCCGGTGCGCTTGCTGACCTTTTGGTAGCCGACCGGCGAGCGGTCGCGCTTGTCGAGCAGCGTGAAGTCCAGCTCCTCGCGCCGCTCGGCCGTCACCAGCGACACCGGGATATTGACGAGCCCGAAGCTGATGGTCCCGGTCCAGAGCTTGGCCGGCATCGGGTCGACTCAGCGCGAGGCGACGGGGCGGACGGCGGCGGCCTGCTCCGGGGTCGGGGCGAGGCCCGGGGCGGCCGGCAGCTCCGGCAGGTCGGCCCACGCCGGCCGCACCCGCATGCGCGCGAGCACCTCGAGCACGCGGCGCGGGCTGCCGAGGTCGCACCAGCTCACCCGCGGGAGGCGGGAGACCCCCAGGCGCTCCGGATGCGGCTCCAGGACGGCCCGCGCGAAGCTCGCCCTGGACATGAGCGCGTAGGCCTGGTGAAGCGCGGCCCCCTCCTCGTCCGAGTCGAGAAAGCGCTGGATGCCGGCCAGGCGGGCGCTCATCTCCGGCAGCGCCAGGGCGCCCAGCCGAATCAGCGCGTCCGCCCGCCCCACCACGATGGCGGTGTTCCAGACGCAGCCGGACGTCAGGCAAAGCTGGACGCGTGCCTCGGACGGCTTCTCCCAGAACTGCCGAACCGTGGACACCACCCCGTCGTGGCCGTCGACCGACGAGCCCGGCTCGATCCAGCCGTACTCGCCTTCCGGCGAGGTCGGCTGCGCGCCGAGCAGGACCACCCGCCCCGGGTGGTGCCGCTCCACCGCGCGCGCCACCTCCCCGACGTGGGCCATGAAGGTGGCCTCGCCCAGGATGAAGTGATCGGAGGGGAAGATCGCGACGGTCGCCTCCGGATCGCGCCAGGCGATCCAGTGCGCGGCGTAGAGGATGCCGGCCGCGGTGCCCCGGTCGTCCGGCTGGACCAGGACATAGGGCGGCTGCGACGAGCCCGCGAACTCCTCGCCGATGTAGCCGGTGTGCGGGCGCACCGTCACCACCACGGTGCGGTCCCCGGAGACGCCGAGGGCCACGCGGTCCAGTGTCTGGCGCAGGAGGCTTCGGGGCCCGAGCAGCTTCACGTACTGCTTCGGCCGATCCTCACCGAGGACCTTGCGGACGAGCGGGCGCAGCCGCACACCCTCTCCGCCGGACAGCACGACGCCCCACCGTTGCCCGACGTTCATTCGCGCGCGGGCCGGCTAGGCGTTGACCTTGCGCCGCAGCCCGTTCACGAGGCGCACGGCCGCAACCGCCCGCGCGGCCCTCTCCTCCCGCCGCCGGGCCAGATGCAGTGCGGGCAGCGCGCTCAGCGCCACGAGCGCCACCAGCGGCGAGAGGAAGAACGCCAGGACGAACCAGGCGACCGGCTCGCGCCCCTTCTCCCAGGCGACCCACGCGGTCACCGAGGCTCCGCCGACCCAGATCCCGAACGCCCAGAGCGTGAGGA
>DATHSW010000052.1:0-14502 GCA_035463855.1 Candidatus Deferrimicrobiaceae bacterium | reverse complement strand
CGCCGAGGCCAAGAGCGCCGCCAGCGAGATCGCGCAGGGGATCGAGGGCGCGAAGTCCGTGAAGAACGATCTCCAGGTGGTGGCGCCGACGGCCCGGAAGGCGGTGGACGCCAGCGATAGCGACATTGCAAAGGTCGTCGGCACCGACACGACCCTCAGGCGCTCAGCCGAGAGTTGTCGATCGCGCTCGACCTATTGGAGAGCCATCCGGAGCTACTCGGATAGCGGGGCGGACCGTCTCGAATGGGCCATCTGCGCCCCCACGGTAGGCCGCGGAAGGAACGGGAGCGGCTGGCGGAGTACGTGAAAGTAGGGGGTCATGCGGCACATGAGCGAATATCGAGGCTGGGAGATCGCGGTGACACCCAGGGAAGAGGCGCCCATGCTCTGGCATGCGCTGATCGAGGTATGGCCGCCAGGCACCGGCCGGCGGGCCAGCCGGGCACGGGTCGTGTCGTTCACGCAGTCCGCGGTGAGCGAGGACGAGATCCTCAAGGCCGCCAAACTCCACATCGAGGAGTGGATCAACATTGCGCGCGCAGAGAGCGCGGACCACGAGTAGGGGAGGGGGCTATAGCGATCTGCCGCAAGAAGATCAACGGGCGGAAGGGCTCGATGCCGTCTCCGTTCGCGATCATCTGCCCGGACTGCCAGTCGTGAGCGCGAGGCAAGTGATGTCCGAGAAGAAGACACCTCAGCGCTGAAAGCTAGGCATCGATGTGGGTCCGACCGGTTCTGCGCGTGGACGACGAGCGATCCAGCGAGGAGGCCGCCAGTCAGCGTACGGTGAACTATGAGTTGCCTTCCGGCTCCCTAGCTGCGCCCGACACGGTGATCGCGGTGTCGTCTCGTCGAGTCAGCCACGCGGTCACGCGGGTATATCCCCACGCAGTCCGCGCGCACATCCGGTCAAGAACAGGATCGTCTCCCTCGGGTACGCGACGAACGCGAACAGGGCGCCGCCGAACTGCGACCAAGACGAGTCCACAGAAACCCAGGACCACGCGCGGTCCCGACCCGGAGGTCCGTCGTACATAGTCGACGCACCCTCCGAGCACGAGCTCGGGCCGAAGGGATGTGGGCCGTTCTGCTGAGAGGGGCGCGCCCCGCAGCGGAGCAGATCTCGGGTGGCCGAATGACATGGGCAGCTGCCCTACCGAGCGCGGAGACAGGGAGGCGCCCATGGCCGAGGCTGAGCGGGAGATGCTGGAAGAGGGAGCACTGGAAAGGGCGCATGCGGCAGGCCCAGCAGCAGATCATGCAGATCGAGGTGAAGCTGACAGCCGAGTAGCTGGGTTCCATGACGCTCAGTCTTGTGGTGTCGCTGCTCCTCGGGCTCATCGGCGGCGTGCTCTGGCTCGAGGGCGGGCCGCATCCGCGTTCGTGGGAGGCCTGCCTTCGGCTTCCCGTCGCCAGCAGGGTGAAGATGTGACTGCGCGTCGCGACTCCCCGTGTCGCCCCCGCCCGGCTAGAGCCCGAGCAGATGCTGGATCAGGTCGCTTTTCTCTGGCTCCGTGAGGCCGAGGCTGAAGAACGCGTCGTAGTGGTTCACAACGTCCCGAAGCGTCGCGAAGCGCCCGTCGTGATAGAAGCCGCCCTTTTGGTGCGTCCACAGGCCGCGGAGAGGCGCCGTGCGGTAGGCGTGGGTCGGTGAACGATCGGCCTGGAACGCGTCCACGCCAATCTCCGAGGGCGTGTGGAGGTTGTGGCCGGGCTCCGTGTACAGTGGCGGCACGTGGCACGTCGCGCAACGGACCTTGCCCTCGAAGAGGGCTTTGCCGCGCACGAAAGCGCGAGCGTCGAAGGACCCCGCGGGGGGAGCGAGGTGCGGGGATCGCGAGCTGAAAGTGCAACGCCGCGAGCTTCGCCGTGACCTTGTCGGGCGTGTCGCGCGTATCCCACGAACCCGACCGGGCGGCCACGGGGAATTGGGCCGCATCCTTGAGCCGGGCGTCGACGTAGACCCCCGAGCCATGCATCTCGGTTACGGCGACGAACGCATTCCAGTAGGGCACCGAACCGAACCCCGTCCACGTGTGCAGGTTCACGCCGGCCAGTCCGAAGGCCGGCGGTATCAGCGTGCCCGCCTGCTTGCCGTCAGGGCGAAAGGCCTTGCCGTCCTTGTCGAGTTCGGCGTCGAAGCGCCCTGGGCCCCAACTCTCGAGCACCTTCTTGCCGAGGTCCATCCACGGGGGCTCGGTTCGGGAGAGGAAGGGGCGGACATTGTGCGGTATGTCGGCTGGCCATTCGCGCTCCGGACGCCGAGATCGGGGTGGAGGTAGAGTCCCGGTGCGGGGTTCCATCAGGCCTGCTTTAACCTCTGGCGAGACGCGGTAGCCAGACTTCGAGCGCAGGAGTCATGATCGGGAAGGAAGCCAGACGCTGCCGACGAGACCGAGAACGAGTCCGTAGCCGCCCCGTTCGACGACGTTGCGTTGCGGTGCCTTGACGTGACGCTGCGGCATCACTTCGAGAAGAGGTTCGTAAAGAAACCCTTCACGCTGTGCCCGAAGCTGACGCCGCCATCGCGCGCGTTGTCCCAGGCGCTCTTCGCGGGCGGCTCAGCGGCCTTCCCCGCCTCCTTCAGCTTTTCACCGCTGTACTTCACGCCTTCGGAAACCGTGTTGCCGATGCCTTTCGCCGTCTCGGTGACGCCTTCCCCAATCTTGCCGTCGGGGATCTTCTTCGCGCCGCGCTCGACCTGTTCCGTGGCCGCCTTCACCTTCGAATCGTCGGCGGCCACGGCGAATCCGGATGCGAGCAGCGAGAGTGGGAACACGAGCACAATGAGTCGTCCGAGTCGGTTCATGGAAGCTCCTTTTCTGACCGGGATCGATCCCGGCCGGTCCATCCCGGTCCGAGTCTAGTCAACGTCAACGCGCCTGCCTATTGGACCTTGGCCTCTCCGGACGACACCCGGGCCCGGCCCGAAAGCGTAGACCCAGGGTGGTCCGGTCGGTACTGGGAGTGGGCAAGCTCGTCAACAACCTGAGGGCCTCGGAAGAGCCGTGCCGGGCGCATTGGTCCTAGGTCCAATGGGCGGGCGGGTCCGTGAAGACTAGAGTGAGAGCAAGCGGAAGGGGGAAGCAGATGAACATCTTCTACATCATCGGCGTCGTGGTCGTGGTGCTCGCGATCCTGGGATACCTCAGGCTCGGATAGGAGCTCGAGAAGGTCCATCAGCAATCACCTGACAGGGGAACAAGGACAATGCGTGGGTCAAGACTAGTGGGTGTACTGGTATGCGCCTCCGTGGCGATCGTGGCCGTGCCGACGTACGTCATGGCGGAAAGCATGACCGGCAAGGTGGAGCAGAAGGCGAAAGGGATGGCGCGGGACGCCAAGACCGGCATGAGCGACTCGTGGCTGACGGCCAAGACCAAGATCGCGCTGTACGGCGATGACCGGGTCAAGGGCGGCCAGGTGAGCGTCGAAACGGTCGGTGGCGCGGTGTCGCTGCGCGGCAAGGTGGATTCGGAGGACGCGAAGGCGGCGGCCGCCTCGGTAACCCAAGCGGTCGAGGGCGTGAAGAGCGTGCGAAATGATCTCCAGGTGGTGCCGCCCGAGGACCGAAAGGTGATCGACGTGTCCGACAAGAACATCACGAGCCAGGTGGAAGGCCGCCTGGCGAAGGATGCTCAGCTCAAGAAGGTCGACGTGCGCACCGACGGCGGGGCGGTCATCCTCACCGGTACGGTGCTGAGCGTGGGTGCCAGCGCCCGCGCCTCCGAGCTGGCGCGGGGAGTGCCAGGCGTTCGCATGGTCAAGAACGAGCTGACCTACGATGCGGGCCGGCATAGCGGCGTGCGCGGGACGCCGAGCAGGTCTCACGCGCAGGTCCTGGGAATGCAGCAGGCTCTGAAGGACAAGGGGTTTGATCCGGGTCCGATGGACGGCGTGATGGGGCCGCGGACGGCCTCGGCGCTGAAGGAGTATCAGAAGTCGGAGAACCTGACGATGACGGGCAAGCCGGATGGCGAGACGCGGGCGAAACTCGGGATGAAGGTAAGCACCGAGAAACCCTGAATTGTACGGCTCGCGCGGGGGGCGGAGGGGGTGCCGGCCGTCCCCCCGTCCCCCCGAGGCGGGCAGGGTGACAAGGACATCACGACGATGAAAGAGTGGGCGGCGTTTGCAACCGCAGTGAGTATGGCCCTGCTGGTCCAGATGCTCATCGTGGGGCTGTAAGCGGGGCCGGGGATATGGAACCGAAGCGGCGGACGTTCTCGGTGTGGTACGCGGTGGTGCCAATGCTGGTCCTTCTCGGAGTCCAGGCGTTCCTGCTGGTGCCTCGCCCTCAGAACATGTCGTACAGCGAGTTCAAGGCCCTCCTCCGGGCGGGGAAGGTGAGCGAGCTCGCGTTGTACCAGAACACGATCCAAGGGGCGCTGTCCCCCGCCGGGCTCGAAGGCATTCTCTCGAAGGAGAAGATCGAGGAGATCAAGCGGTCGGGAAAGAGCGCACCCGACTTCGTGACCACACGTGTCGAGGACCCGGCACTGGTGGGCGAGCTCGAGGCCGCCCACGTCCGGTTCACGGGACACGCGGCGAGCACGTGGCTCTCGACGCTGCTCTCGTGGACCCTGCCCGCGGTGATCTTCGTCGGGCTCTGGATGTTCGTCATGAAGCGGATGAATCCCCAGAGCGGGCTGATGTCGATCGGGAAGAGCCGGGCGAAGGTGTACGTCGAGAACAAGACCGGCGTGACGTTCGACGATATCGCCGGCATCGACGAAGCCCGCAGCGAGCTGATGGAAATCGTCGATTTCTTGAAGAACCCGGAGCGATATCGGCGACTCGGCGGGAAGATCCCGAAGGGCGTGCTCTTGGTCGGGGCACCCGGGACCGGGAAGACCCTTCTGGCCAAGGCGGTGGCCGGGGAGGCCGAGGTGCCCTTCTTCAGCCTGACCGGGTCCGACTTCGTGGAGATGTTTGTCGGGGTCGGGGCGGCCCGCGTCCGCGACCTCTTCGCCCAGGCGCAAGCGAAGGCGCCCAGTATCGTCTTCATCGACGAGCTGGACGCGGTGGGAAAGGCTCGCGGCATTCGCCCCGGCTTCGGGGGCCACGACGAGCACGAGCAGACGCTGAATCAGCTGCTCGCGGAGCTCGACGGCTTCGACACCCAGACCGGCGTGATCATCCTGGCGGCCACCAATCGGCCGGAGATCCTCGATCCGGCCCTCCTGCGTCCGGGTCGCTTCGACCGGCAGGTCGTCATCGACCGGCCCGATCTGAATGGCCGGGAGAAGATCCTCCGGGTGCACACACGTGCCGTCACGCTGGCTCCGGATCTCGACCTGTCGATCATCGCGGCCCGCACCCCGGGGTTCGTGGGAGCCGATCTGGCCAACCTGGTCAACGAGGCCGCCCTCCACGCGGCGCGGGAGGGGAAGGAGGCGGTGGACCTCGCGGACTTCGACCAGGCTCTGGATCGGATCGTGGGGGGCCTCGAGCGGAAGTCCCGGATCATCAGCCCGAAGGAGAAGGAGATCGTCGCCCACCACGAGGCGGGGCACGCTCTGGTCGCCGAGTCCCGGGTGCACGCCGACAAGGTGTCGAAGATCTCGATCATCCCGCGGGGGGTCGCCGCGCTCGGGTACACGCAGCAGCAGCCGACCGAAGACCGGTACCTGATGACGCGCGCGGAGCTGCTGGACCGCCTGGACGTGCTCCTCGGGGGGCGGGTGGCGGAAGAGATCATCTTCGGCGACGTCTCCACCGGCGCCCACGACGACCTCCAGCGGGCGAGCGATCTGGTGCGGCACATGGTGACCCAGTACGGCATGAGCGAGGAGCTGGGGCTGGGCACGTTCGAGCGTCCGCGATCGGCTCTGTTCGTCAACGGACCGAGCAGCTCCGGCGAGCGCGAGTACGGCGAGGATACCGCCCGGATGATCGACGTGGAGGTGCGGAGTCTGCTCGAGGCCGCTCACCTCCGGGTTCAAACGACGCTGAAGGAGAAGCGGAGCGCGCTCGAGATGCTGGCGAAGGTGCTGATCGAGAAGGAGGTCGTCGACCGCGACGCCCTGACCGCCCTCCTGACCGCGCACGAGCCATGACTGGAGGCCAGGCGAAATGGTCGATCGAGCACAATCAGCGCAGTGACGGTGGCGCTCGGCGGCCGGGCCAGGATCCAGCGTGCCCGTCATCGAGATCCGGTGCTGCTTGATCGGTCGGGCTTGGCCGAGTCGTAGGTCAGCTCGTTCTTGACCGCTCGGACGCCAGGCACGCCACGGGCGAGCTCGGAGGCACGGGCGCTGGCCCCGATGCTCGGTGCGGCCCCGGTGAGGGTGACGACGCCGCCATCGGATCGGACGCCGATCTTGGTGAGCTGGGCGGTCTTGGAGAAGCGGGCTTCGACCTGGCTCGTGATGTCCTTGTCGGAGAGATCGGTTGCTTTGCGGTCCCCGATCGCGACGACCTGCAGATCGTTCTTGACCGCCTTGACGTGCTCGATGCCTTCCGCGATGGAAGCGGCCGCGGTCCTTGCCTCGTCCGAATCGACCTTGCCACGAAGCCGGGCCCTGCCGTGGACGGTATCGACGCTGATCTGCCTACCCTTGACCCGCTCATCCGAGTAGAGCGCGATCTTGATCTTGGCAGTCAGCCATGAATCGGTGACCTCGGCCTTCACGTCCCGGGCGGCGCTCTTGGCCTTCTGCTCGATCTTGTCGATCGTGGTCTGAGAGGCCACGTACGCCGGGGCGGCCGGGATCGCCACCGACGCGAATACGAATGCGGATGCGAGTGTGGTGAGAAATCTCACGTGGCGCATGTTCCTTGCCCTTTCGTCCGGTGAAAATTGTAGATGGCTGTCTTCCTCCTGCCTCTCAACTGTAGTCGGTGGGGAGTGCACCGGCCTATTGGACCTAAGGTCTGGGGACCAAGGCCTACGGTCATTCGGTGCGCCGCCAACCGATGACTACCCGTCTGATCGCTAAAGGGGAGAAGACGAATAGGATGCCCGATCACGAAGCGCGGTACCGGCAGTCTCCGACGCGGGGTTGGGCTGCTCAGGGCTCATTGCGGCCAGATCGTGAGGGTCTTGGGCCACGCGAGTCATCGGCTGAGCTCGCACCGCCGCCGATCTCAATCGGAGACGACGTTCTCTCGATGCGTCGGGCACTGCGCCGACTCGTCCGGTCGGCGGGATACCCCGGCGTCCACGCGACGGTCTGCGTGCCGCGGCGGACTTCGTCGCGCGACTGTCTACTGTGACGAGCGGGGGACGGGGGCAGCGGCTGGTCGCCGGAAGCCGCGGTCCGGCCGCGCGTTCGTGGTCCGGTCGCCGAAGTAGGCGATGTACTGGTCAATCGCGCGCGGGCGATCGACCTTGGGACCGGTGCGCTCGGGGCCACTCACGCGTCGAGGCGAGTCCCGGTCGGACGATTTCATCCGAGCTGAGTCTAGCGCGAGGCCGGCCGCCTGCCTATTGGACCTAGGTCCAATCTCGACGCCCCGCGGGCGGCCGGGTCGGACCAAGGTCCAATAGGCGACCCGGCGCGCGCCCGCTAGAGTGACGAGCATGAGGCCCGCCCATCTCGTGGCACTGGCGATCTTGATGGCCGCGCTCACGGTCGGCACCCATCCCGCCGCTGCGCAACCGAAGGCGGCCGCCGACCAGACCGGACCTCTCGATCTCGTCAGGACTTCGGTGCTCCGGGTGCTGGCGATCGTCCAGGCTCCCCCACGCGTGGCGGCGAGCGAGGGCCGTCAGCGGCGGGCGGATATCCGTCGGGTCGCCCGGGGGTTGTTCGACTTCGACGAGATGGCTCGCCTGACCCTCGCGCGACACTGGAGGGATCGCCCACCCCAGGAGCAGGAGGAGTTCGTCCGGCTGTTCACGGACTTGCTGGAGCGCTCGTACCTGACGACCATCGAGAACTACGCCGGCGAGAAGATCACTTTCCTGGGGGAGTCGGTCACCGGCCCGTACGCGCAGGTACGATCCCGGATCACCACCGAGCGGCGGGTGGAGATCTCGATCGAGTACCGTCTGATGGAAAGTGGTGCGCGGTGGGCCGTGTACGACGTGGTCCTGGACGGCGTGAGCCTGGTCTCGAACTACCGTAGCCAGCTCAACATGATCATTCGGACGTCCTCGTTCGCCGACCTTCTGGTGAAGCTGCGAAGCAAGCAGATCGAGGCGCACGCAATTCCAAGGATGGGCCCCCGGGACGGGGCCGATCGGGCGGTCGTGGCCGCGGCGATCTATGACCTCTACAAGAGGTAGGAGGAACGTGATGCGCGTGATGCTGGGTACGCGAGCGGAACTTGCCGCCGAAAGAGTCGCAGGCCGAGTCGTCGGGCTGGAGTGTCCGTGAAGGCGGTGCTGGCGGTCGCCCTCGTACTCGGGCTCGGGAGCCCGACCTGGGCCAGCTCACCGACCGAGCAGCTGCGGGCCTACACCGACCGGGTCATGGAGGTGCTGGAGAGCCGGACCATGACGCCCCCGGAGCGGCTGAAGGCGGTGCGGGCCGTCGCCAGCGAGGCCTTCGATGTGTCGGAAACCGCCCAGCGGGCCCTCGGGCTCCACTGGCAGCAGCGCACGCCCGCCGAGAAGCAGGAATTCGTCCAGATCTTCCGCGGGCTCCTTGAGCAGACGTACCTGTCGAGGATCGGCGAGTTTGGCGGGGAGCGAATCAAGTATGTGAACGAGCGGATCGACGGCGATCGAGCCATCGTTCGGGGGGTCATCGTGACCAAGAACGGGACGGAGGTGCCGGTCGAGTCCCGGCTCTTACAGAAGGCCGATCGGTGGCTCATCTACGACATCCTCATCGAGAACATCAGCCTCATCGCGAGCTACCGCTCCCAGTTCGATCGCGTGATCCGGACGGCTTCGTACCCCGAGCTTATCCGGCGGCTCAAGAGCCACGGGAGCATGTGAGAGGAGGCGGCATGCCCACGAGCACGACGCCCAGGACCTTTGCCTCAAAGGTCTATACCGAGCAACCATTTGTCCTGCACGGCCTCGAGGGGATCTCGGACGCCCAGATCCAGGAGCACCTGACACTGTACGCGGGATACGTGAAGCAGGTGAACCTGCTGAACGAAGAGCTCGCGGCGGCGATCGGCCGGGGCCAGTCGGCGGTCAAGAATCCGGAGTTCACGGATCTGACCCGCCACCTGGGCTTCGAGTACAACGGGATGCGTCTACACGAGCACTATTTCTCGAACCTCTGTGCGGCGGCCGTGCCGAAGCCGTCGAGTGGGTCGAGCCTGGCTACCGCCCTGGCCGAGTCGTTCGGCTCGGTCGAGCAGTGGATGGCGGCCTTCCAGGCGGTCGGCGCGACGCGGGGAGTCGGGTGGGTGGTCCTCTTTCAGGATCCCGCGACGAGCTGGCTGACCAATCATTGGATCAGCCTGCACCACGAAGGGGTGCCGGTCGGCTTCAAGCCCCTCCTGGTGATGGACGTGTGGGAGCACGCATTCGTGCGCGACTACAAAGCCACCGAGCGCGGGAAATATATCGAGGCCTTCTTCCGGAACATCGACTGGAAGGTGGTCGAGCGGCGGCTCGATTGAACACGAGGACCCTCGCATGGTTTGTGGTGTTGCCGATGCTGGCGCTGGTTCCGGTCTTTGCGGGCCCACGAACGCGCGAAGTAGCGCCGGCCGCCGCGGTCCCGGCCGCGATCGTCTCGACGGTGGCGGCCGGGCCGGGCGTCGTGGCGAACAACTCGCTCTCTCCGATCCACTTCGCCGCGGGGACGACCCAGATCCGGCCGACCGATACGAAGATCCTCGATGCCCACGCGGCCTGGCTCCGTGGCAATCGGATGCAGCGCCTCCGGATCGAAGGCTATACGGATAGCGTCGGGGACAGCCCGTTCAGCCGGCAGGTCGGCGAGCAGCGGGCCAAGGCCGCCAAGGGCTACCTGGTGTCCAGGGGAGTGCCCGCGGACCAGATCACCGCTTCGTCGGGCGGCGGTGGGGTGCCGGTGTGCGGTGAGAAGACGGCGACGTGTCGGGCCGCCAGCCGTCGCGCGACGTTTTCAACGGAGGCGCGACCATGAATGCAGGAGGCGGGAGGTCTCGGCTGCGCTCGCCGCTCGACGGCGTGCGAGTGCTGCTGGTCGAGGACGACGCGATGGTCCGTGACGTCATCGCCCGACTGCTCGTCGAATTCGGAGGCAGGGCGATCGCGGTCGCGGGGGTGGCCGAGGCGCTCGACGCCTTGCCGCGGGCGCGCCCGCATGTCCTGGTCTCCGGCATCGACATGCCCGGCGAGAATGGCTATGCGCTGATCCGGGCGATGCGCGCGTTACCGCCGGATCTCGGCGGGCAGACGCCGGCCGTGTGTCTGACCGGGCGCGACACCCCGGAAGATGAGGCGCATGCACAGCGAGCCGGGTTCCAGCACTACCTGACGAAACCGGTTGATACGCAGCGACTGGTCACCGTCGTGGCCGACCTGGCGGGCGTGGCGGCGAGAGCTTCGACCGGAGGCGCCCTCATCGCTCGCGCCTGGGCCGCCCTCGCCGGCGGCGGGGGTAGCACCCGTGAAGCGGGCCAGAGCGAATGATCGCTCCGGCCCGGACCTCCGCAGGGTCTTGCTGAAGATCCTTGGCCAGGCAGTCAGCGCAGTGTACAACTCGTTCTTCACGCTGGCGCTGACGAGCGGCGGGCCATCGGATTGGACGAAGGTCCAATAGGCAGTCCGGAAGGAGGCGAATAGATTGCCCGTAACGAGAGAGAGGCGACGATCCATGTCCGAACGCTTCAAGGACGCGTTGGCGCTCGCTATCGGCACGGTGCTCGTGTTGCTGGTTTGGCTTGCGATCGGGGGCGGGTCGTATCGACTATCGCCTGATACGGAAATGGGCTCCCGAAGCGCGAGGTCTCAACCGGTCTCCGCGATTGGGCCCGTAACCGTCGGGCGGGAACGCTGAGCATGTCTTCCTCGCTGGCCGCCGTGGCGCTCGCCGCTACGGCAGCCGGCGTGCTGATTGCGGAACTGTTCGGATTGGCGAGCCGCCTGCTGCGCTGGAAGCGCAGCGGGCCCGTGACTGGTCCGGCGCGTTCGGCAGTGCCCCCCTCTGAGCCCGGCCACTCCTCAGGGCGGGGGGACTGAGTTTCGCCTCGGTCTTCAATCGTCAGGCGATAGATGCTTGCACGTCCCCGCCGGTCGGCTTGAAGGGAGGTCTCTGGCGCCCCGCTGTGGTAGCCTGAGCGGGCCCAGGCTCGTGGGAGACGCGTCGATAGACTCGCCCAGAATCGCCATTGACAGCGATCAGGGCACCCGGCCGCGGTGACGACGTCCCGGCGCCATCGGCCGGCGGCGGACGCCAATGCGACCGGGCGGCGCCTGGCCGTCCTCTCCGTGACCGCGCTCGGGGTCGTCTATGGCGACATCGGTACGAGTCCGCTCTACGCGTTCCGGGCGTGCTTTAGTCCCAAGTACGGCCTGCCCCGCAGCACGGCCACGGTGTACGGCGTTCTCTCGCTCATCGTCTGGTCGCTCATTCTGATCGTGAGCGTCAAGTACATCCTGGTCATCTTGCGGCTCGACAACCGGGGTGAGGGGGGCATCTTGGCCCTGCTCGCGCTCGTGCGGCAGAAGCGGCACCACGGCGCGCTGATCGTGCTCGGGCTGTTCGGCACCGCCCTTCTCTACGGGGACGGCATCATCACACCCGCGATCTCGGTCCTGAGCGCGGCCGAGGGGATCGAGGTCGCCGCACCCGGGTTCAAACACTACGTGCTGCCGCTGACTCTGCTGGTCCTCTTCCTCCTGTTCTTCGGCCAGCGCTACGGCACCGGGCGGGTGGGAGGCGTGTTCGGTCCGATCATGCTCGGGTGGTTCGCCCTGATCGGGACGCTGGGCGCGATGGAGATCATCCAGGGGCCCGCGATCCTGCTGGCACTGAACGCACTACTGCCGTATCCTCCGATGGCGGCAAGGGGCTCGCCCTCACCGAGCGGCCGGCGAGGGCGCGGAACAGGAAAGGGGAGAATCAGGTCTTGGGTACGGTCACGCCGGCCTCGTCGGCCAGCCGAACCAGCTCGGCGACCGATCCGGCCCGCATCTTCTCCATGACCCGGGCGCGGTGGACCTTGACCGTCTTCTCGCCGATGCCGAGCGCCGCGGCGATCTGCTTGTTCAGCATGCCCGTCACGACGAGGGCGAAGACCTCCGTCTCGCGCGCGGTCAGCAGGCGGACGCGCCACTGGATCTCCGCGCGGCGGGCCTCCGTGGCCCGATCGCGCTCATCTTTCGTCACGGCCCGCTGAATCGCGGCGATGAGATCCTTGGCGTCGACTGGCTTGGTGAGCAAATCGACCGCCCCGGCCTTCATGGCCTTGACGCTCGTCGGGACGTCGGCGTGGCCGGTGACGAAAACGATGGACACGCGGCGGCCGGTGGCGGCCAGCAGCTCCTGCAACTGGATCCCGGTCAGGCCGGGCATCCTCACGTCCAGTACCAGACAGCACGGGCCGGGGTGGGGCTGGCGCGCGAGGAACTCCCGGGCCGAGGCGAACGCCTCGACCGCGTAGCCGACCGACGCCAGCACCCGAGTCAGGCTCTTCCGGACGGAGGGGTCGTCATCCACGACGAGGACGAGCGGCGAGACTTCCGTCATCGTGCGCCCTCCGGGTCCACGGGCAGCGTGACATGGAAGCTCGCCCCCCCCTGGGGGTTGTTCTCGGCCCCCACGGTGCCGCCGTGCGCATGGACGATGGTGCGGACGATGGCCAGGCCCATGCCCAGCCCTTCGGTCTTGGTGGTATAGAGCGGCTCGAAGACATGGCCGAGATCCTTCTCGGCGATGCCGGGCCCAGAGTCCTGCACCGTGACTCGGAGCGCGGCGGCGCCGTCTCGGGCCGTCCGGATGACGAGGGTGCATGCGCCCGCGTGGGGCTCCCGCATGGCTTCGAGACCATTGAGCCCCAAGTTGAGCACCACCTGCTGGAGCTGGACGCGGTCGCCCCGCACCTTCGGGAGGTGCGGGGCGAGCTCGAGGTTCATCGACACGTTGCGCATGATCGTATCGCTTCGCAGGAGCCACGCGACCTCCCCGACGATCGCGTTGAGGTCGAGCGGCACGAACTCGGGCGCGCCCTTCTTGATCAGAGCGCGCAGTCCGTTGATCACGGCAGCGGCCCGCTTGTCGTCCGCCACGATATCGCTCAGGATCTCGCGCACACTCTCGAGATCCACGACGTCGGCGGCGACGAGGCGCTGGGCCGTCTGCGCGTTGCTGAGGATCGCCGTGATCGGCTGGCTCAGCTCGTGGGCCAGCGAGGCGGTCAGCTCGCCCAGGGCGGAGACCCGGCCGATATGGGTTAGATCCTGCCGGAGCCGCTGGGCCTCGAGCTCCCCCTGCTTGCGCGCTAATGCATTGGCGAAGACTTCGCCGAGGAGGTGGAGCTGCTGGATCAGCTCGTCCGACCGCGCGCGCTCGGCACCGACCGTGCTGAAGACCAGCCCGCCCACCACGATCCCACTCACCAGGAGGGGCACCGCGACCTGGGGCTTGACCCGATGCAGGAGATAGCTCTGCCGATCCACCGCTGCCTCGTCCGGCAGCTCCTCGAGCTGCGATACGTTGATGGCCTCCCCGCGTTGCAGCCGGGCCGTCATCCACGGGAACTCCCCCACCTCCATCCATTCCTCGACCGCCCATGACCGAGCGGCCGTGCCATCCCGGGTGAACTCGATCAGGCTGCCGCGGTCGACCCCCAGGAAATCGACGACCTGGCGAAGGCCGCGCTGAACCGCCAGATCGAAATCGGCGGCCGACAGATGGCTGAACGCCGCCGCGAGGGAGGACAGGAGCTGCTCGAAGCGCAGGCGCTCGGCGAGCGAGAGCTCCATCCGCCGCCGGTCCAGGACGCCGGCGAAGGCCTCGCTCAGGAGGCGGAGCCGATCCACCAGATCGTCCGGCCAGGCGTAGCCGCCACGAACGGAGGCGAAGGAGAGCACGCCGAGGATGGGTCCCCCGGTGCGCAGAGGGATCAACAGCTTCGAGCGCGTGCCCACGCGCGCGAAGCTGGCCCGATCGATCGTCGCCGCCTCGGGAAGCTCCTCGAGTCGAGAGAACCGGATGACCTCCCCATCCCGCAGTTTCCCCGACACCCAGGGGAACTGGTCCGCGGCCGCGACCGGCGGCGGCTCCTCGAGGCCCGGTCGCGCCCACGAGAGGCGGAGCGCGGGCCTGCCTTCGGCGTGCTCCTCGAGACCGCCTCGATCCACGCCCAGGAACGTGATGACCTGCTGGAGCGCCCGCTCGATCGCCACATTGGTGTCGTGCGCGGTAGCGTGAATCAACCCGGCGGACAGCGACGAGAGAAGCGTCTCGAAGCGCAGGCGGGCCAACAGCTCGAGCTTCGCCGGCCGGCCCCTCGCCCGGTGAAGGCGCTTGCGCCGTCCCAATTCAGTCCTCGCCGCCCGCGGCCCGGATGCGCCGGCCGACCTCAGGGCTGTCGACCCCCGGGAGCCCGATGTCGATGAACGCGATGTCCGGAGCGGTCGCCAGCGCGATAGCCACGCCCGCC
>DATHSW010000051.1:0-13226 GCA_035463855.1 Candidatus Deferrimicrobiaceae bacterium | reverse complement strand
GGCGAGTTCGATCGCCTCTTTCGCGCCTAGCATCCGTCGTACCCCGCCTCCCGTGTCTCGCAGATAGCCCCCTTCGCTCCGCCCAGTCCCGCTGACCTCGTATGTCGGGTATCCGACAGACATTCGCGGTCTTGCGCACATACCATAATTGCGGCCGGGAAATGGACTGTTACATTCGACGGGAGACGCGTTGCCAGCATCTTCCTCAGGTCCGCTCGCGACCGCTCGCAAGAGACCTCACCGCCGACTCGCCCGGCGGAAACACGCCTGGAGTCCGAGCGATGCGTGATCGTGGGCGGGGTGCCGGCCGGGGTGGCTGAGATGGGGCTGCGAAACCTGCTTGACCGCGTAGTGCGCCGACGGGCGAAGCTCGTGCCGGAGGAGCGCTTGCGGTTTGAGACGCTCCTCTCAGAGCTCTCGGCCGGGTTGATCCACCTCGCGGCCGCTGACGTCGACGCGGCGATCGAGCGCGGGCTTCAGCAGGTCGTCACGTTCCTGGGGGTGGATCACGGCCAACTCGACGAATACGGCGGACGTGAGCCGGTCGTTCGGATCGTCTGGGCGCGTCCGGGGTTCGAGGACATGCCGCGCCTCATGGACGACGAGCAATTCCCCTGGACGGCTGAGACCCTGCGGCGCGGAGAGGTCGTCCGCTTTTCCGGGATCGATGAGCTTCCGGCGGCGGCGGCGGTCGATCGGGCCAACCTTCGGCGCGCGGGCACGCGCTCGAAGATCTGCCTCCCGCTGCGCGCCAGCGGTCCCATGCTCGGCGTCCTCTCCTTGGGCGCCGTCCGTGCTGAACGCGCCTGGCCAGATGATCTGGTGGAGCGGCTCCGCCTCCTGAGCGCGGCCTTCTCCAACGCGCTGGAGCGGAAGCGGATGGAGCTTTCGCTCGCGGAGCGCCTGCGCTTCGAGAGGCTGCTGTCCTCCCTGTCCGCGGCGTTCAGCCACCTGTCGGCCGCCGATTTCGATCGAGAGGTCCAGCGCGGGCTGCGCCAGGTCGTCGACTTCCTGGGCGTCGATCGCGGCAGCTTGCTCGAGTTCTCGCGGGACGGCACCACGGCGCGTTCGTGGGCAATCGAGGAATGGATGGACGTGGGCGAGTTCCCGTGGATGACGGCCCGACTGCGAAGCGGCGGCGTCGTCCGCTTTGCGCAGCTCGAAGCGCTGCCGGATGAGGCGGCCGTGGACCGGCGGAGCTACCTCAGCAACCGCGTCAAGCCCCAGGTCGCGGTGCCGCTGTTGGTGAGCGGCATCGTCGTGGGAGGGCTCGTGTTCGGCACCGTCGGCGCCGAGCGCGCGAGGTCGGACGAGCTGATCGAGCAGCTGTACCTCCTCGGAGAAGTCTTTGCCAATGCCTTGTCACGCAAGCAGGGGGAGCTCGAGGCGCAGCGGCTCCGCCAGGACCTGACGCACATCGGCCGGGTGTCGGCCCTCGGCGAGCTCACCGCGTCGCTGGCCCACGAGCTGAACCAACCGCTGACGGCGATCCTCAGCAACGCGCAGGTGGCCGAACGCCTGCTCGCCGCCGCCGCCCCGAATCTCGAGGAGGTGCGCGAGATCCTGCGCGACATCGTGACGGACGACAGGCGGGCCACCGAGGTGATCCGGCGGCTGCGTGCCCTGGTCAAGAAGGGCGACCTCGAATTCGTACCCCTCGACCTCAACGAGCTCATCAGAGAAGTGGCGAGGCTCATGCAGAGCGACGCGATCAGCCGCGGCATTTCGCTGAGCCTCGAGCTCGCCGGCGATGTGCCGACCGTGCGAGGCGATCGGGTCCAGCTGCAGCAGGTGGTGCTGAACCTGGTGCTCAACGGCCTGGACGCCATGCACGAGTCCGGCGCGGGTGAACGGACCCTCATCATCCGGACGGCCAGGGACGGCGCGGACGCCGTCGCGGTCTCAGTGCAGGACGCGGGGACCGGGATCGATGAGAAGAACGTGGACCAGCTGTTCCACCCGCTCTTCACGACCAAGACCGAGGGGCTTGGCATGGGCCTGGCCATCGCGCGCACCATCGTCGACGCGCACGGGGGCCGGCTGCGCGCGGCGAACAACGTGACCGGCGGGGCCACGTTCCAGTTCAGCTTGCCGGTGAGCCGCGAAGGTGCGTCATGACCCGGCGGACGAGGCTTCCAGGTTCGAGCCCCGTTTCGAGGCCTTGTCAAGAAGTGTGTGCTTCTGGGGCAGCGTGTCGAGCACGTTCACGAGGCGATGGTTCCAGCACCGCTGCTCGCTGACCGCCGGGAAGACGGCTCGCACGGCCCCCCAGATCCCCAGGTGGCCGTCGGCGATGAGCAGCCGCGGCGCCCGCAGCCCGCGGGCCTTGAGATCCCGGAGCAGCGCGGCCCAGCTCTCCGTCGATTCCCGGGACCCACTCTCTACCGCGAGGACGACCTTCCGCCCGTCTCGGAGCGCGGCGATCAGCACGAGCATCGCCGCCTTGTCCTGCTCCAGCCCGGCCTTGACGTAGATCCCGTCCGCCCACACGTAGACGGGCTCGAGTTCGTCCAGCCGCCGGTGCTTCCAGGTGTCGTACTCCACCTGCCAGCCCGCCTTCAGCCGCGCGATCGACGCCGCCGACAGCGGCGCGGCTTCCCCCAGCAGCCCGCGCAGGGCCAGATCGAAATCGCCGTGGGCCAGCCCGTGCAAGTACAGCTCGGGCAGGAGCCGGCCGACTTCCTCGGTGCGCCGCTTGAATAACGGCAACAGCTGGCTCTCGAACCGCCCCTCCAGCCCGCGGACACGGGGCCGGCGCACCGTGATCGTGCCCGCCATCGCGCTCAGCCGGCGCGGCTTGCCGAAGCCGTTCCGATACCCCGGCGTGGCGTCCACGCCGTCACGCCGCTCGTACCGGGCCTGGCCCAAGACCTGCTGCAGCAACCGCTGGACGCCCTGCCGGGCAAACCGCTCCAGGCTCTCCCTACACGGGCCTTGACTCCGCAGCCTCCGCGATGCTCTGCTCCTTCATGGGCGGGCCTTCTCTTCGTTTACACACCTCCTGAGGCTACCTCGCGGTCTGGCCGTCTAGCGGACAAGACGGCAGAGCAGCACCGGCAGCGCGGAGACTCTCTAGTCCCAGAGGCGGGTCGAGAAGTAGCGCTCTCCAAGGTCGTTGAACAAGGTCACGAAGCGTCCCGCTCGCTCACGACGGGCGATCCGTTCGACGCCCGCCATGTAGGCACCGGAGGACTGGCCGACAAAAAAGCCCGCGCGGGCTAGCCGCGCACACATCTGGTAGGCATCCTCACTTGTGACCGGGATCCGTTCGTCGATGACCGTCTCGTCCAGGATCGCGGGGACGATATCCTTCGGACCGAGCGGCTTGAGGCCTTCGATCCCGGGGAAGACCTCTGGGATTACACAGATGAGGCGGATTGTGGGGTCGTGCTCCTTCAACCGTCTCCCCAAGCCCGTCACCGTGCCTCCCGTGCCGACGCCGGCAACGATATGGGTAAGCCTGCCTCCGGTTTGCTCGAGGATCTCTACCGCCGTCGTCTCGTAGTGGGCACGCCAGTTATGCGCGTTGCTGTACTGATCGCAGAAGAAATAGTGCTGGGCGTCTGCGTCGGCGTCGTGGCGGCGGTGCACCTCACGCAACGCCTCATCGTAGCCCTTCAACGCGTCCGTATAGATCAGCTGAGCGCCGTGTGCCAGCAGCCGCTTCTTGCGCTCGGTGCTGGCATTGTTGGGGATGACGATTTCGACCGGGTAGCCGATGATCCGGCCCACCATCGCGTACGCGATCCCCGCGTTGCCCGATGAGCTGTCCAGGATGGTCTTCCCGGGCTGCAGTCGTCCATCCGCCAGGGCCGCGAGCAGCATGTACAGGACGGGACGGTCCTTGAGCGAGCCTCCCGGGTTGAGGCACTCCATCTTCGCCAATACCTCGACGCCGGGCAGGTCATCACCGAACATGCTCACCGGTACCAGCGGGGTGTTGCCGATCGCCCGGAGCACCGGGTAGCGGTTCAGGAATGGTTCGATGATGTTTCGGTCCCACGGCATGACAACTGACCGTTCTTACGCTCCCCTATGATCCCGCAGCGTACCCGTGTACGGGGTACTCGGTCCACCTGGACCCGGGTACGCCCGCCCAGTAGCGGGTACCGCGTTGCGTCAGACTAGGGCGCGCTTGACGACGTGGTGGACCTCGAGGGCGCCCGCGCGGCCACAGGCCTGGCACCTCCAGCGGGCGCGCCATCCCCGCGCTGGGAAGCCAGATGAAGGTGACCATGGAGACGATTCCACTTGGCCCAGCTCACACCGCGGTACGCGATGCAGAGCTGGATACGCGTATGCAGGACTGCATGATTAGGGCGCGGCTGGTGGCGGAGATTGGGCGGCTCGCCAAGCAACGGTGGAGCCGGGTATCCCGACCGGGAACGCCGAGGGAATCCTTGATGATGATGGGGAAAGAAGTAACGACCCGGTACGGTAAGACCTGCCCGGCGCCCGATCGTAGTCGGCGACTACCGCCCTTCCAACAGATGGTTTCTGCGGATCGGGCCATGGCACAGAGCTTGCTCTCAGGAGTTGCCACCGAGTCATGGACGAGAAAGCGAGGACGTGCCCGCGATGCGGAGGCGCGGTTCACACGCTGCGCCGCTTCACCCGATTGGGCCGCACCGTCTCGGTGCTCGTGTGCCGGGTCTGTCGATACACGGAATTTGCGGCCGGCCGTCCAGCCGCCTTGTCGTGATCCCCACGTCATCTGTCGATCGGCACGCGCCGTAAGGGAACGGAGGCCGCCGCCCATGCGAGAACTTCTCGCGGCTCTGACCGCGTTCTTTGATGAACACCAGCGCTGCGGCGAGTTGGACGGTGGCCGAGACAACGGACACATCTGGCTAGGGTGCTCCTGCGGCGCGCGAATCGCCCACCCGGCTGGCGCGTCTTCCCCAGCATCGGCAGAAAGTCCGAAGCTGCCGATCGCCAGGATGCCCGAGTAGGATGTCACATCCCGAGATCAGAGGAACAGAGCAATGACCCATCGACTTATCCGCCTGATGCTCGGCGCCGGGACCGGCCTCCTGCTCGGAGGGCAGCTCGTGATCGCCGCAGACCGGATCGATCTGTTCGATACGAAGTCGAACCGGACCGGCTACATCATCGTCGATCCCAAGACCAGGCGGTTCGATACTTACGACACGAGATCGAAGCGCACGGGGTGGGGCACGATCACCCGGGAGTCCGGAGACGTCCAGGTCTACGACAAGGACGGAAATCGCATCGGGAGTGGGATCCTCCCGGTCCCGGGGGGGAAGCGCTGATCCCGGCGCTCCCGCTCATCGTGCCCTAGCCCGCCGGAGAGTTCCTTACATCGCCTTCCAGTCGCCCGCGCCCTCGAAGGCGGCGGCGGCCCGGTAGATCGTCGGCTCGTCCCAGTGCTTGCCCACCAGCATCATGCTCACCGGCAGGCCGTCGCTCATGCCGCACGGGACGGCCATGGCCGGGTGGTGCGAGATGTCGAAGGGCGCCGTGTTCGTGATCATCTCGAGCGCCCGCTGCACCACCTCCTCGCGCGGCGCCCCCGGCTTCGGCATGGGCTGCGCCTTCATCGGGGTCGTCGGCATCATGAGGAGGTCGTGCTGGCTGAGGACACTGTCGTAGGCCGCGACAAGGCGCCGGGTGATGTTCATCGCCTTGCCGTAATAGCGGCTGCCGTGCTGCTGGTGGATGTAGGTGCCGAGGAGCGTGAAGAGCTTCGTCGTCTCCGAGAGCTCATTGGCCCGCCGCCGCCAACCACGATGGAAATCCATCAGGCTGGCGACGTAGAGGTCGGGGCGGCTCAGGCCGTAGCCGTCGCCCCACATCATCGTCTGCGTGAGGCCTTCTACGCCGATGGGGAGCCACAGCGCGCCCGCCACGGTGTGCCACGGGATCGAGACTTCCGTGACCTTGGCGCCGAGCTTGCCGAGGAGCTCGCCCGCCTTGCGCACCTTGGCGTCCACGTCGCGCTCGGAGTTCGGCAGGCCGAAACCCTCCTTGACGAGGCCGATCTTGAGGCCGTCGACACCGCGGCCGAGGGCCGCTGTGTAGGGGTGGACCTTGGGCGAGTACTGGCGCGGGTCGTATCCATCGGCTCCCGCGATCACCTCGAGGAGCAGCGCATTGTCCTGGACCGTCGCGGTCATCGGCCCTGTGTGGTCGACGTAGATCTCGATCGGCATGATGCCGGTGTAGGGGACGAGCCCATGGGTCGGCTTCATGCCGTAGACGCCACAGAACGACGCCGGCATGCGGATCGACCCGCCCTGGTCGCAGCCGATGGCCATGTCGACTTCCCGCAGCGCGACCAGCACGGCGCTGCCCGAGGACGAGCCGCCGGCCGAGTAGCCCATCTTGTGCGGGTTGTGGACCGGGCCGGTGGCGTTGGTATGGCTGCCCCCGGACAGGCAGAAGTACTCGCAGTGCGCCTTGCCGAGGATGGTTCCCCCCGCATCGAGGATCCGGGTGACGATGGTGGCGTCGATCTCGGGCGTGTAGCCCTCGAGCGTGGACGCGCCGTTCATCATCTGCACGCCCGCGAGCATCACATTGTCCTTGAGGACAACCGTCTTCCCCTTGAGCTTGCCGGTCGGGGCGCCTTCCACCCGCGTCTTGACGTACCAGGCGTTGCGCGTGTTGTCCTCGGGCTGGGGACGGACGCCCGGGGTACGCGGATACTTCACGGCCGGCAGGTTATCCGGGAGCGCGTCGACGACGTTGTAGCCATCGATGCTTGGCTTCATCAGCTCGCGGAAGGACGTGAGGTCGCTCTCGGTGAGGGAAAGGCCCATCGTGTCGGCGATTGCCTTGAGCTGGTCTAGGGTCGGCGGTGACACTGCCATGGGAGCCTCCTTGATGAGTTGGTCATGGGTCTCCGGTGGTTCGGCGGGCGCCGTCTCTACGGCGCCAGGTGGCGCAGGAGCCTGGGGTCTTTCCTGATCGTCGCGGACGGGCCCTCGAGCGCGACCCGGCCGCGGTCCAGCACGTACGCGTAGTGGGCGACGCCGAGGGCCAGCTCGAGGTGCTGCTCGACGATGAGGAGCCCGATGCGGCTCGCGAGCTCGACGAGCCGCGTGGCGATCTCCTCGATCACACCGACCCAGACACCTTCCGTCGGTTCGTCGAGCAGGAGGAGTTTCGGGCGCGTCAGGAGCGCGCGGCCTATCGCGAGCATCTTGCGCTCGCCGCCGCTGAGAGTGCCGGCGCGCTGGTTCAGCCGCTGGCCGAGCTTCGGAAACAGGGCGAGGACCTCGTCGATGGCGCCGGGGTCGCGCCGCGTGACGGCACCGACGGCCAGGTTCTCACGCACCGACAACCGGCCGAAGACCGCGTGCTCCTGCGGTACATAGCCGAGGCCACGCCGCACGCGCTGCTCGGTCGGCGTGCGGGTGTCGTCGCGGCCTTCGAAGGCGATGTGCCCTTGCCGCGGTCTCAGCTCTCCCACGATGGTCCTGAGCAGCGTGGTCTTGCCGGCGCCGTTGCGGCCGAGCACCGCCACCGCCCCTCGCTGGCCGGCCACCAGGTCGACGTCGAACAGCGCCTGGCTATGCCCGTAGTACGTCGACAGCCCGCGGACGGCGAGCAGGGGCGCGTCAGACACGGGTGAGGTAGACCTCCTGCACCTTGGGACTGGCCTGGATGGCCTCGACCGAGCCGGTGTCCAGCACGGTGCCCTGGTCCAGCACGGTGAGCACGTCGGACACGTCGCGGATGAAGTCGAGGTCGTGCTCGACGATGAGGATGGCACAATGGGTCTTGATCGGCGCGAGCAGCTCACCGGTGAGACGACGCTCCTCGAGGCTCATCCCGGCGGTAGGCTCGTCGAGCAGGAGAAGGGTGGGATTGGTCGCGAGGGCCATCGCGATCTCGAGCCACTGCTGCTCGCCGTGCGAGAGCGCGCCCGCGAGCTGATCGGCCCGGTCGCGCAGGGGGAAGCGCTCGAGGGCGGCGGTGACGGACTCGTGCAGTGCGCGTCGCGTGGCCGAGCGGAGCAGCGACACGAGCGAGTCGCGGCCCTGCAGGGCGAGCAGGACGTTGTCGTACACCGACAGCGACGGCAGCACGCTCGTGATCTGGAACTTGATGCTGAGGCCGGCCCGCGCGCGCTCGGAGGGGGCGGCGCGCGTGAGGTCGAGGTCGGCGAAGCGGATGGTCCCCGTGTCGGGCGTGAGCGCGCCGGCGATGCACTTCATGAGCGTGCTCTTTCCGGAGCCGTTGGGCCCGATGAGCCCGTGGATCTGGCCAGCCTCGACGCGCAAGTCGACGCCCGCGAGCGCTTGGAGCTCGCCGAAGCGCTTCCTGACCCCCGCGACCTCAAGCCGCGCCATGGCCTCGGCCGACCTCCGCACGCGCGGGCGCGCGGCCGAAGCGGCCGAACCGCTCGCGCTCGGTCACCACGAGCCCGACGAGACCGCTGCGACGGAAGAGCACGACGACGAGCAGGAGCAGTCCCAGGAGGATCGGCCAGAAGGTCTGGAAGTTGTCGGCGAGCAGGAAGCTCACGTACTCGATGCTGGCGACCCCGATCACGGCGCCGACCAGCGTGCCCACGCCCCCGAAAAGCACGTAGAGCACGATCTGCGTGGACAGGAGCACGCCCAGCATATTGGGCCACACGAAGCCGTCGTGGAAGGCGGCGAGCGCGCCCGAGAGCCCGCAGATGCCACCCGCCAGCGTGAAGACGATGGCTTTGAAGTGCTGGACTCGGTAGCCGAGAAAGCTGATCCGCTCCTCCTGCTGCCGGATACCCGCCAGCACGAGCCCGAACTGGGACCGCACGAGCACGCGGCAGAGCGCGTAGACGACGACCAGGATGGTGAGCGCCAGGTAGTAGAAGACGGGCCCTTCCGCGATGGTGAAGGGACCGGCCGTGAGGGGCGGGATCGAGGGGATGCCATTCTGCCCGCCCAGGTAGTACCAGCCGCGGGCCAGGCGGTCAGCCGCGTAGGCCCCGGTGAGCGTGCCGAGAGCGACGAAGATCGTGCTTGGCGGGTAGCGCCCGAGCAGGAGGAACCACGCCATGACGAGTGCGAGCACGAGGCCGATCAGCGTGCAGGCGGGTACGATGACGAAGATCGAGGTGAAGCCGGCGTCGCGGGCGAGGAGGGCGGCGCTATAGGCCGCCGTGCCGTAGAAGAGGGCCTGCCCGAAGCTCATGATCCCGGAGTAGCCCCAGAGCAGGTCGAAGCTCAGAGCCGGCAGGCAGACGAGCACGATGCGCGTCGCCAGGACGATCCAGAAGTGGTCCAGCGCGAGCGGCAAGGCGAGGCCCACCGCCAGCAGCGCCAGCTCGAGAACGAGAATCAAGTGGCGCCTCGCCCTAGCACTCCTTGGGGTCGACGAGCCCCTTGCTCTGCGTCACCACCTCGTAGTTCCCGTTCTTGGCGACCGCGATGTACATGTTCATCTTGCAGTGGCGCTTGCCCGGCACCATCTCGGCCGGTCCGCCCGGCCCCTGCTCGATGCGCGCGCGGTCGAGGGCGGCCGCCACGCTCTCGCGGTCGACCTTCTTGGCCCGGTTGACCGCGGTCTCCCAGAGCTTGAGCCCACGGTACATGCCGGTGGCCGCGCTGCCCGCGGTGAACAGCACCGTGCCCGGGTAGAGCTTGTCGTAGTCGGCCTGCAGCTTGGCGCTGAATGGATCGTTGATCGTGCGGAAGTAATCCAGGCAGCTTGCCAGCCCCTCGAACTCGTGGGCCGCGTTGATGTTGAGGGTGTTCTCGTCGTAGTACACGCACGACAGGCGGCCGCCGCGCTTGGTGAAGCCGGCCTCGTAGAGCTGCTTGATGAAGGGGCCGACACCCGGCGGGATGACCGTGTTGAAGACCACGTTCACGTTGTTGGTCATGATCTTGTTCACGGTCGCGCTGTACTCGACCTGGTCGAGGGGATAGTACTCCTCGAACACGACCTCGCCGCCGTTGGCCTGAATGACCTTGCGCGCGTACTGGTTGAGTAGCTTGGGCCAGACGTAGTTCGCGGACGGCAGCGCGAAGCGCTTGCCGCCGTTCTTGATCAGCCAGGGAATGAACTCGTCGCACTGCTGGGCCGGGGTCGGCCCGGTGCAGAAGATGTACGGCGTGCACTCCTGGCCCTCGTAGAGCTGGGGATAGATGTAGAGCGTCCGCCCCCGCGTTACGATCACGTCCTTGATGGCGTTGCGCATCGAGCTGGTGATGCCACCGAACACCACGTCGACGCGGTCGCGCTGGATGAGCTTGCGCACGTTGTTCACCGCCACCGACTCGTTGGAGGCCGTGTCTTCGATGAAGAGCTGCAGCGAGCGTCCCAGCACACCGCCCTTGGCGTTGATGTCGTTGGTCACCATCGTCGCCACGTTCGCGTTGGCTTTGCCCGCGAAGCCGATGGGCCCGGTGAGGTCGGTCGCGATGCCGACCTTGATGGGGTTGGACTGACCCCACGCGGGCGGCACCACGAAGCTGCCACGCCCGAGCGCAACAGCGCCGGCCGCCCAGGCGGCCCCGGTGAGGAGTGAGCGGCGGGTCAACGACGCGGTCGACGGGGCCAGGTCGGGTTCTCGGTGCATGGATCAGCTCCTTTCGGTGGAGAGAAGACCAGCGGGCCGGAACTTGACGATGACGATGGCGATGACGAAGACGAGTACGTCGGCCAGGACCGGGCTGAGGACCCACGGCAGCCCGGCGCTCAGTACGCCGACCACGGCCGCGCCGAGGGCGGGCCCCTCGAACGAGCCGATGCCGCCGAGAAGGACGGCGAGGAAGCCCTGGATCAGGAAGCGTACGCCGAGATCGGCGAACATCGAGAAGATCGGCACCATCAACCCGCCGGCGAGGCCGGCGAGCCCGGCGCCGACGGCGAAGGTGAGCGCATAAACGCGGTTGGTCGAGATCCCGGAGGCGCGCGCGAGCGCCGGATTCTCGAGGGCGGCCCGGATCGTGAGGCCGAGGCCCGTGCGGGTGAGGAGGGACCAGAAGCCGACGAGCACGACCGCGGCCACGAGGATGATCACGCAGCGCCAGCGGGAGAGCTGGACCGACCCCACGGTGAACGAGCCGATGAGGGGGTCGGGCACCGAATGGTACAGGCCGCCGATGAGGCCGCGCACGCTCTCGCGGATGACGAGGCCAATGGCGTACGTGCCGAGCATGGCCACGACGGGCTCCGCGTAGAAGAACCGGATCACGCCACGCTCGAGGGCGAGCCCGACGAGCGCCACCACGAAGGGCGCGGCCACCATGCCGGCCCATACCGGGTAGCCGTGACTGTGGGTGAGGTAGACCGTGTAGGCGCCCAGCAGCAGGAACTCTCCGTGGGCGAAATTGAAGACGCCCATCATGCTCGCGATCACCCCGAGGCCGGTGACCATGAGCACCATGATGGCGCTGAAGCTCGCGAGGTCGAAGCCGACGCTGACGATGTTCTCCACGGGTCACGGGCTCTAGGGCCCCGAGAGTTGCACGATCTTCGCCCGGACTCAAGGGCCCACGAGACTTGTCGCGAGCGCCGAGTGTAACCCGGCGCTCGCGGCTAGGGGCTCTGGCCGATGGACCCCGCGATGACCCCTCAGGACGCCGGCACCGAGCAGCCGTGGGTCACGGTGCGCCGATTCGTCGGCTGGATGCCCATCAGTTCGCCCCGGTGCGTGCCGATCAGATCTTCGGAGAATGCATGAACTGACGCCCCGCGTCGCGGCCGGTGAGCGGGGCCGGAAGCGTGTCGCTCTCGACGACATGCTTCTCGTCGAGCAGCTTCACGTACCGGTCGGGGTCGTGTTTGTTCCAGGCCTCGAAGATGTTGCGAACGATCTGGATGTTGTCCTGTGGAGTCATGGAGTTACCCGCTTCGGGACCGTAGGGAAGGAGTATATTTCAGGCCCGGGCCCGAGCGGGCCGCAGCGAATGTCTTTACCGTTGCACTGCGGCCAGGCTGGCACACCTTTGTCGTGCTCGCCGATTGACAACGTCACGGCTAAAACTCCGCCTTGCGACCCCGATGGTCCGAGCGCCGAGTCACGCTCGGCGCTCGGACCCAAGTGCTGTGGGACGGACGCCGCGATGACCTCTCAGGCCGCCGGCAACACGCCGAGCTGACGGAGGAGATGGCCGGTGTCCCAGTAGATCCAGTCATGCACGGCTTTGCCGTTCTTGAGTTGGCCGACTGAGCAGCCGTGGGTCACGGTGCGCCGATTCGTCGGCTTGATCCACATCAATTCCCCCGATGCGTGCCGGTCATGCTCACGGGCAGGCCGTCGCTCATGCCGCACGGGACGGCCATGGCTCGGCGCTCCTGCCGGAACTGGAGGTCACCCGGCTGCACCTGGCACTACGCCCTCAACGACTACGCCGGGCAGCGGCGCCTGATGCGCCGGATCACCATCGGGGGTGCTGCCGGGATGGTGCAGTGTGGTGCAAAATGATGTAGTATAGAGGACATGGCCGAGACAGAGAGATCTGTTCGTCAAAGCGTGTCGATTCCGAGCGGGATCGCCAGGCGTGTGCGGGCCCTGGCCAAGACCAGGAAGACCAGCGCCAACCGCGTCCTTGTAGATTTGATCGAGGCCGGTCTGCGATCCAAAGAAGCGGAGAAGGAACGTTTCTTCTTGCTCGTGAATCGACTTACCGAATCTTCGAGCTCTGTCGAACGGCAGCGACTAAAGGAAGAACTTGCGCGGATGACTTTTGGTGATTGATGCCGAAGATTCGGTGGACCAATCTTCCACCGATGCTCCGTCAGCATCTCTTCGATCGGGTTGCGGATCGCGAAATACCGGCTGAAGACCTTTACAAGTTGAAACTGTGGCGCGAATCTGAGCCGGAGGCGCCCGAGGGCCCTTGGTACAAAGACTTCGGATCGTTCAAGATCTGTGGCGAAGGTGAGCTTCCCAAGACTTTCCTCTTGAAGGGGCAGGCGGCAAAAGGGAAGTCACTGTGAACGGGGCAAACCCGGTTGGCCGGCGCGCGCCTCGGGTGCGGGGTGGGGCAGGCGCTTCATTCCGAGATCGTCGATGACGAGGAGCGGGACGGGGCCAAGAGCTGAAGTGTGTACCGTTCGCGGCCGAAGAGGAGTCCCGACCCCGGCGCGGTTAGGGCGCGCCAGAGAATCCGGCGACCGCCGCGCTCTCCCCCCCGCGCTCGGCTGAGCGGTATGCGGCATCGGCGATCGCGACGGCCCGCAGCCCGTCCTCGATGGAGATGGGAAACGCGGTGCCCTCGCGCAGGGCCCGAACGAAGGCGTTGAGCGTCTCTCGCACGGTG
>DATHSW010000050.1:0-38806 GCA_035463855.1 Candidatus Deferrimicrobiaceae bacterium | reverse complement strand
GCCGTAGGTCTCGAAGCCGTCCGCGGTGGGACCGACCGAGTCCCCCGCGTTGTCCCCCGTGCAGTCGGCGATGACCCCGGGGTTGCGCGCGTCGTCCTCCTTGATGTTGAAGACGATCTTCATCAGGTCGGAGCCGATGTCCGCGATCTTGGTGAAGATGCCGCCCGCGATGCGGAGCGCCGCCGCCCCCAGCGACTCCCCGATGGCGAAGCCGATGAAGCAGGCCCCCGCGTAGTCGGCCGGGATGTAGAGGAGGATGCACAGCATGATGAACAGCTCGACGCTCACCAGCAGCATGCCGATGCTCATGCCGGCCTTGATCGGGATCGCGTAGACCGGGAAGGGCTTGCCCGCGAGGCTCGCGAAAGCGGTGCGGGAGTTGGCGAAGGTGTTGATGCGGATCCCGAACCACGCCACCCCGTAACTGCCCAGGATGCCGACCACGCTGAACAGCAGGATGATGATGACCTTGATCGCCTCGAAGTGCTGCAGGATCCCGAAGTAGAAGACGATGATCACCGCGATGAACAGCTCCAGGATCATGAGAAACTTGCCCTGGGTGATCAGGTACGTCTTGCACGTCTCGTAGATCAGCTCCGAGATCTCCCGCATGGACTGGTGCACGGGCAGGTTCTTGAGCTGGGAATAGATCACGAGGCCGAAGGCCAGGCCCAGGAGGCAGATCAGGAGGCCCCACTGCAGCAGGGCGCGGCCCGTCATGCCCACGAAGGTCGCCTGGGCGAGGTCGGGCAGCTTCAGCGAGGCTTCTCCCCCGCTGTGCGGCGCGGGCGCGGCCGCCGCGGGCACGGGAGTCTGAGCCTGCGCGGCCAGGGGCAGCCCGAGCGCGAGCACGCTCACGACGAGCAGCACCCAGACGAGCGGGATGAGCGCGCGCCGGGGCAGGTGCCGAATCGCATCCATAGTCCGAATCTCCTCGTTGAGTCAGTGTCGATGGGTGGGTCAGGACGGCACGGAGGGCCGCGAGCCCAACGCGTGTTTATACCGCAGGCGCCCCCGCCCGTCAACGCGGTGCGGCGCGGGCGCGCGCCGCGTCACTCGCGCAAAAGGCCCTCGATTGCCTCGCGGTGCGCACCGAAGCCGTCGAACACCCGGTCGCCGATGACGACGGTGGGCACGCCGAGGCGCCCCGCGCGGGCGAACAGATCGAGACTCGCCTCGGGGTCTCGGCCGACGTCGCGCACGTCCACCGCCACGCCGCGGGCCTGGAAGAACGCCAGCGCGGCTTCGCCGTCGGCGTTGCCTTCCATGGTGAAGAGCAGGGCCTTTTTCACCGGGGCGTCCACCATACCATCTCGCCCTTGACGCTCCAATGTCCGGTTTGCTAGCATCCGCCCCCACTCCGACGCCATGACCCGAGTAGACCTCGTGACCGCGATGGCCGCGTCGAGCGGCTGGACCAAGGCGGGCGCCGATCGCGCCCTGCGGGCCTTCCTCGCCTCGGTGCGCGCCTCCCTCAAGCGCGGCCAGCCGGTGACGCTGGTGGGCTTCGGCACCTTCTCGGTCGCGCGGCGCAAGCCCCGGAAGGGCAAGAATCCACGCACCGGGCAGCCCATGCACGTGGCGGGCGGGCGCACGCCGCGCTTCAAGCCCTCCAAGGAGCTCAAGCGCGCGGTCCGTTAGGGATTTCTCTGCTGGCAAATTGGCCCGCCAAGTAAGATAGGGCCAGTGCGCGCCATCTCCGCCCTCGCCCTCAGCGCGGCCTGTTGGCTCGTCGCAGCACCGGCTTCCGCACAAACCAGCAGCCTCAACAGCCGGCCGCTCGCGTTGAGCGCGGAGTCCGTCCTGCTGCTCGACACGCAGGGCCGGGTGCTCTACGCCAAGAAGCCCGCCGAGGACCACGCGCCCGCCAGCCTCGTGAAGCTCATGACGCTCTACCTCGCCTGCGAGGCGCTCGAAGCCGGCCGTGCGCAGTGGGAGGAGCCGGTGCTCGTGAGCCACCGGGCCGCCCTCACCCCGCGCTACCGCATGGGGCTCAAGACCGGCGAGAGCGTGCCGCTCCGCACGCTGCTGGAGGGCGTGGCCATCGCCTCCGCCAACGACGCGGCCACCGCGGTGGCCGAGCACCTCGGCGGCACCGAGGACGCCTTCGTGGCCGCCATGAACGCCAAGAGCGAGGAGCTGGGCCTCACCCACACCCACTTCGCCAACGCCCACGGGCTGCCCGACCCGGCGCAACGCAGCACTGCCGAGGACCTGGCCCAGCTGACGCTCCGACTTCTCGACGACTATCCGTCCTCGCGCCCGCTTCTGGGCGGCGCCACCTTCGTCTACCGCGGGCGCGTCTACAGCCGCCGCATCCCGTTGTTCCAGGATCCGGGCGGCGTCCAGGCGCTCAAGACCGGGTTCACCCGCGAGGCGGGCTACAACCTGGCCGTCTCCGCCTGGAAGGCCGGGCAGCACTTCGTGTTGATCGTGCTGGGCTCGCGGACGCGCAGTCTCTCCTTCCGGGACGCCCGGACCGTGCTCCGCCACGGCTTCTACGAGACCGGCCTCGAGGCCGCGCCCCCGCCGCCGCGAAAGCGGGGGAAGCCCGCGCCGCCCCCGCGGCGTCCGAGCGAGCGCCGCTCGCGCGCCGGCCTGCCCGGCCCGAGCTGAGATGGCGGCGCCGCGGGCCTTCGTCTTCGACGCCTACGGCACCCTCTTCGACGTCCACTCCATCGTCGAGGCGGCGCGCGCCATCACTCCAGATCCGGAGGCCCTCTCGCTGCTCTGGCGCCAGAAGCAGCTCGAGTACACCTGGCTGCGCTCGCTCATGGAGCGCTACGAGGACTTCTGGGTGGTGACCGGCCAGGCCCTGGTCTACGCGCTGCGCGGGCTCGGCATCACCGCCACCGAGGCGCAGGTCGACGCGCTGATGGACGCCTACCTCACCCTGTCGCCGTTCCCGGAGGTGCCGGCGGCGCTGCGGACCCTGGGGGGAGCCACGCTGGCCATCCTGTCCAACGGCTCCCCCCGGATGCTGGAGGGCGCGGTGCGCTCGAGCGGGCTGGACGGGGTCTTCGCCCACGTGCTGTCGGTGGACGCGGTGGGCATCTACAAGCCGTCGCCGCGGGTGTACGAGCTGGCGCCGCGCGCCCTCGGGCTGGCGCCGGACGAGATCGTCTTCGTATCGTCCAACGGGTGGGACGTGGCGGGCGCCGCCGCCTTCGGCTTCCGGACCTGCTGGTGCAACCGCGCCAACGCGCCCGCCGAGGAGCTGGAGGCGACCCCGGACTACGAGGTGGACCGGCTGGACGCGATCCCCGGCAAGCTAGGAATCTAGGAACTCGTTCGGGGTCTCGTGGCGGGGGGTGGGCAGGCTCACGCGGCGGAGCGTCCTGGGGCGCCGGGCGGGGTCAGGACGATCCGCTCGCTGCGAACGGGTTCTTACTTCTTGGCCAGCCGCTTCCGCTTCACGTAGGCCCAGATCTTCTTCGTCATCTCCGAGGGGCCGATGGGCTTGGAGCCCATGACCGATTCCAGGGTGTCGCTGCAGCCCTTGAAGTTGATCGCGTAGCCGCCAAACGCCAGTTTCTTCTTGGCCATTCGTCATTCCTCCCTCGTTAGGTTATTGGGGGTCCTGCCCGGCGCCCCCCGAAACGGCCGAGGGTATTATGGCCGGACTCCGAGGGAGAGAAAAGGGAAAAATACAATCCCTAGGGGGTCTCCACGAGGGAAAGACTACCCGGTGGGGGTATACCCCCCGGGGGGTCCTCCACCCCCTCAGGGCCGCCCCGCGAAGGCCGGCATCACGTCCCGCGCGAACCACCGGAGCTGCTCCTTGAACTCCGCGGGCGGGATGCCCTCCGCCCAGTGGATCATGCACTGATCCAGACCCGGGTAGCGGGCCTCCATCTCGCGGATCGTCTCGATCACCTCGGCGGGCCGGCCCACCAGCCACGCCTTCTGCTCGACACCCTCGCGCAGCGTCGGCACGCGGGCGGGCGCGCCGGGCGTGCCCCACGACCGCCCCTGCTCGTCGGCGTAGCGCACGAAGCCGAAGGGCGCGAACCACTTGTAGCGCTCGTCGTGGGCGGGCTCGAGACGGCGGATCGCCTCCTCGCGGGAGTCGGCCAGGTAGAGGCCCACGCCCCAGCAGAGGTCCTCGCCGAGCTGCTTGGGGCGACCGTGGCGCGCGCAGGCCTCGCGATAGGCCCGCGCGACCTGGTCGAGCACCTTCTCCCCGTTCAGCGTCACCATGGCCTTGAGCCCCATGCGGCCCATGTAGTCGATGCTCTTGCCGCTCGCGATCGGCATCCAGATGTCGACGGGCCGGTGGATCGGGCGCGGCACGCAGGTGACCTCGCGCAGCCGGTAGCCGCGGTAGTCCACGTCGGGCGGGATCACGTAGTGCTTGCCCCGGTGGCTCCAGGAGTCCTCGTTGAAGCACTTGAGCAGCACTTCCATCTGCTCCTCGAACAGCTCCCGGTTGGCCGCCGCGTCGAGCAGGGGCGCCCCGAAGGACTCGACCTCGCGGGTGTGGTAACCGCGCCCCACCCCCATGATCACGCGCCCGTTGGTGACGATGTCGGCCATGGCGTAGTCCTCGGCCAGGCGGACCGGATGCCACATGGGCAGGATGTTGAAGGCGCAGCCGAGCTTGAGGCGGCGGGTCTGGGTGGCGAGCCACGTCGAGAGCATCACGAGGTTCGGAAACACCTCGTAGCCTTCCTTCTGGAAGTGGTGCTCGGCCATCCAGAGACAGTAGTAGCCGAGCTCGTCCATGAGCTGCGCGACCTCCTTCGAGGTCTGGAAGGCCTCGATCAGCCGCTCGTTCGGGTACGACCGCTGCTCCGTCGGCGTGCCGTTGATCCCGACATTCTCCAGCTCGATCTGCCCCACGTAGAGGACCGAGAATTTCGTGATCACTTGGCTCTCCAGCCTCCGTCGACCACCATCGCGTGTCCCGTGATGTAGCCCGCCTCGTCCGAAGCCAGATAGCAGACCGCCGAGGCGATCTCCTCCACCGTCCCCCGCCGGCCTGCCGGGGCGACCGCCCGCACCGCCGCGTCGTCCACCGCGATCCCCCGCCCGCTCATGTCGGGCACCCCGGGCCCCAGGATCTGCTGCGAGTGGGCCCGGAGGCCGGTCAGGATCGGGCCCGGGCACACCGCGTTGATCGTGATGCCGCGCGCCGAGTAGGTGACCGCCATCTGGCGCGTCAGCCCGACCACGCCATGCTTGGAGGCCACGTAAGCCGCGCCGCCGCCGGTACCGTTGAGCCCGGCCACCGAGGCCATGTTGATGATGCGGCCGCGGCCGCGCGGCAGCATCTCCCGGAGCGCGCGCTTGCACCCGAGGAAGACCCCGGTGAGGTTGATCCCGATCACCCGGGCCCACACCGCCTCGTCGGTCTCGTCCACGTTGAAGTAGCCGTCGAGCACGCCCGCGTTGTTCACCATGATGTCGAGCGGGCCCAGCTGGCTCACCGCGGCGGTCACCGCCCGGTCCACGTCGGCCGCCGCGCTCGTGTCCCCCTGGACGGCGACCGCCTTGCCGCCCGCGCCCATCAGCAGGCGCGCCGTCTCGGCCGCGCTCGCGCCGTCGATGTCCACCGCGGCCACGCGCGCGCCGCGCGCCACCAGGGCCTGGGCGATGCCGCGCCCGATCCCCGAGCCCGCCCCCGTCACCACCGCCACCTTGTCCTGAAGATCCACCGTATCCCCCTCGGATGGGGTCAGGTCTTACATTCCGACAATGTGTGAATGTAAGACCTGACCCCGGTCTAGATTGCCAGGGCGTAGCCGTCGCGGCGGGGGTCGGCGCCCGCCATGAGGGCGCCCGACTCCGGATCGCGCGCAAGCCCCTGCCCGCCGCCCACCACCCACGACCAGTCGTCGATGACGTTGATCTGGTGCCCGCGCCGGCCGAGCTCCGCGCGGGTCGCCTCGGAGACGCGCGACTCGGCATCCACCAGCCGGTCGCGATAGACGCGAATGCGCGGCGCCTCGATGGCCTCCTGCAGGTTGAGCCCGAACTCCAGGAAGTTCAGCAGCATCTGGGGCTGGGTCTGGAGGATCCCGTAGGAACCGGGCGTGCCGATGCTCAGCGCGAAGGCGCCGTCCTGGAAGACCTGGGTGGGCGACATCATGGTGCCCGCCTTGCGGCCCGGCTTCATCACGTTGGGGGAGGCGGGATCGCGGTCCATCCACTTGAGGATGTTGTTCAGCACGAGCCCGGTGCCCGGCACCGCGAACCCCGAGCCGAACGGCACCCCGAGCGTCTGGGTCACCGAGACCACCGTGCCCTCGGCATCCGCGCAGGCGAAATGCGTGGTCTGCTCGTGCTCGAACCGCGCCGGATGGCCCTCGCTGATCTGGCCCGCGAGCCGCTCCCGGCTATGCCGCTCGCCCTCGCTCACCGCCGCCCGCGCCGGGTCGATGCGCGCGCGCTGCGAGGCCGCGTAGGCCTTCGACACCAGCCCCTTGATCGGCGCGTCCCCGGAATAGGCGTAGGCGAGCCGGTCCGCGGAGCCCAGCTTGATCGCCTCGATCAGATGATGCAGGTAGTCGGGCGAGTTGTGCCCCCAGCCCGCGACGTCGTAGCCCTCCAGGATGTTCAGCGTCTCCAGCGTCTGGAAGGCCGAGAAGGGCGGCGGCACCGAGCAGACCTCGCGCCCGCGGTACGTGATGGCGAGCGGCTGCCGCCACTCCGGCGTGAACGCGGCCAGGTCCTCCTCGGAGAGCCACCCGCCGGCCTCGGTCACCGCGCGGGCGATCGCGCGGGCGATCGGGCCGCGGTAGAAGACCTCGGCGCCGCCCTCCGCCACCTGGCGGAAGGTCGCGGCCAGCTCCTTGTAGGCGACGATCTTGCCTGGGCGGGGCCCTCCGTTGCCGAGATAGAGCCGGCCCGCCTCCGCCGAGCGGCCGAGGGTGGCCCGCGCCTGCTCGACGAACTTCACATTCGCGAAGGTGAGCGGCACCCCGTTCTCGGCCAGCTCGATGGCGGGCGCCAGCACCCGCGCCCGCGGCATGGTGCCGAACCGCTCGAGCGCGGCCAGCCAGCCGCCCAGGTTGCCGGGCGTCGCGCAGGACTTCGGGCCGCCCGCGAGCTCGTCCTCGGTGCAGCGCGCGGGATCGGCCGCGCGCGGAGCGGGCCCGATGAAGTCCAGCACGTGGCGCTCCCGCGTGCGCGCCCGCGAGATGAACATGAGCCCGATGCCGCCGGCGCTCGACATGAACGGCTCGACCACGTTCAACGTGGAGCCGACCGCGACCGCGGCGTCCACCGCGTTGCCGCCCTCGAGCAGCACGCGGATGCCGGCCATGGACGCGAGCGGATGGGCCGAGGCAACGACGCCGCGAGTGCCCATGACGGTGGGGCGGTAGGCGTGACGGTGCGGGGGCATGTGGTCTCCTCCGGAGCCTGGGGTCGTTGCCCGCATGGTAGGCTCTAGCCCGGATGGACGCAAGAAGCCCTGTCCCATCTCCGGAGCTGGCCGCCGCGCTCGCGCGGGCCAAGTACATCTACGTAACGACCTACAGCCAGGCGGGCAAGCCCGGCACCGTGCCCACCTGGCTCTGGCCGCACGAGGGCGCGGTCTACTTCACGACCAAGCGCGATAGCGTCAAGGCGCGGCGGATCAAGAACAACGGGCGCGTGACCGTCCACGTGGGCACCAAGGACGGCCCGGTCTTCGAGGGACGCGGCGAGTGGGTGGACGACCGGCCCGATCTCGAATCGGCGCTGCTGTCCACCTACCGGCGCAAGTACTGGCTGACGGTGCCGCTCGTCATGGGCCGCTACATCCGCAAGGGCCTGGCCGCCAAGACCAGCGTGCTCATCCGCGTCACACCCGTGCCGCGCTGACCGCGCGGCTCCTTGACCACCCCGTGCTTTGGACGTAGCATTCATCCAGCCATTCCCACGCGGGAGCTCGGAGGTCCGGGCTGAGAGGGCAGCCGCAACGCTGCCGACCGCTACAAACCTGACCTGGGTAATGCCAGCGAAGGGAGGCCTGACGTGAAAATCTATCTCTCCGCATCCGATCCATCGGTCCGCGTCCCGTTCCGCGAGGTCGCGCTCTCCACCGGCGAGCGCATCCGTCTCTACGACACGAGCGGCCCGTACACCGACCCGAGCTACACGCCGGACGTCAAGCAGGGCCTGCCGCCGCTCCGGCGCCACTGGATCCTCTCGCGCGGCGACGTGGAGCCGGGCGCGGGCGGCCGCTGGGGGCTGCGCGCCAAGCCCGGAAGCCGTGTGACCCAAATGCACTACGCGCGCCGCGGCCTGATCACGCCCGAGATGGAGTTCGTGGCCCTCCGCGAGGGCATGAGCCCCGAGCTCGTGCGCGACGAGGTGGCGCGCGGGCGCGCCATTATCCCGTCGAACATCAACCACCCGGAGACCGAGCCGATGATCATCGGCCGCCGCTTCCTGGTGAAGATCAACGCCAACATCGGCAACTCCGCGGTCTCCTCCTCGATCGAGGAGGAGGTGGAGAAGATGACGTGGGCCACCCGGTGGGGCGGCGACACCATCATGGATCTCTCCACCGGCAAGAACATCCACGAGACGCGCGAGTGGATCCTGCGCAACTCGCCGGTGCCGGTGGGCACGGTGCCGATCTACCAGGCCCTCGAGAAGGTGAACGGCAAGGCGGAGGACCTGACCTGGGAGGTCTATCGCGACACCCTCATCGAGCAGGCCGAGCAGGGCGTGGACTACTTCACGATCCACGCGGGCGTGCTGCTGCGCTACATCCCGCTCACCGCCAGGCGCGTCACCGGCATCGTCTCGCGCGGCGGCTCGATCATGGCCAAGTGGTGCCTGGCCCATCACCAGGAGAGCTTCCTCTACACCCACTTCCGCGAGATCTGCGAGATCATGGCCGCCTACGACGTGGCCTTCTCGCTGGGCGACGGGCTCCGGCCCGGCTGCCAGGCCGACGCCAACGACGACGCGCAGTTCGCCGAGCTGGATACGCTCGGCGAGCTCACGAAGGTGGCGTGGGAGCAGGACTGCCAGGTGATGATCGAGGGGCCCGGCCACGTGCCGATGCACCTGATCAAGGAGAACATGGACCGGCAGCTCGCGGTCTGCCACGAGGCGCCCTTCTACACGCTGGGGCCGCTCACCACCGACATCGCGCCGGGGTACGACCACATCACCTCCGCGATCGGCGCGGCCATGATCGGCTGGTACGGCACCGCCATGCTCTGCTACGTGACGCCCAAGGAGCACCTCGGGCTGCCCGACCGGCAGGACGTCAAGGACGGGGTCATCGCCTACAAGATCGCCGCCCACGCCGCCGATCTCGCCAAGGGCCACCCGAAGGCCCGCGACTGGGACGACGCGCTCTCCCGGGCCCGCTTCGAGTTCCGGTGGGAGGACCAGTTCAACCTCTCCCTCGATCCGGAGACCGCGCGCTCCTTCCACGACGAGACCCTGCCCGCGGAGGGGGCCAAGGTCGCGCACTTCTGCTCCATGTGCGGCCCGCACTTCTGCTCGATGAAGATCACCCAGGACGTGCGCGACTACGCGGCGAAGCACGGGATCGCGAGCGAGACCGCGGCGGTGGTCCAGGGTCTGCGGGAGAAGGCGGCCGAGTTCAAGAAGACGGGCGGCCAGCTCTACGTGAAGCAGTAGCCATGGCGGGATTCGCCGACTACGAGCAGTACGACGCCCTCAGCCTGGCCGACCTGGTCCGGCGCGGCCTGGTGACGCCCGCCGAGCTGCTGGAGTCGGCCATCCAGCGCGTCGAGGCGCGCAATCCGGCGGTGAACGCGGTCATCATGCCGCTCTACGACCACGCGCGGCGCGCGATCGCGGAAGGGCTCCCGGAGGGGCCCTTCCGCGGGGTGCCGTTTCTCCTCAAGGACCTCGGGGCCCCGCTGACCGGCGTGAAGATGACGCGGGGCAGCCGCTTCTTCGCCGACACCCCGCCGTCCACCTTCGACAGCGAGAACGTGGCCCGGCTCAAGCGGGCCGGGCTCGTCATCTTCGGACGCACCAACACCTGCGAGGTCGGCCTCTCCCTCACCTGCGAGCCTCGCCTCTACGGGCCCACCCGCAATCCGTGGGACCCCACCCGGATCTCCTCCGGCTCGAGCGGCGGCGCCGCGGCCGCGGTGGGCGCCCGCATGCTGCCGATGGCCCACGCCAGCGACGGCTTCGGCTCCATCCGCGCCCCCGCCGCGAGCTGCGGGCTGGTCGGGCTCAAGCCCACCCGCGGCCGCAACACCTTCGCGCCGGTGACCGGTGAGGGCCTGGGCGGGTGCTCGACCGAGCACGCGGTCTCGCTCACCGTGCGCGACAGCGCGGCGCTGCTCGACGCCACCTGCGGCCCCGGGCCGGGCGACCCGTACTCGGCGCCGCCTCCGGCCCACCCGTTCCTGCACGAGATCACGGCCTCGCCGCGACCATTGCGTATCGCCTACACGACGGCCGCCCCCAACCGCGCGCCGGTCGACCCCGAGAGCCTGGCCACCCTGCGCGACACCGCGCAGCTCTGCGCCGGCCTGGGCCACCAGGTCGAGGAGGCCGATCCCGAGATCGAGCGGGACGCGGTGATCCCCACCTTCATCACGCTCGCCGCGGTCAACACGGTGGTGAACCTCTCCACGCACCCCACCGCGGGGAGGCCCGCCCGCGAAGGCGAGGTGGAGACGGTCACGTGGAACACCGCGAAGATCGGCGAGCGCACGAGCTCGGCCGACTACGTGCGCGCGACCCAGACCGCCCACCGGCTCGGCCGGCAGATGGCGGCGTTTCACTCGCGCTACGACGTGCTGCTGACCCCGGGGCTCGGCCAGCTCCCGGTCAAGCTCGGCTGGATCGACATGATGATGGGCGATGTGGAGGAGTACTGGCGGCGGGTTTTCGCGTTCTCGCCGTTCACGGTGTGGTTCAACCTCACCGGCCAGCCCGCCATGATGCTGCCCCTCGGCCAGGCCGCGAGCGGGCTGCCGGTGGCGGTCCAGCTCGTGGCCCGCTACGGCGACGAGGCCACGCTCTTCCGCCTGGGCGCCCAGCTCGAGGCCGCCCGTCCCTGGTTCGCGCGCAAGCCCGCCCTCGCCTCCTAGGCCCCGCCTAACGCGGTAGAGAAGCCACGAGCGGCTCGAGGTTCTTCGGATCGGGCTTGAGCGTGCCGACGCGGTGCTGGCGCACCGCCGCCACCACCGCGTCGTTGACCGGCGTGGGGACGCCGAGCCGCCGCCCCTGCTGGCTCACGTAGCCGTTCAGATAGTCGATCTCGGTGCGGCGCCCCTTCAGGACGTCCTGGAGCATGGACGGCCGCCCGCCGGTCAGGAACTTCACGCTCGCGGCCATGTCGGCCTCCACCGCGTCCCAGCCCTTGCCCTGGGCCGCGTCCACGAAGCGCTGGGCCTCGATGCCGTAGATCGGCTCGACCTCGTAGCCGGCGGCGCGGCCGACCTGGATCACCTCCGCCGCCACGTGGATCGCGATGCGGCGCGGGATCGGGGCGGTGCGCACCTCGGCCGAGCCCAGGCCGCTCAGCCCAGCCAGCGGGTTGGCCATGCAGTTGACGGCCAGCTTGGACCAGCGCTCGCCCCACAGGTTGGTGGTCACCTTGGTGCCCGCCACGTCGCTCAGCACCCGCGCCAGCGCCTGGGCCCGCGGCGTATCCTTGCCGTCGTGCTCGCCGATCTTGAACCCGACGCTGCCGGAGTCGGTGCGCATGGCGTGGCCGGGCTCGTACATGCCGGCGCCGATCGTGATCACGCAGCCGAGGCAGCGCGACTTGCCCACCACCGCGGCCACCCGCTCGTCGTTGACCCCGTTCTGGAAGTCCACCACCACCCCGTCGGGCTGCTTGAGATAGGCCAGCGCCATCTGGGCCGCCCACTCGGTGTCGTAGGACTTCACCGAGACGAAGACCGCCTCGAACGGCGTCGCCACCCCCTGCAGCTCGTGGATGTGGAGTGCCTTGACCGGGATCGTGTGCTCCCCGCAGGTCCCGCTGAGTCGGAGCCCGCGCTGCTTCATGGCCTCGATGTGCTCGGGCCACTGGTCCACGAGCGTGACGTCGTGCCCCGCCTTGGTGAGCAGCCCTCCGACCACGCAGCCGATCGCACCCGCCCCGATGATTCCGATCCTCATGACCGTTGGCTCCTTCGCATGGAATAGCGGAAACACGTCGTGATGTGGTCGTTCACCATGCCGGTGGCCTGCATGAACGCGTAGCAGATGGTGGGGCCGACGAAGCGAAACCCCCGCTTGACGAGCGTCTTGCTCATCGCGCGCGACTCCGCGGTCTCGGCCGGGACCTGGCCGAGCGACGTCCACGCGTTGCGGATGGGCTGGCCGCCGACGAACTGCCACAGGTAGTCGGCGAGGCTGCCGTGCTCGTCCTGCACGGCCAGGACCTGCCGGGCGTTGACGACGGTCGCCTCGATCTTCTGCCGGTTCCTCACGATGCCCGGGTCGCGCATGAGCGCGGCCCGCCGGCGGCCGTCGAAGCGGGCGACCTTGACGGGATCGAAGCCCGCGAAGGCCTTCCGGTAGTTCTCCCGCTTCCTCAGGATCGTGGACCAGGACAGCCCGGCCTGGGCGCCCTCCAGGATCAGCATCTCGAAGAGGTGCCGGTCGTCGCGGGACGGGACGCCCCATTCGGTGTCGTGGTACGCGATCTCGAGCGGGCCGCCCTCGGCCCAGCCGCAGCGGGTCAGCATCGGATCCTAGACCGAGTCGGGGTCGATGCCGTGTTCCTTCAGCTTCTTGCGGAGCGTGTTCCGGTTGATGCCGAGGAGCTGGGCCGCGCGCACCTGGTTGCCCTTGGTTTCCCGCATCACCGCCCGCAGGAGCGGCTTCTCCACCAGCCCGACCATCAGCCCGTGCAGGTTGGCGGCGGCGTGGCCGCGCAGGCCGCGCACGCACTCGTGCATCTTCCGCTCGATGATCTCCTCGAGCGAGGCGTCGGTGCCCACCGCGGCCGCGGCCGACACCGGGCCGATCGGCAGGTGCTCGGGCATGATCACCCCCGCGGAGGCCATGACCATCGCCCGCTGCATGACGTTCTCCAGCTCGCGCACGTTGCCCGGCCAGTCGTAGCCGACGAGCCGGTCCATCGCGTCGGAGGACACCGCCCGCTCGCCCAGGGACTCGGCGTACTTGGCCAGGAAGTGCTCGGCGAGCAGGGGGATGTCGCCGCGGCGCTCGCGCAGGGCGGGCAGCGACAGCGTGACGACATTCAAGCGGTAGAACAGGTCTTCCCGGAACCGCCCCGACTTCATCATGGCCTCGAGGTCTCGATGGGTGGCCGCGAGCACCCGCACGTCCATGCGGATCAGCTCGTGCCCGCCGACCCGCTCGAAGGCCCGCTCCTGCAGCGCGCGCAGCAGCTTCACCTGCAGCTCGGTCGGCATGTCGCCAATCTCGTCGAAGAACACCGAGCCGCCGTGGGCGAGCTCGAGCTTGCCGAGGCGGCGCTCCTTGGCGTCGGTGAACGCGCCCTTCTCGTGGCCGAACAGCTCGGACTCGAGCAGGGTGGTCGGGATGGCCGCCGCCGAGATGCCCATGAAGGGCCGCCCCGCGCGCCGGCTGTAGTGGTGGAGCGCGCGCGCCACCACTTCCTTGCCGGTGCCGGACTCGCCCCGCAGCAGCACGCTGACGTCGGTGGCCGCCACCCGGCCGATGGCCTTGTAGACCTCCTGCATGGTCGGGTGCCGGCCCACCAGCGCCCCGAACTCCCACACCTCCTTGAGCCCGGAGCGCAGCGCGGTGACCTCCTGGGTGAGGCGGCGCGCGGTGAGGGCCCGCTCGGCCAGGAGCAGGGCCTCGTCGAGATCGAAGGGCTTGGCCAGGTAGTCGTAGGCGCCGTCCTGCATGGCGGCAACCGCGGTCTCCATCGTGCCGTGGGCGGTCATGATCACGACCTGGGCGTCGGGCCGCCGGGCGCGCACCTGCTTGAGCAGCGAGAGGCCGTCGATGCCGGGCATGCGGACGTCGAGGAGGATCAGGTCGAAGGGCTCGCTCTCGACCTCCCGGAGCGCGGCGGTACCGTCCTTGACCGCGGTCACCTCGTAGCCCGCCCCGCGGAAGCCCTTCTCGAGGACCCAGCGCAGGCTGTCCTCGTCGTCGGCGATCAGGATCCGTCCGGACACTCTTGGCCCTCTGTGATGGAGGTCATCGCGCGGTCTCGTGGCCTCTTCGCGCAAGCGCTCATCGGGTGCGCCCAGCCTCGCGGTCATCGGGGGCACCCACAATCGCGGTCTGGCTCTTCATCGGGCGATGGGGAGGAAGCAGGAGACCGCGGTGCCGCGGCCGGGTTCGCTCGCGATCTGGATGGCGCCGCGATGCTCCTCGATGATCCGGTGGCAGAGGGCCAGGCCCAGGCCCAGGCCCTTGTCCTTGGTGGTGAAAAACGGGGTGAAGAGTCGGGAGCGCGTGGCCTCCGGAATGCCCTGGCCCTCGTCCACCACCTGGATCTCCGCCATGCTCCGCTGGCCGTGCCCCAGGTCCACCTTGGCGAAGAGCGGATTCATGCTGAGCCGCGTGACCAGGGTCAGGCGCCCGCCCGCCGCCATCGCCTCCACCGCGTTGCGAACCAGATTGTGAAACACCTGCAGGATGCGATCCTCGTCGGCCAGGATGGGCGGCAGGCTCGGGTCGTACCGCTTCACGATCTGCACCCCGCGCTGGCTCGCCATCTCCTCGGACAGCAGCGTAACGCGCTCGAGGAGCTGGTGCACGTTGAGTGGCACCGGACGCAGGGTGACCGGGCGGCTGATGTCGAGCAGCATCTCGATGATCCGGTTGACCCGGTCCACTTCCTTGAGCAGCACGTCGGTGTACTCGCCGAGGCGGGCGTCCTCGCCCATCTCGCGGCGCATGAGCTGCACCGCCCCGCGGATGGCCCCGAGCGGGTTGCGGATCTCGTGGGCCAGCCCGATCGCGATCTGGCCGGCCGCGGCCAGCGTCTCGCCGCGGCGCACCTCCGACTCGAGCTGGTGCAGCCGGCTCATGTCGCGGATCACCGCCACCGCCGCCTCCACGCCCCCGCTCCGTACCGCCAGCGGCGCGGTGACCACGCTCACGTGCACGGGCCGGCCGTCCCCGCTCTCGATCACCGCCTCCGACTCCGATCGGCTCTCGCCGGTGGCCAGCGTGTCGCTCAGGTGTCGCACCAGCGAGGTGTCGGGCGGGAACACCTCCTTCAGGGCGCGCCCGATGGTCCGCCGGGCGGACCGGCCCAGCAGGGCCTCGGCGGCCGGGTTCCAGAGCATCACCCGCAGGCCGTCGTCCACGCCCACCACCGCGTCGGGCAGTCCAGCGATGAGCGCTTCGTAGTCGAGACGGGGGCTCATGCCAGCACCAGATCGGGAACGGCGTTGAGCGAGAGCGGGGCGCGCTCCCCCGCCTCCAGCCGGTCGTGGCCGGCGGCCGCGATCATGGCCGCGTTGTCGGTGCAGAGGCCGCGCGAGGGCACGTGGAGCGCCCACCCGTGCTCGCGGCACTCGCCCTCCAGGGCCTCCCGCAGCGCGGTATTGGCGGCCACGCCGCCGGTGAGCACCAGCCGCCGCACCCCCGTCCGGAGCGCGGTCTTCACGGCCTTGCGCACCAGCATCTTGACCACGGTGGCCTGGAAGGACGCGGCGATGTCGGCCACCCCGCCGGGGTCGAGCGCGCCCGCGCGGCGCACGTGGAGCGACACCGCGGTCTTGATGCCGCTGAAGGAGAAGTCGGGCGCGCCGTCGCTCATGTTGGCGGTGGAGAACCCGATGGCGCGCGGGTTGCCGGCCTTCGCGACCCGCTCGATGGCGGGCCCGCCCGGGAAGCCCAGGCCGAGCAGCTTGGCCACCTTGTCGAACGCCTCGCCCGCCGCGTCGTCGCGGGTCTGGCCGATGCGCTCGTAGCGCCGCGGCTCCCGTGCCAGGTAGAGCGCGGTGTGACCGCCCGAGACGACCAGGGCCAGGAAGGGGAAGGCGGGGGGATCGCCCTCGAGGAAGGCCGCGTAGATGTGGCCCTCGAGGTGGTTCACCCCGACCAGGGGGCGCCGGCGCGCGTAGGCGATGGCCTTGGCCGCCGAGCAGCCGATGAGCAGCGAGCCGACCAGCCCCGGCCCGTAGGTCACCGCGAGACCGTCCACCTCGTCGAGCCCCATCGACGCCGTCTCGAGCGCGCGGCGCACCACCGGCATCAGCACCTCGAGGTGCCGGCGGGAGGCCAGCTCCGGCACCACGCCGCCGTAGGGGGCGTGCACGTCGTCCTGCGAGGCGACGACGCTCGAGAGGATCTTGCGGCCGCCGTCCACGATGGCGGCGGCCGTCTCGTCGCAGGAGGTCTCGATGGCGAGGACGATCATGTCGGGTCGATTATCGCGCGAGTTGGGAGACGGGCACCAGCCGCAGGCCGCGCGCTTCCCAGCGCGGCACGTATTCCTTCAGGAGCCTCACCGTGAGGGGATGGCCGTGGGCGACCACGATCACCTCGCCCCGCCGCTCCGCCCAGCCCGCCACCTCGTCCCAGTGCGCCCGATCCCCCGCCTCCCCGCGCGCGTGGTCCACCAGGATCTGCCGCCGGGCCGCGCGCACGCCCGCGTCCCGCGCCTCGTCGAAGGCCACCGACTGGCTGGAGGTGTAAGCATCCACCAGGAAGAGCCGCCGCGCCGCCAGCACCTCCAGCACCGCGCGCATCCGGGGGCGATCCTCGGTGAGTCGGGAGCCCATGCGGTTCACGACCCCCACCGCCGGGGCCACCGCCTCCAGATGGCGGCCCACCAGCTGCTGGATCTCGCCGGGCGGCATGGACATCATCAGGGCGCCCGGCCCCGGATCCACCTCCGGGTACCGGTAGGGCTCCATCGGCAGGCCGAGCAGCACCTCCATGCCCGCCCGCGCCGCATCCCGCGCGATGGCGGCCGACAGGGGCAGCGCGGGCAGCACCGCCACGGTCAGCGGACGGCGGATCTCCCGCAGCACGTCGAACACGTCGCGGCGGCCGCCGAGGTCGTCCACGATGACCGCGATCCGCGGGGCCCCCGGGGGCGGCGGCGCGGGCTCCGGAGTCGATCGGATCGCGGGCGCCGGGGTCGCGGCCCGGCGCGGCGCCCGCCCGAAGAGATCGGGCCCGAACAGGCTCGCCTCGCCGCTCCGCGCCTGCCACCGATCGAGCGTGACCACCGCGACCAGCAGCAGGACGATGATGCCGGCGAGAGCCTGCCACACTCTCGCCGGCATCGGTGCGCTCCGGCCGCCTAGCGAGTCTGGGCCTGCGGCCCTGCGGGCACCGGCCGGCTCTTGTCCAGGATCTTCATCGCCTTGAGCAGGTCGAGCGCGCGCTGCAGCTGCGGATCGCGCTTGAGCTGCTCCTGCGGTGTCTCCGACACGGGCGGCGTGGGCACGGGCGTTTCGGCGCCCGCGGCGACCGCGATCGGCTTCGGCGCCTCCACGATGATGTCGGGGGTGATGCCCTTGCCGTGGATGGAGCGGCCCTTCGGCGTGAAGTACTTGGCGGTGGTCAGCCGCAGGCCCGAGCCGTCCGAGAGCGGGATGATGGTCTGCACGGAGCCTTTCCCGAAGCTCTGGGTGCCGATCACCACCGCGCGGCCCCAGTCCTGGAGCGCGCCCGCCACGATCTCGGACGCGGAGGCGCTGCCCTGGTTGACGAGCACCACGATCGGGAAGTCGTTGAACACCCGCTTGGCGTTCGAGGAGAACCGCATGTTCTGGTTGCGCACGCGCCCCTCGGTGTAGACCACGAGCTTGCCCGACTCCAGGAACTTCTCGGTCACCTCCACCGCGGAAGTGAGGAGGCCGCCCGGATTGTTGCGCAGGTCCAGCACCAGCCCCTGGATCTTCCCTTCCTTCACGTACTTGTCGAGCGAGGTCTCCAGGTCGTTGGCGGTCTGCTCCTGGAACTGGCGCAGCCGGATGTACTCGATGCCCGGCTCAAGCTGGTTGGCCCGCACCGACTGCACCCGGATCTGCTCGCGGGTGATGAAGAAGTCCTTCGGCTCCGCCCAGCCCTCGCGCACGATCGTGATCGTGATCTTGCTGCCGGGCTTGCCCCGCATGCGCTTGACCGCGTCGGAGAGCTGCATGTCCTTGGTGGAGAGCCCCTCGATCTTGAGGATGCGGTCGCCGGGCTGGATGCCCGCGCGGTAGGCGGGCGTGCCCTCGATGGGCGCCACCACCGTCAGCACGTCGTCCCGGAGCGTGATCTCGATGCCGAGGCCGCCGAAGCTGCCGCTCGTCTCGACCTGCATCTCCCGGTACATCTCGGGGTCGAGGAACGAAGAGTGCGGATCGAGCCCCCGCAGGGTGCCCTTGATCGCGTTGTAGATGATGTCCTTGGGCGCGACCTCGTCCACGTACTGGCTCTGGACGATCGAGAGCACCTCGGTGAAGAGCCGCAGGTTCTCGTAGGTGGCCGCGGTGTCGTTGCCCTTGCTCGCCACCCCGCCGCCCAGCGAGAGCGTAAGGATGAGCAGCAGCGCGGAGATCATGACCACCTTCTTCATGTGCCGGATGGACCGCATCGTGTACGCCTCCGTGGGTACTGACTAACTAGCCTCGTGGCCTGAGCCACTGCGTTGGATCCTGCGGCTTCCCTTCGTGCCGCACTTCGAAGTACAGGCGCGGCCCCTGCAGCGACCCGGTGTCGCCGACCGTGCCGATGATCTGTCCCTGCTTCACCTCGTCGCCCTCGGAGACCCGGATGTCGGCCGCGTGGGCGTAGACCGTGTAGTACTCGCCCCCGTGATCGACGATGATCAGGTTCCCGTAGCCCCGGAACCAGCCGGTGTAGACGACGTGGCCCGGGAACACGGCCACGATGTTCGAGCCCTCGCTGGCCTCGATGTCGATCCCGTTGCGGAACGTCCTCGTTCCGAAGCGGGGATTGACCTGCGGGCCGTACTCGGCGATCACCCGGCCGTCCGCCGGCCAGGCGAGCCGGCCCCGCAGGGCCCCGAAGCCCGTGCCCGGAGAGGTGTCGCCCGGCGCCGGCCGGGCCGGTCGGCCCGGCGGCGGCACCTTCGCCACCGCCCGGCGCTGCTTCTCCTGCAGGTCCCGGATGAAGGCCTCGAGGCGGCGGGTGGCTTCGGACAGCTCGCCGACCATCCGCTCGTGGTACGCGCGCTCGTCCTGCACCTTCGCGAGGAGCGCGCGGCGCTTGGCGGCCTCCTGATCGGCCTCGGCCCGCTCCTGGTCGGCTTCCGACCGCAGCGAGGCCAGCTCCCGCCCGCGCGCCTCGACGCGGCTCTTCCGATCCGCCAGCACCTCGGACGTCACACGATACTCTCGAATGAGCCGTGCGTCCACCGTGGCCAGGGTGGTCAGGTGCCGCAGCTGCACGGCCTGCTCCACCGGGTCCGCCCCCGAGAGCACGATCGGCAGCACGCCGCCCTGGGCCTGCAGCTTGTACAGCGCGCGCAGCCTCCGCCCGAGCACCTCCTCCTGGCCGGATCGCCGCGACTGCAGCCGCCCGATCTCGCCCTGGAGCTCCCCGATGTCGGCCTGGGCGCGCCGCATGCGCCCGTCCAGGAGCGCCACCTGCTTCCGCTTGGTGGTGAGCCGCTGATCGATGGCCTCGAGCTCGCTCAGCACGCCCGCCTCGCGCTTGCGCGCGTCGGCCGCCTTCTGGCGCTCGTCCCGGAGGCGCTTCTGCGTCTGCTGCAGATCGCGCTGCTTGTCGCCGATATCCGCCGCGCTCTCCCGCTTCGGGGCCTGCGCGAGCGCGACGGGCGCGAGCAGCGCCGGGACCAGCGCCAGGATCAGGCCGAGCCGCCAGGGGCGCCTCATGCCGGCGTCCGCCCGCGGGCCAGGAGCCCACCCAGCGCGCCCAGCATGGTGCCGGTGCCGATGAGGGCGAGCGCCTGCACCGGGGAGAGGAAGGTCACCCGCTCGAGGCCGAGCGTCACCGGTAGCAGGGGCTCGAGCCGGGGCACCGCCAGCGCGTACGCGATCTCGAGGGTGGCCAGCGCGACGATGGCGGCCACCAGACCCTGCGCCATGCCCTGGACCAGGCGGGGGGCGCGGATGACGTGCTCGGTGGCGCCCACCAGCCGCATGATCTCCATCTCGTCGCGGCGCAGGTGCAGGACCAGCGTCGTCGCGGTGGTCACCGTGAGGATCGCGGCGACCGCGAGCACCGCGCCGATCACGAGACCCACGCCCTGGAAGAGGCGGCGGAACTGCGCGAGCCCGTCCACCCATTGGCTGCCGCCCTGCACCTCCTCGACTTCCGGCAGCGTGGTCAGCCGGCCCACCAGGGCCCGGGTGCCCTCGGGGGTGGCGATCGCGGCGTCCGGCGTCACCTCCACCGAGGCGGGCAGCGGATTGCGCGGGAGCTGCTCGGCGACATCGGCCTGGCTGCCCAGCGAGCGCTTCAGCGCGCGCAGGGCCTCCGTCTTGGAGACGTAGCGCAGCCGCTGGATGCCGCCCACCGCTTCGATGCGCTGCAGGAGCTCTTCGAGCTTGCCCGCGGGCGGCTCGTCCTTCAGGTACGCGATGACGCGCACCCGGTCGCCCCACTGGTCGATGGCCCGCCCCAGATTGAGCGAGAGCAGCCAGAAGCCGCCCAGGGCGGTGAGCGAGAGGGCGATGAGCAGGATGGCCGCGAGGCCGACCTTCCCGGCGCGCCGCAGATCGCGCATGGCCTCGTTCACCACGAAGCTGAGCATCATCCTTCGTCCTTCACCAGGCGGCCGCCTTCGAGCCTCAGCGTCCGGCGCTTGAGCTGGGGCACGAGGCGCGCCTGATGCGTCGCGAACAGCACGGTGGTGCCGCGGCTCCAGATGTCCTTGACCAGGCCCAGGATCTCGCTCGCCATCTCCTCGTCGAGGTTGCCGGTGGGCTCGTCGGCCAGGAGGAGCCCCGGCGACTTGACGATGGCCCGGGCCAGCGAGGCCCGCTGCGCCTCGCCCTGGGAGAGCTGGTGCGGGTAGGCCTGGGCGCGCGCGGAGAGCCCCACCGCCTTGAGCGCGGCGAAGGCCTTCGGCGTGATGTCGCGCCGGGCTGTCCCCAGCACCCGGAGGACGAAGGCCACGTTCTCGAACACGGTACGGCCCGCGAGGAGCTTGGCATCCTGGAACACGATCCCGATGGACCGGCGCAGCCGCGGGATCTCGGACCGGCGGAGGGCGGCGACGTCGAACCCCGCCACGTCGATGTCGCCCTCCGACGGGGACTCGGCGCGGTACAGGAGCCGGAGCAGCGTGGTCTTGCCCGCTCCGCTGGCCCCGGTCAGCACGACGAACTCGCCCTTGGCGATGTGGAAGGAGACGTCGCTGAGCGCGGCCACTCGGGAGGGGCCGGCACCGAAGACCATCGACACGTGCTGCAGCCGAATCATGGACTGCATACCATTCTATCTAACTATTCAACCTTTCGGTATTTTTTCCACCAACAGGCGGTTCACGACGGCCGGATTTGCCTTGCCGTGCGTGGACTTCATCACCTGGCCGACCAGGAAGCCCAGCGCGGCCTTCTTTCCGGCCCGGTAGTCCTCGACGACCTTGGCGTGCTCGGCCAGCACCCGGTCCACCGCCGCGCCAAGCGCGGCCTCGTCGGCCACCTGGGTGAGCCCCTCACGGCTGACGATGGCCTGGGCGGTTTCGCCCGAGCGGTACATCTTCTCGAACACGTCCTTGGCGATCTTGCCGCTGATGGTGCCATCGTCCATCAGGCCCAGCAGGCCGACCAGGTGGGCGGGCGGGATCGGGCAGGCCGCGACCGCACGATCGTCGTCCGCGGGCAGCTCGCGCAGGAGCTCGTTGAGCACCCAGTTGGCGACCGCCTTGGGCTTGCCGGACCCGCGGGCGGCCTCCTCGAAATAGTCGGCGAGTCCCCGCCCCTGCGTGAGCAGGTCGGCCTCGTACGCGGAAAGGACGTAGGCGCTCTGGAAGCGCGCCCGCCGGGCCGCCGGCAGCTCGGGCAGCCGCGCGCGCACCTCCTCCACCCAGCCCGCGCGGAGATCGAGCGGCGGGAGGTCGGGCTCCGGGAAATAGCGGTAGTCGTGCGCGAACTCCTTCGAGCGCATCGACACCGTCACGGCCCGGTCGGGATCCCAGAGCCGCGTCTCCTGCACGATGCGCTCGCCGGTCTCGAGCGCGCGGGTCTGACGCCTGATCTCGTGCTCGAGCGCGTCGCGCACGTTCCGGAACGAGTTCATGTTCTTGATCTCGACCTTGGTGCCGTACTCGGCCTGGCCGCGCGGCCGGAGCGAGATGTTCGCGTCGCAGCGCAGCGAGCCCTCCTCCATGTTGCCGTCGCACACGCGCAGGTAGATCAGGATCGCGCGCAGCCCCTTCAGGTAGGCGGCGGCCTCCTCCGGGCTCCGGAGGTCGGGCTTGGAGACGATCTCCATCAAGGGCACCCCGGCCCGGTTGAAGTCCACACTGCTCGACGGCGCGGTCTCGAGCGCGCCCTCGTGGACGAGCTTGCCCACGTCCTCCTCGAGATGCACGCGCTGGATCCCGATCTCGCGCCGCCCGTAGACCGCCTCGACGGCGAGGTGCCCGTGCTCGGCGAGCGGCTCCTCGTACTGGCTGATCTGGTAGTTCTTCGGCATGTCCGGGTAGTAGTAGTGCTTGCGCGCAAAGCGGTTCAGCGCGTTCACCCGGCAGCCGAGCGCGAGCGCGGTCATCGTACCGAACTCGATGGCGCGGCGATTGATCACCGGGAGCGAGCCCGGCATGCCGAGGCAGACCGGACAGGTCCGGGTGTTCGGCGCCGCGCCGAAGGCGGCGCGGCAGCCGCAGAACATCTTGGTCGCGGTCGCGAGCTGGGCGTGGACTTCCAGGCCTATGATTGTTTCGTAGCGCGTGGCGTCGGTCATATCGGGCGGCGGTTTGGACTCTTCGCGCAAGCGGCGTCCAGGCGACCGTCGGCACTCATGCGGTCAGCAGGGGCTTGCGCGTGTGCCAGGCGGTCACCTGCTGGTAGGCGTGGGCCGCGCGCAGCAGCGTGGCCTCGTCGAAGGCGCGGCCGATGAGCTGCAGCCCGATCGGAAGCCCGGTCTGGGTGAAGCCGCCCGGAATGGAGACGCCGGGCAGCCCCGCGAGGTTCACCGGGATCGTGAAGATGTCGTTCAGGTACATCTGCAGCGGGTCTTCCTTCTCACCCATCTTGAACGCCACCCCGGGGGTGGTGGGCGCCACGATCAGGTCCACGCGGGCGAACGCCTGCTCGAAGTCGCGCCGCACGAGCGTCCGGACCTTCTGGGCCTGGCCGTAGTAGGCGTCGTAGTACCCGGCGGAGAGCACGTAGGTCCCCAGCATGACGCGGCGCTTGACCTCGTTGCCGAAGCCGGCCGCGCGGGTCTTGCTGTACATGTCGATCAGATCGCGCGCGCCCGAGGCCCGCAGGCCGTACTTCACGCCGTCGTAGCGCGCGAGATTCGAGGAGGCCTCCGCGGGGGCAATGACGTAGTAGGCGGCGAGCCCGTACTCGGTGTGCGGGAGCGAGACCGGCTCGGTGCGGGCGCCCAGCTTCTCCAGGGTGGTGATGGCCTCGCGTACCGCGCGCTCCACCTCGGGGTCCATGCCGTCGATGAAATACTCCGCGGGGACCCCGACCCGCACGCCCTCGATCCCGCGCCCGAGCGCGGCGCGATAGTCCGGCACCGGCACGTCCACCGCGGTCGAGTCCATCGGATCGGCGCCCGCGATCACTTCCAGAATGAGCGCGGCGTCCTCCACGTCCTTGGCGAAGGGACCGACCTGGTCCAGCGAGGACGCGAAGGCGATGAGCCCGTAGCGCGACACCCGCCCGTAGGTCGGTTTCATCCCGAGCACGCCGCAGAAGGCGGCGGGCTGCCGGATGGAGCCGCCGGTGTCGGTGCCGAGGCTGAGGGCGGCGAGGTCGGCCGCCACCACCGCGGAGGCTCCGCCCGACGAGCCGCCGGGCACGCGGGCCAGATCCCAGGGGTTGCGCGTGGTGAAGAAGGCGGAATGCTCGGTGGACGAGCCCATCGCGAACTCGTCCATGTTGAGCTTGCCGAGCAGGACGGCGCCGGCCGCGTGGAGCCGTGCGACCACCGTCGCGTCGTACGGGGGTACGAAGCTCTCGAGGATCTTCGAGCCGCACGTGGTGCGGACACCGCGGGTGCAGAACACGTCCTTGAGCGCCACCGGCACGCCGTCCAGCGGCCCGCGCGGGGCGCCCGCCTTGAAGCGGGCGTCGGCCAGAGCGGCCTGGCGCAGGGCGTCGTCCCGGGTGACGGTGAGGAAGGCGCGCACCTGCGGATCGAGGCGCTCGACGCGAGCCAGGTACTCGGTGACGGCCTGGGTCGGGGTGGCGGCGCCGCTCCGGTACCGGGCCCCGAGCTCATGCGCGGTCAGCGACGCCAGCATCGCGCCGCTCACTCCTCGATGATCTTCGGGACCCGGAACAGGTCGCCCTGTCGATCCGGAGCGTTGGCGAGCGACTCCGACTGGGGCAGCGACGGGCACGGCACGTCGTCCCTCATCACGTTGGTCACCGGCACCGCGTGCGAGGTGGGCTCGACGCCGGTCGTGTCCAGCGCCCGGAGCTTGTCGATATAGGTCAGGATGCCGTCCAGCTCGCGCCCCATCCGCTCCTTCTCCGCGGCCGACAGCGCCAGGCGGGCCAGCCGAGCCACGTGCTCGACGTCCTGGGCCGAGATCTTCACGGTCAGATCTCCTCGAGATGCGCGTACTGGAGCGACAGCCGCTTGCGGCCCACGCTCGCGAAATGCACGGTGGCGATCACGTCGGCGCCCTCGCGCTGGATGCCCACCAGCAACCCTTCGCCCCAGCGCGCGTGGCGCAGCTTGGCCCCGAGACGGAACGGGAAGTCCTCGTCGGGCGCGGCTTCGGCAACGCCCGGCGCGGGAAGCGAGACCGGCTCGGACCGCCGCGCGTTGATCAGCTGGAGCTGCTCCTCCGGGATCTCGAGGAGGAAGCGCGAGGGCTCCGCCACTCCGTAGCCCTGGATGCGGCGATGGAGCGCGTACGAGAGCAGCAGGTGCTCCCGGGCCCGGGTGATCCCGACATAGCAGAGGCGCCGCTCCTCTTCCAGCTCCTCCGGCTCCAGCATCGACCGGGAGTGCGGGAACACGCCCTCCTCCAGGCCGGTGAGGAAGACCACCGGGAACTCGAGGCCCTTGGCCGAGTGCAGGGTCATCAGGGTCACCGCGCCCGCGTCCGCGTCGATCTCGTCGGTGTCCGCGACGAGGGCGATCGAGTCGAGGAACGCCTCGAGGGTGACCGACTCCACGCCCGCCGCCGGCGCGGTGGCGATCAGCTCCTCGGAGGCCGCCACCAGCTCCTCCAGGTTCTCGAGCCGCGCCTCCGCCTCCGCGGTGCGCTCCGCCTTGAGCGCGTCGCGGTATCCGGAGGCGGCGCAGACCTCGTCGATGAGCGCGGGGATCGTGAGGGCGGCGCGGCGCTCCCCGAGGCGCGCGATGAGGCGGGCGAATTCCTCGAGGGCGCGGCGCGGCTTGCCGGTGATGTCGGCGGGCAGGGTCGCGCACGCGACCAGGAGCGGGACCCCGGCCGCGCGCGCGGCGTCGGCCAGCCGGTCGAGGGTGGCCTTGCCGATGCCGCGCGCGGGCGCGGCCACCGCGCGGCGGAAGGCCACGTCGTCGAGTGGATTCGAGATCAGGCGGAGATAGGCCACCATGTCCCTGATCTCGCGCCGCTCGTAGAAGCGCACGCCGCCCACGATGAGGTACGGGACGCTCGCGCGGCGCAGCGCGTCCTCCAGGACGCGGGATTGGGCGTTGGTGCGATAGAATATCGCGACGTCCCGGTAATCCCGCCCTTCCGCGTGCAGGGCCCGGATCTTCTGGGCCACGAAGGCGGATTCCTCGTTCTCGTCCCAGGCCCGGTACACCAGGGCGCGCTCGCCCTCGCGGTTCTCGGTCCAGAGCCGCTTGTCCTTGCGGGCGGTGTTGTTGATGATCACCGCGGAGGCGATCTCGAGGATGCGCTTGGTGGACCGGTAGTTCTGCTCGAGCGCCACCACGCGGCAGTCCGGGTAGTCCTTCTCGAAGTCGAGGATATTGCGCAGGTCCGCGCCCCGCCAGCGATAGACCGACTGGTCGGGATCGCCGACCACGCAGAGGTTCCGGTGCTCCTCGGTGAGCAGCTGCACGATGCGGTACTGCGCGCGGTTGGTGTCCTGGTACTCGTCCACCAGCACGTGCGTCCACACCGCGCGGTACCAACGCAGGGCCTCCGGCTGCGTCTCGAGCAGCCGCACCACCCGCAGCAGCAGGTCGTCGAAGTCGAGGGCCCCCGCGGCCTGGAGCTTCTCCTCGTAGAGCCGGTAGAGGGAGGCGATCCGCTCCTCGCGCGGGGTGCGGGCCAGCTGCTCCACGTCCGCGGGCGCGAGCATCTGGTTCTTGCAGTGGCTGATGCGGTGCACCACCGTGGCGGGCGTGAGCGTTCGCTCGTCGAAGTCGAGCTCGCGCAGGGCCTCCTTCACCAGGGCCTGGCGGTCGTCCTCGTCGTAGATGACGAAGGACGCCCGGAGGCCGGCCTGCCCCGCGCGCTCCCGCAGGATCCGCACGCAGGCGGAGTGGAAGGTGGCGATGAGCGGCGGCCGGATGCCCGCGGGCAGGAGCAGGTCCTCGACCCGGCGCCGCATCTCGGCGGCGGCCTTGTTGGTGAACGTGACCGCGAGGACGTGGCGCGGGTTGACGCCCTCCACCGCGAGGAGGTACGCGATGCGCTGGGCGATGACGCGGGTCTTGCCGCTCCCCGCGCCGGCCAGGACGAGCACGGGGCCCTTCGTGGTCGTGACCGCCTCGCGTTGAGGCGGGTTCAGCGGCGCGAGGAGACTGTCCGCGGTCACTGCGGGGTGCGGCATGGGAATCAACGTTACCACAGGCCGACCGCGCGTGACGCGCGGAGGGTCGGAGCTTCTCTCTTGTGTGCTATTCGACGGTGACGGACTTGGCGAGATTGCGGGGCTGGTCGACGTCGCGGCCGAGGCGAACCGCGACGTGGTAGGCCAGCAGCTGGAGGGGGATCGACAGCAGCATGGGGGTGAGCAGGTCACCCGCGGGCGGCACCGACAGCATCACGTCGGCCTTGGCGGCCAGCTCGCGGTCGCCCTCGTGGCCGATGGCGATCACCCGCCCATCGCGCGCGCGCACTTCCTCCAGGTTGCCCATCATGCGGTCGTACGAGCCGTCCCGCGGGGCCAGCGCCACCACCGGGAAGCCGTCCTCGAGCAGCGCGATAGGGCCGTGCTTCATCTCCCCGGCCGGATAGCCTTCGGCGTGCACGTAGGACAGCTCCTTGAGCTTCAGCGCGCCTTCCAGCGCCAGGGGGTAGCTGATCCCGCGGCCCAGGAAGAGGAAGTTCTTGTGCCGGGAGACCTCGCGGGCCAGCTCGGCGACCGCGGGCTCCAGCTCGAGGGTCCGCTCCATGAGCCGCGGCAGCTCGAGCAGGCCCTGGATGTGCTTGCGCCCGTCCTCGGCCAGCAGCGCGCCGCGCCGTCGTCCCAGCCAGAGGGCCAGCAGATAGAGGGCGACGAGCGTCGCGGTGAACGTCTTGGAGGACGCCACCCCGATCTCGGGCCCCGCGTGGGTGTAGAGCGTGCCGGTGGCCTCCCGGGAGAGCGCGGAGCCCACCACGTTGGTGATGCCCACGATCGGCGCCCCCTTGGCCCGCGCGGCCTTGACCGCGCCGAGGGTGTCCGCGGTCTCCCCGGACTGCGAAAGCGCGACCACCAGGGTCTCCGGGCCGAGGACCGCATCCCGGTAGCGGAACTCCGAGCCCAGGTCCACCTCGGAGGCGATGCCGGTGAGCCGCTCCATCATGAAGCGGCCGACGATGGCCGCGTGATAGGACGTGCCGCAGGCGACCAGGACGATTCGCTGGATCCCGGCGACCACCTCGGGGTCGAGCTGCACGTCAGGCAGCACCACCGTGCCGCCTTCCGGCTGCACGCGCCCCCGCATGGTGTCGGCGGCGGCGCGCGGTTGCTCGTAGATCTCCTTGAGCATGAAGTGGCGGTAGCCGCCCTTCTCGGCGAGGATCGGATCCCACAGGATGCGCGAGGGCGCCCGCTGCACCGGGGCCCCGTCGAGCTGGGTGATCTCGACCCCCCGGCGCGTCACCACCGCCACGTCCTCGTCCTCCAGCACCACCACGTCGCGGGTGTGCGAGAGGATGGCCGGGATGTCGGAGGCCAGGAAGGTCTCGTTCTCGCCGAGCCCCACCACCACGCTGCCCGCTCCGAGCTTGGCCGCGACCAGGCGGTCGGGCATCTGGCGGTGGAGCACGACCACCGCGTAGGAGCCGCGCAGCTCCCGGAGCGCGCGGCGCACCGCCTCGTCGAGCCGCGGGGTGTCCTTCAGGTGCCGCTCGATCAGGTGCGCGATGACCTCGGTGTCCGTCTCGGACTTGAAGACGTGCCCCTCGGCCTGCAGGCGCTCCTTGATCGGCAAGTAGTTCTCGATGATGCCGTTGTGCACCACCACCAGATCGCCGGAGCCGTCGGTGTGCGGGTGCGCGTTCTCGTCGGTGGGGCGGCCGTGGGTCGCCCACCGCGTGTGGCCGAGGCCGATGTGGCCCTCGATCGGCTTCTCGCGCAGGAGGCCCTCCAGCACCTTGATGCGCCCGGCCGCGCGCCGGATCTGCAGCCCCGCGGGCCCGATCACCGCGGCGCCCGCGGAGTCGTAGCCGCGATACTCGAGGCGCCGGAGCCCCTCCAGCACGATGTCGATCGCGTTCCTGTCCCCGATGTAGCCGACGATCCCGCACATGGCTCTACTCCTGGTGCTTGGGCTTCTTGCCCTTTTGCTTGCGCGCGACCCAGCCCTCGCGCGTCTCCTGCCGGCCGCGGGCCACCGCCAGCGCCCCCGGCGGCACGTTCTTGGTGATCACCGAGCCCGCCGCCACGTAGGCGCCCTCGCCGATGGTGAGCGGCGCCACCAGGCTCGAGTTGGTGCCCACGAAGACCCCGTCGCCGATCACCGTCTCGTGCTTGGCCGCGCCGTCGTAGTTGCAGGTGATGGTGCCGGCCCCCACGTTCACGCCCTCGCCCATCCGGGTGTCGCCCACGTAGGAGAGGTGCGGCACCTTGGAGCCGCGCCCGATCCGCGACTTCTTCAACTCGACGAAGTTGCCGATCTTGGCCTTCTGCCCGACGTGGCTCTGGGGGCGCAGGTGGCAGAAGGGGCCGAGCTGGGCGTCGGCCTCGACGGTCGAAGAGGCGAGCACGCAGTACGGCTTGAGCAGCACCCGATCGCCGAGGGTCGTGTCGGCCACGTGGCAGCCGGTGCTCACCACACACTCGGCCCCCACCGTCGTCCGGCCCTCGAGGATCACGCCCGGATGCAGCACGGTGTCGGCGCCGACGGTCACGGTGTCGTCCACGTAGGTGTTGGCGGGATCGATCACGGTCACCCCGCCCGCCATGAGCCGATCGAGGATGCGGCGGCGCATGATGCCGGCCAGCTCGGCGAGCTGCTTGCGGTCGTTGACGCCGAGGCACTCGCTCGGATCGTCGGTGACCACCGCCTCCAGCCGGTGGCCCTGGCGATGCAGGATGCCGATCACGTCGGTGAGGTAGTACTCGCTCTGCTCGTTGTCGGGCGTGACCTGGGCCAGCGCGGGCCAGAAGCGCCGGGCGTCGAAGCAGTACACGCTGGTGCCGATCTCCCGGATCTGCCGTTGCGCCGCCGTCGCGTCCCGGTGCTCCACGATCCCCACCGGCCGCCCCTGCTCCCGCACCACGCGGCCGTAGCCGGTGGCGTCCGGCACGAGGGCGGTCAGCAGCGTGGCCGCCGCCCCCGTTCCCACGTGGTGGTCGACGAGCCGCTTGAGCGTCTCGGCCGACAGGAGGGGCACGTCCCCCGGGAGCACCAGCAGCGTGCCGGGGCCGTCGCCGCAGGCGACGTGGGCCTGGAGCACCGCGTGCCCGGTGCCCAGGCGCTCCTTCTGCTCCACGAAGCCGGCCACCGCCTCCGGGGAGACCGCCGCCCGCACCTCGTCCGCCGCACGGCCGACCACCACCACGACCCCGGCTCCGAGCGCCCGGGCGACCTGGATGGGATAGGCGATGAGGGGGCGTCCGCAGAAAGCGTGGAGGACCTTGGGTCGGGCCGAGCGCATGCGCTTGGCCTCGCCGGCCGCGAGGATGACGGCAGTGAGCTGAGCCATCGTATCGACCATCGTAGCACGCGGCATGCCACGTGCCGGACCGCGCTTTCGAGCTCCACAAGGGGGCTTGGGGCCGGGCGATTCTCGCTCGGCCGCGGCCGCTCCCGGGCCGCGGTCAGCGGGCCCTGGTGCGCAGATGAGACAGGATCCGGCCGATCCTGTCTGGCAGAGGACACGAAAACTCCAGGGGCGCCCCCGTCACCGGATGCGCGAAGGCGAGACCGGCCGCGTGGAGCGCCACGCCGCCCAGCCCCCCGATCAGATCGGTCAGCACCCGATCCCCGGCGGGCGCCGCGCGGCGCCCCCGATAGGTGTCGTCGCCCAGGAGCGGATGCCCCAGCGAGGCGAGGTGCACGCGGATCTGATGGGTCCGGCCCGTCTCGAGACGGCATTCGAGGAAGGTGATCGCCTCGGCCCCGGCGCCGAAGCGCTCGAGCACCTGGAAGCGCGTGACCGCGCGCTTGCCCTTGCCTTCTCTCAGCACGGCCATCCGCACGCGGGAGCGCGGGTCGCGGCCGATGGTCGTATCGATCACGCCCTGAGCCCGTCGCACCGCGCCCTGGGCGAGACAGAGATAGCGGCGGCTGACGGTCCGCCGGGCGAGCTGGGCGGTGAGGGCGTCATAGGCCGCCTGGGTCTTGGCGAGCACGATCAGGCCCGACGTGCCCTTGTCGAGTCGGTGCACGATCCCCGGTCGGCGGGGGCTGCCAACGCCGGCCATCTCCGGCGCGTGGGCGAGGGCGGCAGCGGCCAGCGTGCCGGTGGGCCGCCCCGCCCCCGGATGCGTCACCATGCCCGCCGGCTTGTCCACGACGAGCACGTGGTCATCCTCGAACACGACGCTGAGCGCGACCGGTTCCGCCGCCACGCCATCCCGGGGCGGCGGCGGGATCGACACCTCCACCCGCTCTCCCTCCTGCACCCGATACGCCGCCCGCACCACGCGCCCCCCGACCACCACCCGCCCGGCCTCGATCAACCCCTTCACCCGCATCCGCGACAGATCGCCGAGCTGCCCCGCCACCCACAGATCCACCCGCATCCCCCGCTCCCGGGCCCCCACCACGCCGGACCAGTGCCGCTCGGAGGTCATCGCGGCGCCCCGACGAGAGCCGGCAGGTACGAGCGGCGAGCGTGACATCGGGCGGGCGGCGGCGCGGTGGCCTCCGGCGGACCGCCGGAGCGGGCCCCCTGAGTCCGGTGCGCCGCTCGAAGAGCGGCGATTCCGGCGAGTGGGTGGACGAGGCGAGGCGAACGGAGGCGGCCGCGACGACAGGACCCGCCCCCCTCGAGGGATACCGCTCCCACGACTCTGCTCGCCGCCGCCGGTACGGAGCTCAGTGCGGCGCGGGAGGGGAAGCCGGCGCGGCGAGCATGCGGAGCGCGAGCAGCACGACCCCGACCGAGATCGACGCATCGGCCACGTTGAACGCCGGCCAGTGATACCCGCGCCAGTGGAAGTCGAGGAAATCCACCACCGCGCCGAAGCGGCCGCGATCGATCAGGTTGCCGACGGCGCCCCCGAAGATGAGGCCCAGCGCCAGTGGGGTGAGGCGGCCGCCGGTGGGCAGCATGCGCAGGCCCACTACCGCCAGCACCGCGAGGGCGCCGATCGACAGGAGGGCCACGAGCCAGCGCCAGCCCGCGGGTGTGTCCGCGAGCATCCCGAAGGCGAGGCCGGGATTCATCACGAGGGTGAGGGAGAAGAAGCCCTCGATCACGGGCACCGGCCGAGCGGCCGGCAGGCGCTGGAGCGCCAGGTACTTGGTCACCCCGTCGAGGATGAGAACGGTGAGCGCGGTGGCCGCGGCCGCCTTCACCGCGAGAGGGCCGTCACGACGGGGGCGCAGCGCTCGCAGAGGCTCGGGTGCGCGGGGTCCTCGCCCACCCGGGGGCTCCAGGTCCAGCAGCGCTCGCACTTCTTCCAGCCGAGGGCCTGCGCGGGCACGACCTCGAGGACGAGCCCGGGGATGTCCTGGCCCTCGTAGCGCACCGCCTCCCGCGGGGCGCGCTGCTTGAGGCGGGTGCCCGAGACGTTGAACACGGTGGTGAGCAGCGCCTCGCCCTTGGCCAGGAGCAGCGGCAGCCACTCCTCCTCGGGCGCGCTCGGGACGTAGAGCACCGCGTCGATGCCCTTGCCGATCTTCCCCTGCTGCCGCGCGGCCTCGAGCGCTCGCGAGACCTCGCCCCGCACCTCGAGCAACCGCTCCCAGTCTGCCGCGAGGCGCTCGTTCATCCACTCGCCGCGCTCCTCGGGGAAGAGCACCAGGTGCACGCTCTCCGGCTTGCCGCGTCCCGGGATGTAGGACCAGACCTCGTCGGACGTGAAGGTCAGGATCGGGGCCATCAGCCGGGTCAGCGCGGTCAGCATCTCGAAGCACACGGTCTGCGTGGCGCGCCGCCGCGCGTCGTCGGGAGCGGACACGTAGAGCCGGTCCTTGATGATGTCGAGGTAGAGCGCGGAGAGATCCACCGCGCAGAAGTTGTGGATCGCGTGGAAGGCGGCGTGGAACTGGTAGTCCTCGTATCCCTTGCGCACCCGCGCGATGAGCCCGCCCAGCCGCAGCAGGGCCCAGTGGTCGAGCTCGTCCATCTCCCCGTACGGGCGCCGGTCGCGCTCCGGGTCGAAATCGGCCAGCGTGCCGAGGAGGAACCGGCAGGTGTTGCGGATGCGCCGATAGGCGTCGGCGAGCCGATTCAGGATCTCGTGCGAGAGCCGGATGTCCTCGGAGGAGTCCTCGGCGGCCACCCACAGGCGCAGGACCTCGGCGCCGTACTTCGGGATGAGCTCGTCGGGGGTGACGTTGTTGCCCATCGACTTGGACATCTTCCGCCCCTCGCCGTCCACCACGAAGCCGTGGGTGAGGACGGCCCGGTAGGGCGGCCGGTCGCGGGTGCCCACCGCCTCCAGCAGCGAGGAGTGGAACCAGCCGCGATGCTGGTCCGAGCCCTCGAGGTACATCTCGGCGGGCCAGCGCAGCTCCGGCCGGGTCTCCAGCACCGCGGCGTGGCTGCAGCCGGAATCGAACCACACGTCGAGGATGTCGGTCTCCTTGCGGAACTCCCCGCCCCCGCACTTCGGGCAGCGCGTGCCCGCGGGAAGGAGCGCGGCCGCCTCCCGCGTGTACCACTCGTCGGCGCCGGCGCCGGCGCGCATGATCCCGGCCACGTGCGCGACCAGCGCCTCGTCGAGCAGCAGCGCCTCGCACGCCGTGCAGTAGAACGCCACGATGGGCACGCCCCACACGCGCTGGCGGGAGATGACCCACTCGGGCCGGTGCGCCACCATGTTGTAGATGCGCTCCTGGCCCCACGCGGGGATCCACGTCACCTCGTTCCGGATCGCATCGAGCGCCTTCTGGCGGAGCCCGTGCCGGTCGAGCGCGATGAACCACTGCTCGGTGGCACGGAAGAGCGTCGGGTTCTTGCAGCGCCAGCAGTGCGGGTAGGTGTGCTGGAGCGGAACCTCGGCGACCAGCGTGCCGGACGCGCGCATGTGCTCGATGATGCGCGGGTTCGCCTCCCAGACGGTCTGGCCGGCGAAGTGCGCCACCTCCGCGATGAAGCGCCCGTCGTCGTCCACCGGATTGTAGATCTTGAGGCCGGCTCGCCGGCCGAGCTCGTAGTCTTCCTCGCCGTGGCCCGGGGCGATGTGAACGAGGCCGGTGCCGGCGTCCATGGCCACGAAGTCCGCCGTGACGACCGGCACGTCGCGATCGATCCACGGGTGCCGGGCGACCACGCCCTCGAGCACCCGGCCCGGCACCGCGAGCGGCAGCGCGGTGGCGCGGCCCTTCACGCCGGGCAGGCGCAGGAAGGCCTCGAGCAGCGGCTGGGCGACGACGACCGCCTGGCCGTCGAGCTCCACCGCGGTATAGGTCTCGGTCGGGTGCACCGCGATCGCGAGGTTGGCGGGCAGGGTCCACGGAGTGGTCGTCCAGATCACGAGCGAGACCGGCCGCCCGCCGACCACGCGGGCGATCTCCGGAGGGACCGTCTTGACCGGGAATTTCACGTACACCGAGGGCGTGGTCTGGTCCTCGTACTCCACCTCGGCCTGAGCCAGCGCGGTCTTGCAGTGCATGCACCAGTGCACCGGCTTGAGGCCCTTGTGGACCAGGTCGCGCCCGACGAACCGGCCGAACTCGCGCACGATCACCGCCTGGTAGGCGGGCTCCATCGTCCGGTAGGGATTCTTCCAGTCGCCGAACACCCCGAGCCGCCGGAACTCCTCGCGCTGGATGTCGATGAACTTGGCCGCGTATTCTCGGCAGCGGCGGCGCTTCTCGATCGGGTCCATGGCCCGGCGGACGTCCACGCTCGCCTGGTCGAGCCCGAGCTCCTTGTCCACCTGGTGCTCGATCGGCAGCCCGTGGCAATCCCACCCGGGGACGTAGACCGCGTTGTAGCCGAGCATGGAGCGCGACTTCACGACGAGATCCTTGAGGATCTTGTTCAGTGCCGTCCCCATGTGGATGTGGCCGTTCGCGTAGGGCGGCCCGTCATGCAGGATCCACAGCGGGCGACTCGCCGAGGCCTGCCGGATCCGCCCGTAGATGTCCATCGCCGCCCAGCGCTCGAGCCACTCGGGCTCCAGCTTGGGCAGGTTGGCCTTCATGGGAAAGGCGGTCTTTGGCAGGTTTAACGTGTCCTTGTAATCCATAGAGGGCCAAAACTAGCACTCATCAGGGGCTCCGGCAAGAACAGGGCCCCCGGTGCGGGGGCCACTCCGGGAGGGACGCCGACTACTTCTTGGGGGTCAGCGTGACGACGCGGGCGTTGCTGTCGATCGTGACGATGAAGTTGTCGAGGAAATCGCGTCCGAGCAGGCCGTCACGTCCCGACCCGAGGCCGGCGTCGTGCGAGACGACCATCAAGGGCCCGAACCGCGCGCCCTCCACCTCGATGCTCTCGATCCGCACCGCCAGGACATGCGCGTCGCCGGTGACACCCTTGATGGAGCCGCGGACCGCATTGCGGTAGCTGATGCCGAGCGCGGCCAGGGCGGTGGGGCTGATGACGGTGCCCTGGGCGCCGGTGTCGAGGAGGAGCTGGGTGGTGCCCCCGCCGTTGATCCGGGCCGTCACCATGATCGGCTGGCCGGGCGTGAACGGGATGCGGGCCACCCCCGCCGCCGGCTCGGGCGCGGCAGGCGTGGGCGCCACGGGCGCGGCGGGCGGGCTCGGCGGGGCCATCATCACCGCGCCCCCTCGAAACTGCGGCGGCACGCTGTGGAGGCCCTGGGAGTAGCGCACGTCGCCGCGCTCGTCGGTCCAGCGGTAGATCTGCGCGGACGCCCCCGTGAGCGCCACCGACAGGAGACCGCCGAGCGCCAGGGCAACCGTGAGGACGGGGCGGAAGCTCTTCATGAATGCCTCGTCCCGATTATACGATTCCCGCCCATTTCCACGGGCACCTCCCGGAGAGGTCTCCCAGCCCGGGCCAGGGCGCCGGGGCAGGGCTGCCGGTCGGGCCGCCACCGGTTCCAGGCGGCCTCGTAGACCACCATCTCGTCGGCGCCCGCCACCTCGTTGTGATCGAGCCGCACCCGGTACACGGGACGGAACCGGTCGGCCATCCGTGACAGGGTGGGAAACCAGGCCGGAAAGACGATCAGGTAGTCGGGGCAGGTGTGCTCGAGGTACCGCAGCACGCCCGTCTCGCCGTCCCGGCGGAACCGGAGGATGGCGGGCGTGACCAGCCCCATGACGTCCACGACCTCCCGGCGCGAGATGTAGGCGATCGCGCCGACGTCGTTCAGTCCGATCCGGGCCGTCGGGGGCGTGTGGCGCGCGACCCAGTGGCCGAGATGGACCTGCATGGCCTCGATGTTCTGGACCGCCCAGCCGTAGCGAGAGGCCGCCGACGGCAGGGCCGCGGCCGCGGCCACGAGCAGCGCGCCGGCGGCGATCCATCCAAGGTAGCCCCTCAGCCGTTCCCGCCCCCTGCTCTCTCCCCCTCCTGGGGAGAGGGTGGAGAAGAGGAGGGCGAGGGGGAGGACGGCGATGACGAGCGCGAGCGGAAGGAGGTGGATGCAATAGCGGCCCTCCTGGAAGGACGGGCCGCGGTAGGGCGCGAGCACGGCCATCGCGAGGGGATGGAGGAGGAGCACGGAGGCCGGCACCAGCGCGGCGCGGCCGGCGTGGCGGCCGAGCCACCAGAGCCCCGGCAGCAGCAGGATCGGCAGGAGCGCGTCCACCCGCCAGAGCCAGCGTGCCCACTCCGTCTCGAACTGCCACGGGCGCTCGACGAGCAGCGTGCGGAGCGGCTCGCGTACCCCCGCGAGGAATCCGACGAGGCCGCCCTCGATCTTGGCCGCCGCGGTGGCGGGCAACGGGCTCCCGGTCGTCGCCAGATTGAAGGCGACCCAGGGAGCCAGGGTGCCCGCGACGGGCAGACCCCACGCCAGCAGCCGCCGCCCCGTGAGCGGGCCCGCCAGCCAGAAGAGCGGCAGAAGCACGACGGCCTCGGGGCGCGCGAGTGCGGCAAGCCCGACCGCGAAGCCGCCGGTCCACGCGCGGCCGCGCGCGTGATGCACCAGCGCGGCGGTCACGAGCAGGGCGGCCAGCCCGACCTCCATGCCCGAGAGCGCGCCCCACACCATCGGCCCGGCCAGCGCCACAAGGACCGAGGCGAGAAGGCCGAGGCCGCGGTGGCCGGTCCAGATCACGGCGAGCCGGCCGGCCAGCCACGCGGTCCCCAGCGTGGCGGCAATCCCCAGCGCCTTGGCCAGGACGGGGTGGCTGCCGAACACCGCGAACGCCCCGCCGAGCACGAGAGTCCAGAGCGGCGCGGTCGAGCCGGAGACGGGCACGCCCGGGTTGTAGGAGAAGCCGTGCCCCTCGGCCAGGTTCCGGGCGAACTGCAGGTGGATCCACGAGTCGTCGAGCGGAAAGGCCTCGACCCCGACCCCGCCGGCGAGCTGCCGCGTCTTCAGCAGGAAGACGCCGATCGCGAGCGCCAGCGCGCCGGCGGGGGCGGCGACGGCGAGCGCCCGCCCGCTCACCGGACGGCGCGCTCGAAGATGTAGCCGGCGTACTCGGCGGGCGCGCGGGTGAGCGGCAGGACGTAGAGATAGCGGCCGTACGGGAGCTGGACTTCCCGCAGGCCTCGAGGCCGCGGCGTTTCAGGATCCCAGTGGTCCACGAACCAGACGAGCCGGCGGATCTCGGCGGGCAGCCGGATGCGCGCGCCCGGCGTGAGGATCATGGTGGCGGCGGATTGCGGCGCATAGAAGCCGGGGGGCTTCGGGCCGAGCTGGACCTGGTAGATCGGGTACTCCGGCATGTAGAACATCGCGTGGCGCAGCCACGGATAGGAGCGCGGATTGCCCAGCTCGGTCACCAGCGCGGTGTCGGACGGCTCGTACACCGTGCGAATGGTCTCCACGTAGGTGCGGATCACCGCCTCGTGCTCGCGCAGGGCGGCCGCGGTACGGCTCATGATCCAGTCGTGGAACTCGTCCCGCGCCCGCGAGATCCACCCCTCACCCGCCCGGTGGTCGAACTCCCGCGGCAGCGGCCGGGCGCTCACGAAGAAGCCGGTGTTGATCAGCACCAGCGGCAGCACTGCGGCGGCGGTGAGCGCCCAGCGCCAGTTGGGCCGACGCAGCCGCTCCGAGCCCGCCGCGACCGCCCACACGAGCACCCGGCTCAGCAGGATCACGAGGGCAGGCAGGAAGGTCAGCACGTAGCCCGCCTGCCCGAAGTGGACCAGCGTGTAGAAGATCCCCGCCGGGAGCATCCACGCGAGCAGGAAGAGCTCGGGCGCGCGCCAGCCGGCCCGGCGCGCGTACGCGGGCAGCGCCAGCGCCACCAGTCCGAGCGGGCCGAGCCCGACGAGGGTGGACTCGAGCAGGTAGCGCAGCTGGGCGAGCGTGGTCTCCACGGACCCGCCGAGCACGGAGGTCGGGAAGAGCACCGAGCCGTAGAGCTGCGTGGAGGCGGCCAAGTAGGCGGTGGGACCACCGCTCAGCCACACCATCGGCACGAGCCAGGCGAGCACGGCCCCCAGCAGGAGCCCGCCCGCCAGCGTCAGGCGGCGCCACGAGCGGACACCGAGCAGCGCGCATCCGAGCCAGAGCGGCAGGAGCAGGAGCAGCACCGACTGCCGCATGCCGCCGCTCAGCCCCAGCACCAGCGCGCCCCAGTAGAGATGCCGTACGCTGCCGCCGAGGGTGGCATAGGCGAACCAGGCCACCACCGACGCGGCGAACGCCTCGCCGGCATAGGTGAGGCCTACGGAGCCGTAGAACCAGAAGAGCGGGCTGACCGCCAGCAGTGCGGCCGCCACGAGCGCGGTGGCGCGATCGTAGAGCCGGCGCGCCAACGCGTAGAGGGCGAAGGTGGAGCCGGCGCTGAAGAGCATCGCGAGCGCCACGTAGGCCAGCGTGGGATCACCGAGCGAGGCATTGAGCAGGCGGCCCAGCCCGACGTAGAGGAGGTACCCCGGCGGATGCGGCTGATGCTTGGCCACGTCGAACTCGCGCAGCGCGAGGGCGAACTGGACCGCGTCCCAGTTGTAGAGCATGCGCGCCCGGTAGGGCCAGCGCGAGAGCAGCGTGACCAGCGCGAGACCCACGGCGAGGCAGAGGTCGCCGTGGCGCGCCACGCGGGCGATGTGAGCGGAGTCGAGGAGGCGGGTGACGAAGTGCTTCAGGGAGCGGAGCTAGGCCTTCTTCTCGTCGTCCTTCTTCACGGCCGCCGCGGGCTCGTCCTTCACCTCGGCCACGCCCTTCTTGAACTCCTTGATGCTACC
>DATHSW010000049.1:0-67414 GCA_035463855.1 Candidatus Deferrimicrobiaceae bacterium | reverse complement strand
AGTGGGCGAGGTTCCACGGGTTGCGCGCGGGCGGCCACGGCAGGTCGAACGACGGGCCCGCGTGCGCCATCTCGTGGGTGGCCAGCTTGCCGAGCAGCACGGCGCCGGCCTCGTAGAGCCGCCGGGTGGCGGTGGCGTCCTCGGCGGGGACCCGGCTCATGAAGATCCGCGAGTGCGCGGAGGTGAGGATGCCGGCCGTGTCGTAGATGTCCTTGAGGCCGAAGGGGATCCCGTGGAGCGGCCCGCGTGACCGGCCCGCCGCAATCTCGGTCTCGGCCTGCCGGGCCTGGCGACGGGCCAGGTCGAACGTGGGCGTGATGAAGGCGCGCGTCTGGGCGTCGCAGTGCTCGATCCGGCGGATGAGCGCCTCGACCAGCTCCACCGGCGAGAGCTTCCGCGCCGCGATCAGCCGAGAGAGCTCGGCGAGCGAGAGGGCGTGGAGGTCCGCAGTCATGGCGCCGCGTTCACCAAGCGCCGATCCTGCGCTCGGAACCGGCCGGCGTCAAGGGCGCCGCGTGCCGTATACTGTGCCGGCATCACCGCCCATCAGCGTGGACGACATCAACCGCAGGCCTGACGCGTGGCGCGTGCTCGCGGCGGCGACGACGGTCACCGCGCCCATCGGGTCGCTCTACGCGTTCAGCGTGTTCCTGCAGCCGCTGGAGGCGCTCCTCGGGCTGACCCGCGCAGACCTCGCGTTCGTCTTCGCCCTCGCCGCCGCCGGCTACGGTGTGGGCATGATGCTGGCGCCGGCCCTGTACGGTGTCGCCGCGACCCCGCTCCTGGTGCTGGCCTGCGCGGCTGCGAACACGGTGGGCATCGCCCTTGCCGCGACCGCGGGCGGCCTGACCCAGCTCGCCGTCGGGTACGGGGTGCTCTTCGGCATCGGCGGCGGGGTGGCCTACATCCTGGTCCAGCAGATGGTGAACCTGACCGCGACGAGCCGTCACGGCCTGGTGAACGGCTACATCGTCAGCCTGCTGCCGGCCGGCGCCATGATCGCGGCGCCGCTGTTCGGCTGGGCGATCCGCGCGGTCGGCGTCCGCGCCACGCTCGGCGGGTTCGCCGCCGTCCTCGCGGTCAGTGGACTGGTCGCCGCGTGGCTGGTCGCCCGCGCCGGGGTGACCATCGCGGCGGACACCCGCCGCGTCACCCGGGGCGAGGGCGAGCGGCGGCGGGCGGTGTTCTGGCGGCTCTCGGTCGTATTCTTCCTGGCCGCGTCCGCCGGGCTCATGGTGCTGAGCCAGGCCGCGGGGATCATCGTCGCGTACGGGGGCGCGACCGCGCTCGCGGTGTACGGGACCACGCTCATCACCGCGACCATCGCGGCCGCACGCCTGGCCGGTGGGTGGATGGTGGACTGGCTCGCGATTCCCACCGTCGCCGCCGCCGCCCACGCGGTAGCCCTCACCGGCAACGTGGCGCTGACGCTCTGGCCCGGCCCGCTGGTCTCGGTCCTCTCGCTGGCGCTGGTGGGGTTGGGCTACGGGGTGATCTCGGGCGCGACCGCGGCCGCGATCGCGGTCTACTGGAGGCGGGCGGTCTACGGGCGCATGGCGAGCCGCGTCTACATCGCGTGGTGCGCCGCCGCCATCGTTCTGCCGGTCATCGCCGGCCGCCTGTTCGACCTCACGCAGGGCTACGGCAGCGCGGTCCTGATCGCGGCGGCGGGCAATGCGCTCGGCATGGCCGTCTCGCTCGGGCTGCCGCGGCAACGCTGAGGTACTATCTCTCCCGTGCCCACGGCCCCGCGGCAGATCTCGCTCGCTCACCTGACCGTGCTCGACACGACGCCGCCCGAGCTGGTCACGGCGGCGGCGGCCGCGGGCTTCCGCACCGTCGGGATCCGGCTCACCGCCACCCCGAGCGTGGGGATTCCCCCCTACGACATCCTGCGCGAGGGGCCGATGCTGCGCGAGACCCTGGCGCGGATGGCGGATACCGGGGTCTCGGTGCTCGACACCGAGTTCCTCCGCTTCGAGCCCGAGCACCCGATCGGCATCCCGGAAGGGTTCCTCGAGGTGTCGGCGCGGCTCGGCGCGAAGCACGTGCTGGTCATGAGCGCCGAGCCCGAGGAGGCGCGGACGCTCGAGCGGTTCGGCGAGCTCTGCGACCGGGCGGCCCCGTACGGCCTGCAGGTCGGCCTGGAGTTCGCGATCTACACCGGGGTCCGCACGCTCGCCCACGCGGCCCGGATGGTGGCCAGGTCGAAGCGGTCGAATGTGTCGGTCGTGGTGGACGCGCTGCACTTCAGCCGATCGGGCGGCGTGCCCGCGCACATCGCCCAGGTCGATCCGGCGCTATTCAGGTACGCGCAGATCTGCGACGCCGCCGCGGACATGCCCGGGCCTCACGACACGCCCAACCTCATCCGCGAGGCCCGCACCGGCCGCCTGCTGCCCGGCGAGGGCGTCCTGCCGCTCCGGGAGCTGGTGGCCGCGCTGCCCGCCGGCATCCCGCTGGCCGTCGAGGCGCCCAGCCGCGCGACCGCGCATCTGCCGGCCGCCGAGCGCGCGAAGCGCGCGTACCAGGCGCTGTCGGCGCTGCTGGCCCCCTGACTAGGCGCCTTCCCCGGCCGCGGCCTGCCGGACGAGCCGCTCCAGCACCTCGTAGGGCTGGGCCCCGACGACGCCCTGGTCGCCGGCCACGAACGTCGGCACGCCGGTGATCCCGTAGCGGCGAGAGAGCGCCCAGTCCCGGTCGACCGCTTCCTTGAACGTCCGCTTCTCCAGCACCTCGCGGGCGCCGGCGACCGGCAGGCCCACCCGCTCCGCGATCTCCAGCAGCACCGCGGGCTGGGAGATGTCGCGCGCCTCCACGAAATAGGCGCGGAAGAGCGCGTCGTGGAGCGCCTCGCCGCCGGGCTGGGTGTCGGCCCACTTGCCCAGCTCCTGGGCGAGACGGCTGTTGTAGGTCATGGTGCGCTCGCCGTAGGGCAGGCCCTCGGCGTCCATGCGGGCCTTCATCTGCGCGTGCATGGCTTTCCGGTCCACGTTGCGCCCCCGGAACAGGTCCTCGAGCGAGCGGCCCTCCGCCGGGGTATCCGGATGCAGGGGGAAGTGGACCCACTCGACCTTCACGTCGTGCTCGGTCCTGAGCTTCTCAATACGCACGGTACTGAGATAGCACCAGGGTCAGACGTAGTCGGAGAAGATCTGAAGCGTCACGGGCTGGGTCATGGTGCCTCCTTGACGAGCTTCTGCAGGCTTCGCAGGCCGGGCGGGTGGGGCTGCCCCTTGTAGCGATTGCCCCAGTTGGTGAAGGATACCTCACCCACGTAGATGTCGCCGCGGGAGTCCACCGCGAGCCCGTGGGGGGAGACGAACTGGCCCGTCTCGAGGCCGGCGGGGCGATCGCCCAGGCGGGCCAGCCGCTCGCCCCGGTGACTGTAGATGCCGACCCGCGGCCCGATATTCGGCATGTCGTAGTTGATCGCCAGGGCCCCGCCGATCTCGCCCACGTAGAAGCGCCCGGGGCCGCCCGGCTCCATGAAGAGGCCCGAGGGCCGGTGCATGTCGTGCCACTGGGTCTCGAAGCGGCCCTGGCCGTCGAAGACCTGGATGCGGTGGTTCTCGCGGTCGGCCACGTAGACCCAGCCGTCGGAATCACAGCAGATGTTGTGTGGAATGTTGAACTGCCCCGGATCCGTGCCGGGCTCGCCCCAGGAGCGGAGCAGGGTGCCGTCCGGGGCGAACTTGTGGATGCGCGCGTTGCCGTAGCCGTCGGAGACGTAGAGATCGCCCTGCGGCGACAGCGCGGTGTGGGTGCAGCGATGGAACGGCTCGCCGCTCATGTACGGTTTGGGCGCGCCCGGGACCCCGAGGGTCAGGAGCACCTTCCCGTCGAGCGTGCAGTGGCGGACGGTGTGGTCGCCGTCGTCGGTGAGCCACAGGGTGTCGTCGGGCGCCACGTGGACGCCGTGGGCGCGGTGGAAGAGGCCTTCGCCCCAGGCGCGCAGGAAGTTGCCCTCGCGGTCGAGCACGACCATCGGGTGCGCCCCGCGGTTGAAGGCGTACACGCGATCCTGCCGGTCCACTCCGACCGCGGCCACGTCGGCGTTGAACTCCCGCCCCGGGGGCAGCTTGGCCCAGTCGTCCACGACCCGGTAACGGTAGGCGCCCGAGCCCAGGATCACCGGCGTCATGGCCGATGCGCCTCGAAGATCGCCCGGGGATTCCGCACCAGCATCTGCTCGATCTGATCCTCGGCGACCCCCGCCTTGCGGAGCGCGGGGAGGATGTCGTCGGGGATGTGGTTGTAGTGCCAGAGCGGCCTCGTCCGGCGCTTGTCGTCCTCGGAGAGCATGTCACTCCAGCAGTTGGCGTCGTGCGAGAGGACCATCCGGCCGGCGTAGCCTTCCGCGCAGAGGCGGGCGATGACCTCGACGCGCTTGGCGGTCGGCAGGAAGTGCTCGAGGCCGAAGCGGTCCATGCCGATGGTGCTGCCCCGGTCCATGAGCCCGCGGAGGTACCCCAGGTCGTCGCTGTCGCCGCTGTGCCCGATGATCACCCGGCGGAGATCCACGCCCTCCTGCGCGAAGATCGCCTGCTGCGCCAGGCCGGTGCGGCCGGCGGCCCAGGTGTGCGTCGAGATCGGCACCCCGGTGGCCTTCTGGGCCCGCGCGGAGGCGCGCAGCACGTTCTCGATCACCGGGGTCACGCCCGCGGTGTCGGTCGCGCACTTGATGATGGCGGCCTTGACGCCGCTCGCGCCGATGCCCTGGGTGATGTCGCGGACGAACAGCTCGGCCACCGCGTCCACGCCGTGGGCGCCGAAGTACCGCTGCGGCATCCACCAGACGCCGGTGGCCACGATGACCCGCACGGGGGAGCGCCGGGCCACCTCGGTGATCAGGCCGATGTCCCGGCCCAGATCCACGGTGGTGAGGTCGACGATCGTGCGGATACCCCGCGCGTGGAGATCGGCCAGCTTCCGCTCGGCGAGCGCCAGGATGCCCGCCCGGTCCCAGAGGTGGGGCCAGTTCTCCTGCACCCCCGGCGAGCGGGTGACGATGTGCTCGTGCATCAGCGTGGCGCCGAGCTCGGATGTGGCCACCGGCCCGAGCGCTGTCTCCACCGTGGTCATGCCGTTCCTCCTATCCCGCGACCGCGCGCACGAAGCGCTCGACCTCGGTCTCGTCGTTGTAGTAGTGGACGCTGGCGCGGACGAGGGCCTCGAAGCCGCGCGCGGGCAGGTCGAGCCGCGAGGAGCGGGCCTGGGTGTGCGTGACGTTGATGGCCATGGCCCGGAGCCGCCGCCGGGTGGACTCCGGCGCCTCGCCGGCCTTGAGGAAGGTCACGATGCCGCAGCGCTCGACCCCGAGGTCGTGGACGGTCACCCCGGGCCGCTTCGCCAGCTCGCCGCGGAGCAGGGCCGCGAGCGCCTTGACCCGCGTCTCGATGGCCTCGAGGCCCAGGGCCAGGGCGTAGCGCACCGCCACCGCCAGGCCGATCTGGCCGGCCACGTAGCGCTCCCAGTTCTCGAAGCGGCGCGCGTCGTCGCGGATCGTGTAGGTCTGGGCGTCGATCCAGGAGGCGGCCTCGAGATCGATGAAGGGCGGCTCCAGCGTGCCGATCGTGTCGCGCCTGACGTAGAGGAAGCCGGTGCCGCGCGGGCCGCGCAGGTACTTGCGCCCGGTGGCCGAGAGCATGTGGCAGCCGATGCGGCGGACGTCCACCGCGAGCTGGCCGACCGACTGGCAGGCGTCGAGCAGGTAGAGGATCCCGTGCCGGGCGGCGATCCGGCCCACCGCCGCGGCCGGATTGACGAGCCCGCCCTGGGTGGGGACGTGGGTGATCGCGATGAGCCGGGTGCGCGGCCGGATCGCCCGCTCCAGCGCGGCCACGTCCACCTGGCCCGAGGCGTCGTCGCCCACCACGTCGATCTCGATGCCCACGCGCCGTTGCATCTGCAGGAACGCCAGGTAGTTCGAGACGTACTCGGCCCGCGCGGTGACGATGCGATCGCCGGCGCGGAAGGGGATGGCGTAGAAGGCCATGTCCCAGGCCCGGGTCGCGTTCTCCACGAATGCGATCTCGTCCGCCCCGGCCCCGATGAGCGTGGCGACGGCGGCGTAGACGTCGGCCATCCGCCCGGCCGCCTCGTCCGCGGCCTCATAGCCGCCGATGGCGGCCTCGCGCTCCAGATGGCCGGTCACCGCCTCGAGGACCGGCCGCGGCGGCAGCGCCGCGCCGGCATTGTTGAAGTGGAGCACCTGGGCGACGCCCGGTGTATCGGCCCGCAGGCGGGCGACGTCGAGCATCACGCGGTCCGACCGCGGAAGCGGTCCAGGACATTGCGCAGGATGCGGGAGACGTTGTTGTCGTAGCGGTTGTGCGACAGGCTGCCGCAGAAGGTGATGGATCCCACCGCGAACACCGCGCCCCCGCCGGGCAGCTCCGCGTAGGTCATGTCGGCCCGCAGCAGCCGGGCCGGCTTCTCGCCGCTGACCGTCGCGATGTGCGAGAGCAGCTCCTCGGGCACCACGATGAAGCTCGGGCCATGCCCCTCCGAGCTGGCCACCACGACGGCGCCGTCGGGCGTGCCGAGCGCGGGGTCGGCGCGGTCGAGCTCGAAGCCGGCCGCCCCGCCACCCGAGAGGCCGAAATCGCCGATGACCGCGTCCTTCACCCCCTCCAGGATCCACGCCGCCCGGGGATCGTCCGCGCCGGGCTGGCGGCGATAGTACGAGCCCTCGAAGAGCCCCTGCGCCGAGAAGCCGACGCCCACGACCCGCTGCGGCGGGCGTCCGTTGCGCCGCCAGAGGCCGCCGTAGGCGCCGTCGAGGGCGTGATAGTACTCGCCGACCTGGGCCTCCCAGGCCCGGATGCCGCCCTCGGCGCGCCGCACCTCGATGACGCCGGGTACCGCGGGGCTGGTGGCGATGCGCCAGTAGAAGCCGTTGCCGCCGAGGTAGACCAGCCTGCCGCCGCCGTCCAGGTAGCCCTGGTGGGCGTCGAGCGTGCGCGCGGTGTGGTACTCGGGGTGCGAGCCGGTGAGCACGGTCGCGTACGGGGCGAGCAGGGCCGCGCCCTCGGCCTCCACGTCCTCGTCGGTGACGACGTCGTAGCGGATGCCCTGCGCCTCGAGCCAGTCGAGCAGGTGGGTATCGGCCGGGTAGTGGCGCAGGCCGGAGCCGCGCGCGTCGAGGAAAGTCAGGTAGCGCGGGCGGAACGTCAGCACCGGCCGGAGGCGCGAGGAGTAGCAGATGCCGCTGCCGTCGCGGTGGCGGTTGTAGGTGGAGCGGCCGTAGTCCGGATGGTGGTCGGGACTGTGCGGATAGGCGCCCCACGCGGCGACGCGCTCGCGGTAGGCCGCGTCGGTGCTGCCGCGCGCGTGGTTCGCGTAGGCCTGGTACGTGTAGGTGGAGGCGATGAAGAGCACGTCCGCGCGGGGGCGCCCGAGGCGCGGCCGCACGTAGAACGGCAGCTCGTCCGCGTGCCCCTCGGCGGCCAGGCGCATGAGGTAGGCGCCGCTCGGCAGGTCCTCCGGCACCGTGAACTCGAAGTCGGTGACCCAGCCCGCGTCGTGGACGTCGTCGTCGTGGAAGTGGATGGCCGCGTACTCGCGCGGCGCGTGCCGCCAGCACATCTCGCGCCCCGTCCAGCGCGCTCCGGTGACCGCGCGGGTGGGCAGGTTCAGCAGGCGGCCGCTGAGCCGACGCGGGCCGACGTCGACGATGCCGAGCCCGTCGATGCCCTGGGAGAAGTCCCAGCCCGCGATCAGCTCCCGGGGCGGCAGCAGGGGATCGAGCACCAGGGCCTCCGGCGCGGCCACCGCCGCCGCGAGCAGCATGGGATCCTCGAGCTTGCCGTTGTAGTGATCGCGCGCCTCGGGGTCGAGCCGCGCGCCGATCAGCAGCGGGGCGGCCGCGTCGAGGCGGGCCGCGGGCGGCAGCGGGGCCGAGGCCTCCTCCCGGGCGCCTCCGGTGAGCGCGGCGTGACCGACGCGCAGCGTGCCCGCGCCGGGGTCGGCCACGAGCCAGATGCGGTGCCACCGCCGCAGCGGGAGTGCGCGCCCGGTGGTGACGGCGAGCGACGCGCCGCCCGGGGCGCCGATCCGCGCGATCACGCCGCCGGGACCCAGCGACACCGCCCAGCCCGCGCCGCCGGCCGCGTCCCAGCGCGAGAGCACGCACTGCTCGCGGGTGGCGGAGAGCGTCGGCCAGACGAGGGCGGTCACCGTGAGCGGCCCCGGCGTGTGCAGAGCCGCGGCGGCATCGACCCGCGCGTAGGAACCCTGGGCGAGGCGCTGCGCGCGCGAGGGGCGCTCGATCGCGAAGCGGTGGGCGAGATCCTCGAGCTTCACGCCCGGCCCCGCCGGATTCGGATCGGCGTGCACGACCCGCGCGAGGCTGGCGCGATACGGCCCCGCCGCCGCGCTCGAGATCTTGAAGGCGATGCGCTCGCCGGGCGCGGCGGAGAGCCGGTCGCTATAACCGGTGAGCGGGATCACTTACCCGAGGAACTGCTCGCACACCTCGAGCCAGGCCTGGGTGGTGAGCGCCAGGGATTCGACGTCGATGCGCTCGTCGTTGCCGTGGAAGCGGCCGGCCATCGCCTCGGCGGTCAGGGCTCGCGAGAAGAGGCCGAAGCCGTAGGCGACCGCGCCCTTCTCGCGGAAGTAGGGCGCGTCGGTGAAGCCCACGATCATCCGGGGCAGCAGGCGCGCGCCCGGGTAGTGCGCGTCCACCACCCGCCCGAGCACCTGCCAGAGCGGCGTGCCGGTGGGAGAGACGGAGGCGGGCTTGGAGAAGAGCTTCTCGACCTCGATCTCCTCGGCGAGGCCGCCCAGGGCCTTGTCGAGATGCCGGCGCACCTCGTCCTCGTTGTCCCCGGGGACCGTGCGGATGTCGACCTCGACGTCCACCACGTCCGGGATCACATTGGTCTTCACGCCGCCGTGGCAGACGTTCGGCGAGAACGTGGTGTGGGTGGCGGACCACGCGAGCTTGGCCAGGGCGGGCGCGAGCCGGTCGATGGATTCGTCCACGCGCGAGGGATCGGCCAGCGCTTCCTTCACGGCCGGATCGAGGTGGAGCGTGTCGACGAAGGTCCGCCACAGCTCGTCCACGTAGGGCGACGGCCGGTAGTCGGCCAGCCGGCTCACCACGTGGGCAGCCTTGATGAGCGCGTTGTTCGCGCCGTAGGGCATCGAGCCGTGGCCGGGCGTGCCCTTGACGCGGAGGCGGCGCCAGGCCACGCCCTTCTCGCCGACGTGCACGGTCACGTTCAGCTCGTCGCCCTTGGCCCCGCGGCTCACGGTGCCGCCGTTCTCGGTCAGGCAGTAGTCGGCCCGGAGCGCGTCCCAGTGCCGCTCGACCACGTGCCCGGCGCCGAGGGTGCCGCCCGCCTCCTCGTCGGCGCAGGCCAGGTAGACCAGCGTGCCGCGCGGGCGCCAGCCGCGGCCGGCCAGCGTCTTCAGCGCGACGGCCTGGGAGGCGGTGAGGTTCAGCATGTCCACCGCGCCGCGGCCCCACACCTCGCCGTTGACGAGCTCGCCGCCGAAGGGATCGCGCGTCCAGGTCTTGGGGTTCACCGGCACCACGTCGGTGTGGCCCATGAGGCACAGCGTGGGCGCCGTGGGGTCGCTGCCCTCGATGCGGGCCACCAGGCTCGCGCGGCCGGGGGCGTGGGCCGGCTCGTAGACCTCGATGTCGAGGCCGCTGCCCTCGAGATAGCTCCGCAACGTGTCGCTGTTGCGCTTCTCCTGGCCGGAGAGGAGGGTGCCGTCGTTCACGCACCGGTTGCGGATCATCTGCTGCAGCAGCTCCACGGTCTGGCCGGTCAGGGTATCGCTCATGGGTCGGTATCCTAGCCAGCAGGCTCGGGGTTGTCGAGGGGGCGCTCGAAGACCGCCTGGATCGAGACGAGGCGGCCTTCGTCCCGGTTGCGATGGCCCACGCGGATGATCTCCTCGATCGCGTCACCCATCACGAGGCGCTGGATGCTGTGCGCGGGGATGGCCGCGCCGCTGCTGGGTCCCGCGGTCTCCGCGGTCACGTCGTCCCAGACCCGGGCCCGGAAGCCGGCGGCCTCGATCACCGCCCGCATCTCGGACGGCGGCAGGAGAAAGCTCGTGGAAGCGTCGCGCGCCCACATCACCGGATAGGCGAGCGGGGTGACCGGGCCGGCCATCGGCTCCTGCAGCGCGAGCAGGCCGCCGGGGCGCAGCACGCGGTGGAAGCCCCGGTAGAGTCGCGCCTTGTCCGCGATGTTCATGCCGCTGTTCTGCGTCCAGACGAGGTCGAAGGCGCGGTCGGGGAACGGCAGGGCCAGCGCGTTGCCGACCTGGTGGCGCACGCGATCGTCGAGGCCCATCCTTGCCGTCAACATCTGCGCCGCGCGCACGTAGGAGGCGGTCAGGTCCACGACCGTGACGAGGCAGCCGAACTCGACGGCCAGCGTCCGGGCCGGCCCGCCGAACCCGCCGCCGACGTCGAGCACCCGCAGCCCCGGGCGGGCCCCCGCGAGCCGCGCGAGGCGCACGGTCACCGGCTTGCCGCCCCCGTGGAACTGGTCCACCGGCGCGAGGACGTCCGGCGTGAGCGCGTCGAGGTCCGTGCCCCGGGCCGCGAGGGCGGCCAGGATGGCCTCGCCGAGATGCTCGCGGGCCCAGTACGCTTCGACTATGCTGGCGTCGAGGTCGGGCATTCAGATGCCGGGCAGATGCCGGGGAGGAGCAGGGCATGGCGACGTTCCTGGTGGCGCACGGGGCCTGGTCGGCCGGCTGGGCGTGGAAGAAGATGCGGCCGCTGCTGCGCGATCGGGGGCACGAGCTGATCACCCCGACGTACACCGGGCTCGGCGAGCGGGCGCACCTCGCCCGGCCCGAGGTGGATCTGGAGACCCACATCGCCGACATGCTCGGCGTGCTCCACTGCGAGGACCTCCGCGGGGTGATCCTCATCGGGCACAGCTACGGTGGCATGGTGGCGACCGGCGTCGCCGACCGCGTCCCCGATCGCCTGGCGCAGCTCGTGTACCTCGACGCCTTCGTGCCCCGGAGCGGGCAGGCGCTGCTGGATCTGACGCCGCAGGCGCCCGGCGGACCCGCGAGCCCCGCGGTGGAGGCCTGGCGCATCCCGGCCAATCCCGTGCCCCCAGATACCTGCGAAGCGGACATCGCCTGGGTCATGCCTCGACGCTTCCCGCAGCCACGGAAAACCTTCGAGCAGCCGCTCAAGCTGACCGGCGCAAAGGACCGGATTGCCACGACGTACATCTATTGCACCCGGCCCGGGCCCGGGGACGTCTTCCGCCAGTTCGCCGAGCGGGCGCGGCGCGAGCCCGGCTGGCGGTACCTCGAGATCGATGCCACTCACAATCCGCACATCACGGCTCCGGAGGCGCTCGCCCGCCTGCTGGATGGCGTCGCCTCGCGCGGCACCGCCTAGGCTCCCCACGGGCTCAGCGGCCCCGGCGCACGCGCCCGGGCGCATAGACCTCGGGATTGACCACGTTCAGCGGCCGCTCCTTCAGCAGCAGCCGGGCGATCTCCTCGCCGCAGCGTCGGGGCACCTGGGCCACCGCGGGGGAGGAGAAGTAGGCGGCGTGCGGCGTGAGGATCACGGCCTCCATCCGCCGCAGCGGGCTGTCGGCGGGGAGCGGCTCTTCCTCGAAGACGTCGAGGGCGGCGCCGGCCAGCCGGCCTTCCTGGAGGGCACGGGCGAGGGCCGCCTCGTCCACGACCGGACCGCGCGAGGTATTGACGAGGCAGGCGGTCGGCTTCATGCGGCGGAAGAACGCCTCGTTGATGAGGCCGCGGGTCTCCGCGTTCAGCAGCGCGTGGACCGAGACGTAGTCCGACCGCGCCGCGAGCTCGTCGAGGCTGACGCGCTCGACGCCGAGCGCCTCGAAGCGGGCCGCGTCCACGTAGGGGTCGCAGGCGATGACGCGGGTCTCGAGCGCGGCGATCCGGCGGGCGAAGGCGCTCCCGATATTGCCGAGGCCGACGATGCCCACGGTCTCGCCGTGGAGCGACCCGGTGACCGCGCCGGGGACCCGCGAGCTCCAGACTCCCGCGCGCACCTCGCGGTCGAGCGTGACGATTTTGCGGTTCCAGGCCAGCAGGAGCGCGAGGGCGTGGTTGGCCACCTCCCGGATCCAGACGTCCGGCACGTTGATCACCACCACGCCCAGCTCGGTCGCGGCGGCCACGTCGATGACGTCGTAGCCCACCCCGGTGCGCATGACCGCCTTGAGGCCCTCGATCGACTCCATCACCCGCCGGGTGACCGGAGACGAGGCGATGATGAGCGCGTCGGCGTCGCGGGCGCGCGCGATCACCTCGTCGGCGTCGCCGATGAACGGGAGGGACACCATCTGCGCGGGGACGCGGTCGAGCGCGGCCTGGCAATCGGCGTAATCGCGCCCGCTGCGGCCCTGGATGACGTACACCTTGAGCGGTCTCTCGGACACTGGTCTCTCCGTGGGAAAAGAGGTTGGGGTCAGAACTGTCCGTGACGGCCCGCGCCCGCCGCGAAGCGCCGGGCGCCCGCCTGGCTCTCGCCCGAGTCGGTGGTCGCCTTGCCCAGCGCGAACTCGTTGGCCATGGCCGCGGGCAGGGGCCGCCCGGCGCTCTCCCAGGCCGAGCGCCGATCGCTCCGCACGCAGCGGGGCGGGAAGCCCGCGATGGACCGCGCCAGCGCCTCCGCCTCCTCGCGGGCCCGCCCGGCCGGGACCACGCGGTTGGCCAGCCCGAAGCCGAGCGCCTCGCGGGCGTCCACCGGGCGGCCGGTCAGGATCATGTCCAGCGCCCGGGAGAGGCCGATGAGCTGCGGCAGCCGCACGGTGCCCCCGTCGAGCAGCGGCACGCCCCAGCGGCGGCAGAAGACGCCGAAGATCGCGGTCTCATCGGCCACGCGCAGGTCGCACATCAGCGAGAGCTCGAGCCCGCCCGCCACCGCGTAGCCCTCGACCGCGGCGATCGTCGGCTTGGTGAACGCCATCCGGGTGGGGCCCATGGGCCCGTGGCCGTCGGGAGCCAATCGCAGGCCGCGCTCGGTTCCGCGGGCCTTGAGATCCGCGCCCGCGCAGAAGGTGCCGCCGGCGCCCCAGAGCACGGCTACCCGGAGGGCGTCGTCCCGCTCGAACTCCTCGAAGGCCTCGATCAGGGCCCGCGCCGCGGGCCCGTCCACCGCGTTCCGCGCCTCGGGACGATCCATGACGATCGTCGCCACCATGTCGCTTCGCTCGATCCGGATGGCCATTGGGGTCTCCTCCCTCGGGCCGCAGCCCGGGGAGCAATCTATCACTTTTCACGACGGCTCCCGCCCGGGGTCTCAAGCCATGGAAGCGCACATTCCACCCCGGGAGGGACTCGATGAGCGACAAGGCCACGCTGTTGCGGGAAGCCGATCTGGCGTTCGGTGAGCTGCGGGGGGCGATCGACGGGCTCTCCGACGAGGAGATGCGTCACGTCTGGCTCGGCACCTGGGGCGTGCGGGAGATCCTGATCCACATCTCGGGCTGGCACGACGAGATGGCGGTGGCCCTCGGTCGGGTCGCCAAGGGGGATGCGCCATACCCGGCGGGGACGTACGATGACTTCGATGCCTGGAACGCGCGGTTCGTGGAGCGGAAGGCGGGCGTGAAGAGCGCGGACGTGCTCGCCGAGCTCGACCTCTCGCACCGGCGGCTGCTGGGCGCGGCCGCGGCCGTGCCCGAGCCGCTCTTCGCGCCCGGCGGCGCTGCCCGGGACCCGTTCGAGGGCGCCGGCGCGGGACACTACCGCGAGCACGCGGCGCAGATCCGGCAATGGCGACGGCGATAGACCGGGGCTTCGCGCTCTTCGACACCGCGATCGGCCGGTGCGGCATCGCGTGGAGCGGGCGCGGGGTGGCGGGCGTGCAGCTCCCCGAGGGCGGCGAGCGGGAGACCCGGGCCCGGCTCCGGCGGCGGTTCCCGGACGCGCGCGAGGGCCCGCCGCCCCCACCGGTGCAGCGCGCGATCCACGGCATCGTGGCGCTGCTTCGCGGCGAGGCCAGCGAGCTCGAAGCGGTTCCGCTCGACCTGGAGGGGGTGCCGCCGTTCCACCGGCGGGTCTACGCGGTCGCGCGCACGATTCCGCCCGGCACCACGCTGTCCTACGGCGAGGTCGCGGCCCGGATGGGCGCGCCCGGGTTGGCGCGTGACGTCGGGCAGGCGCTCGGGCAGAACCCGTTCGCGATCATCGTCCCGTGCCATCGCGTGCTCGCGGCGAACGGCAAGGTCGGCGGCTTCTCCGCGCGGGGCGGCGTCAAGACCAAGCTGCGCCTCATCTCGAGCGAGCGCGCGGGGGGCCACGGGGCGCTGCCGCTCTTCGGGGGCGCCACGGAGGAGCGGCCGCCGTCGTGCTAGACTCCCGCCGTGCGTATCGGTGTGGTCTTCCCCCAGGTCGAGATCGGGCAGGATCCGGGGGCGATCCGTGACTACGCGCAGGCGGTCGAGGCGCTGGGCTACACGCACATCCTCACCTTCGACCACGTGCTGGGCGCGAACCCCGAGCGGCCCGGCGGCTGGAAGGGGCCGTACACCTACCGGCACAGCTTCCACGAGCCGTTCGTGCTCTTCGGATTCCTCGCCGCGGCCACCCGCCGCGTGGAGCTGGTCACCGGGATCCTGATCCTGCCGCAGCGCCAGACCGCGCTCGTGGCCAAGCAGGCGGCCGCGGTGGACGTGCTGTCGGGTGGTCGGCTCCGCCTGGGCGTGGGCGTCGGCTGGAACGCGGTGGAGTTCGAGGCCCTCGGCGAGCGCTTCACGGACCGCGGGAAGCGGATCGAGGAGCAGATCGACGTCTTGCGCGCGCTCTGGGCCAAGGATCTGGTCACGGTGCAAGGGCAGTGGCACCGGATCTCCGACGCAGGGCTCAATCCGCTGCCGGCGCGATCGATCCCGATCTGGATGGGTGGCGAGAGCGAGCCGGTCGTGCGCCGCGCCGCGCGGCTCGCGGACGGCTGGATGCCCCACTTCCGCCCCGGACCCGAGGCGCAGGCCGTCGTGGACGGGCTGCACGGCCTGATCCGGGAGGCCGGTCGCGATCCGGCGCGCTTCGGGATCGAAGGGCGGCTGACCCTCGCGCAGGTCCCGCCCGAGCGGCGGGCCGACGAGCTCGCGGCCTGGCGCGCGATGCGTGGGATCACGCATCTGTGCGTCCACACGGTGGGGCTGGGCTTGAAGACCCCGGGCGAGCACGTACGGGCCCTGGAGCGCTTCAAGACGGACCTGCTGACCTAGGCGGCAGGATGCGGGGGGTTGAGCAGATCCCGTGGCTGCTGCCGGGGCGCGCGGTCGCGTGCTCGACCTGGGCTGCGGAACCGGACGCAACCTGCCGCTCCTGTCCGCGGACACGCGCGCGGTGGGCCTCGAGCCCTCGTGGGCGGCACTCGCGCGGGCGCGGCGCCGGGCCCCGCGGTTCCCGTTCGTGGTCGGGCGGGCCGAGGCGCTGCCGTTTCGTGACGCGACGTTCGACACCGTCGTGAGCGGCCTCGCCTTCTGCAGCGTCGAGGATCCGCGTCGGGGCCTGCTCGAGGTCCGACGGGTGCTGAGGCCGGACGGCCGACTCAGGATGCTCGAGCACGTGCGCTCGACGCGGCCCTGGAAGGCCCGGCTTCAGGATTGGCTTCAACCGGCCTGGACCAGGTTCGCCGGCGGCTGCCATCCGAACCGCGATACCGAGCGTACGGTCGAGGCCGCCGGCTTCCAGATCGAGGCCGAGGACTGGCGGGCGAAGGGCGACCTGCGCCGGTTCTCCGCCCGACCTGCACGCTGAGCTCGATGGTGACGCCTGCCCTGGCCCGGGCGTAGTCGGGCCGCTGCCCGGGGTCACTGCTCGAGCGTTCGATCATCCTCCCGCAGCGCGGGCCCGGTGGATGGACCGGGCGAGGGATCCGATCGTCTGCAGCGCGTCCCGCGTTAGGTCGGTCCGAGGGTCGAACGTCACACTGAACTCGGTCTCGCAGGCCAGGATGAGCTCAAGCACGCCGACGGAGTCCAGTTCGAGCCCTCCTGCCGTGATCGGGGTGTGCGCGCCAAGCTCGCCCGGCAGGCGATTCGGTCCTGCTACGTACCCGACGACCTCGAGAAGGCGAGCCATCAGGGGATCGTCCATCGCCCGATGTTACACTACCGTGATCCAGCGACCCTGCGCCGATCGCGGGCCTGAAGGCTGAACATGGAGCATCCCACGCAAGCGCAACTGCTGCCCCCATCCGTCACGTTCCGCGGGACCGAGTGGAGCGTGGAGTCTCTGGCGGGCAACGCCGCCGACTGGCACGCGCGTCTCGCCAAGTCGATCGATTCGCGCGTCGGCGCAATAGCGGCGGTGATGCCGAGCCACCCCGAGAGCATCGCGCTCCTGTTCGCCCTGTCCGGGCTCTCGATACCCGTCGTGCTGCTCCATCCGGATCCCGCCTCGTGGCGGAGCGCGCCCCCCTTTCCCGGCCTGATGCCGGTGGTGCTGACGCCTGCCGCTGCTGAGTTCGAACGGCCCCTGAGGGAAGCCGGTCTGGCGACGACAGTCCTGCCCGCGATCTCCGGACGCGGGCGTCCCTGGCCGCCCTTCCTGTCCACGCCGGGCTTCGTGATCTTCACCTCGGGCTCGACCGGAGTGCCAAAGCCCACGTTCCGCTCGACCCGAGGGTTGCTGCAGGCGGCCGGCGCGATCGCGGCGACCTACCGATTGCCTCGGGGTGCTCGCGTGGCCGGGTGCCTGCCGCTCGCCACCTCGTTCGGGCTGACCCAGAACGTCGTGCTGCCGGCGATGCTCGGAGGGTGCCTGAGCCTGCTCGAACGCTTCGACCACCGCTCGCTCCTGAACCTTTTCGCCGAGACCTCGTTCGACTACTGGCCGGGGACCGCGCTCATGGCCGACCTGCTCGTGCGGGCGCCGCTCGGGACATGGCGCGGCCGGGCCCCCGCCATCTGCCACGTGAGTAGCGGCCATCTGCCGGTGCAGGTCTACCGGCGCTTTCTCGGGCGCTTCGGGGTGCCCCTCCGCCAGAGCTACGGTCGCTCCGAGTGCAGCTTCATCACCGCGGAGACCGCGCCCATCGACGGGATCCAGCCGGAGACGGTCGGGTATCCCACGGCCGGAGTGGAGCTCTGCTGCGGTGAGACGCCAGAGACGCCGCTCCCCGCGGGAGCCTCCGGTCGGATCTGGATCCGCTGCCCCTGGCACAGCGAAGGCTACGGCTACCCACCGGACCTCGAGCCGAGCGTGCGGGCCGACGGGTGGGCCGCCACCGAGGACGTAGGCTACGTCACCGCCGCGGGCCGGCTCGTGATCCTCGGCCGCGTCGACGATTGCTTCAAGACCGCGGGCGGATTCCTGGTGAGCCCGCCGCTCGTGGCAGGAGTCCTCCGCGAGCATCCGGATGTCGTCGACGCCTCGGTGGTGCCTGTCCAGGGCCGCAGCGGTATCGTGATCGGCGTGCTGGTGGCGGCGCGCGAGGGGCTGGAGCGAGCGGAGATCCACGCGCTGGCCCGGCAAGCCCTCCCCGCGTGGCTGCACCCCGCGGTGGTAGCGATACGTCGCGACATCCCGGACCTGGCCACCGGCAAGCACGATCGCGCGGCCTGCATCCGGCTGCTCGAGGCGGAGATGGCCGCCTCGCCGGGGACCGACCCGGCATGAGGCCGCGCGATCCGGTGGAGCTGTTGGTCGCACGGACGTGTGCGGAGATCCTGGGCCGTCCCTGGGTCGGCGTGCGTGACGCCCTGTCCAGCCTCGGCGCGGACGCCGCGGCCCGTCATCGGCTCGCCGAGCAGGTGGCGCGGGCGGCCGGGGCCCCGGGCGCCCGCGTCGATCTCGTCGCCGCCGACACCGTGGAGGGGATTGCGGGGGTGCTCAAGAGATCTTCCGAAGCGGCGCGCGTGCTGGCGCGGGGCTTCTGGGCGCGGAACGTCGACGATCCGCCGGGGACCGGCCGTACCCCGCTCTTCTTCTTCCACGGCGAGCGAACGGGCGGGCTCCCTTGGCTCAACACCGCCGGCCGCCTGGGAGCGGATCAGCCCGTCTACGGGATCGCGCCCCACGTCACCGCGGGAGAGCCGATCCCGGAAACGGTCGAAGCCATCGCGGCCGACCACCTTCGCATGGTGCGCGCGATCCAGCCCGCCGGCCCGTACCTGCTGGGCGGCCACTGCAACGGCGCCGTGGCCGCGTTCGAAGCGGCCCGGCAGCTCGTCTCGCAGGGCGAGCACGTGATCGGGGTGCTGCTCGTCGCGCCGATGTTGCCCTCCACGTACCGTCGCGGGCTCATCGGTCTCATGACACGATTCATCCTGCCGGTGCTGGACGGGGCCTGGGTGCGCTGCCGTCCGCTCGCCCTGCGTCTACGACAGGCCGTATGGCGTGGCCGGCCCTTGCCCCGCGGATTGGCTGGCCGTCCGGTCGAGCGGTGGAGCGGCGAGCTGTTCGAGCGGTACTCTGCCGTCTTACAGACCTATTGCCCGCCGGTGACGTCGCTTCCCGCAGTGATCTTCTGGCCGCGGCACGAGCCCTGGCGGTACCGGGTTCCCTCCTCGCGGGCGTGGCGTCGGGCCCTGCCGCGGGCCGGGTGGGTGGAACTGCCTGGAACCCACATCGGGTGCGCGACGGATCATTCCGCAGAGACCGCAGCGGCAATGCGCCGGGCGATCGACGACGTGGTGGGCCAGTCCGGCCCGGTCGGCCCGAAGGCGCACGAGGGACCACGCGGGCCCGGAGCGAGTTAGATGATGCCGGGACCGTAGGGCCAAGAAGAACAACTGGCCCGCATCAGGGTGGCGTCAATCTGAGAGCCCTCGGATTGAGCGGCGCGGTGCCGCTCGACGGTGGGTGGCCGATCGTGATCGACGGCAAGATCGCCGGCGGGATCGGGGTGTCAGGCGTGACCGGGGCGCAGGACGCCCAGATCGGGAAAGCGGGCGTCGACGCGCTCAAGTAACTTCTTAGCTGTTCGGCTGCTAGCCCCTCACCCGGCCCTCTCCCCCCGGGAGAGGGCCGGGGGGGCTAGAACTCGACGGGGAGGGCCTTGAGGCCCCGCAGCGTCGAGGACTCCCGCCATTCGAGGTCCCCTCCGGCCAGCCGCAGCTTCGGCATCCGCCGCATCAGCGTGCCCAGGGCGAGCTGGCCCTCCACCCGGGCCAGCGGGGCCCCCAGGCAGAAGTGGATGCCGAAGCCGAAGGCGATGTGGCGGTTGTCGGGGCGGCCGATGTCCAGCCGGTCGGGATCGGGGAAGTGCCGCGGGTCCCGGTTCGCCGCGCCGATGGCGGTGACCACGAAGGCGCCCTTCGGAAGGGTCTTGCCGCCCACCTCCACCTCCGCGTTCGTGATGCGGGCCGTCCGCTGCACGGGGCTGTCGAAGCGCAGCAGCTCCTCCACCGCGGAGCCGATGAGACCGGGCTCGGCGCGCAGGCGGTCGAGCTGGTCCGGGTGCCGGAGCAGAGCGAGCAGGCCGTTGCCGATCAGGTTGACGGTGGTCTCGTGGCCCGCGATGAAGAGCAGCACGCAGGTCGCCAGCAGCTCGCCCTCGGTGAGCCGGTCGCCCTGCTCCTCCACCGCGATCAGCGAGGAGAGCAGGTCGGCGCGCGGGTGGCGGCGCCGCTCCGGCAGGAGCGCCCGGAAGTAGTCGGCGATGCCGCGCCGGCCGACGCGGCCGCGCTCGACGATCGAGGGGTCGGACGGGATGCCGATGGCGTCGAGGCTGCGGATGATGTCGGAGGACCAGTCCTTGATGCGCTCGTGATCGCCGACCGGCACGCCGAGCATGTCGCAGATCACCGTGACGGGCAGGGGATAGGCCAGGTCGCCGATGACGTCCATGCGGCCGCGCCGCTCGACCTGGTCGAGCAGCCGGTCCACCACGTCCTGGATCTGCCCGCGCATGCCTTCGATCACCCGCGGGGTGAACGCACGGTTGACGAGCGCGCGGAGGCGGGTGTGGTCCGGCGGATCCCGGAAGAGCATGGAGCGGGGCAGGCGCCCGGTCTCCGACTCCTCGCCGTACTGGGCGGCCAGGATGGTCTCGAAGCCGTCCCGGCCGAAGCGGGGATCCCGCAGCGACGTCAGGCAGTCGTCGTAGCGCGTGAGGATCCAGAGGCCGAGCGGGCTCAGGTGTACCGGATCCGTCTCGCGCAGCCGCTGGTAGAACGGGTACGGGTTGGCGTGGAACTCCGGAGTGAGCGGGTTGAAGAGCGCTTCGTCGGTCGCCATTCGCGCGGTCAGCTCACCATCGCGTAGGTGCGCTCGATATTGGCCAGCAGGCCCTGGCGCCACGGGCGGTAGTGCTGATAGGTGGAGAACGCCGGCTCGTAGGTCGGCGCGAGGCGCGTGGTCACGCGCGCCTTGACGTCGTCGAGGCTCGCGCCCGTCGCGGCTTCCTCGCGCACCGCTTCGACCATGTCGTGGATGTAGCCGCGGAAGGTCCGCAGCCACTCCCGGCCCGCCGGCTCGCCGTGGCCCATGACGAGAGTGTCCCAGTCCAGCTCGGCGAGCCGATCCAGGGTCGTGACCCAGTCTTCCGGGTAGCCGTCGCCCATGAACGGCGTCCAGCCGATCACCGCGTCGCCGGTGATCACCACCCTCTCCCTGGGCAGGTAGACGAAGACGTCGCCCTCGGTGTGGGCCCGGCCCAGATAGAGGAGGTGGATCTCCCGGTCCCGCCGGTAGAGCTTCATCGTCCGCTCGAAGGCCATGGTGGGCAGGGCGGGCTTGATGGCCCGCACCTCGGCCAGATACGACTCGGCGAGCCGCAGATCGGCCTCGAGTTTGGCGCGCTGCGGGGGGGTGGCGGCGGCCAGCTCGGCGCGGAGCCGGGCGATCTCGCCGGGAACCTGCCGGACGTGGTCCTGGATCCGCTTGAGCCCCTTCTTGACCATCGCCTCGCGGGTGAGCTGGTTGGTGATGATCTCGGCGCCCGGATAGGCGGCCGGATACACTTCGTTGCCGTGCCAGTGATCCCAGTGGAAATGGGTGTTGACGACGTAGCGGACCGGCTTGGCGGTGACGTCGCGGAGGCGGTCCACGATCACCCGGGCCGCCGAGGGCTTGGAGTGCGTGTCCACGATCACCGCGCCGTCGTCGCTCTCGATGATCGCGGTGTTCGAGTTGACCTTGTAGGCGGGGGCGGCGACCGCGACGTGGACGCCGTCGGCCACCCGGCGGAAGTCGAAGCGGGCGTCGCCGCCCGGGCCCTCGTGACCGCAACAGTCCATGGCGCGCTCTCCTCTCCCGGCGATACTATGCGAAGGCGAGAGGCGGCTCAAGCGAGCCCCGGGGAGGCCCCATGACCACGACGCGCACCGAGAAGGACACGATGGGCACCATCGAGGTGCCGAGCGATCGCTACTGGGGCGCGCAGACCCAGCGCTCGCTCGAGCATTTCCGGATCGGGCGCGACCGGTTCCCGCGGGAGCTGATCCGGGCGCTGGGCATCCTCAAGAAGGCCTGCGCGCTCGTGAACCGAGACCTCGGGCTGCTGCCGGAGGACAAGACCCGGGCCATCGTGCAGGCGGCCGAGGAGGTCATCGACGGCGGACTGGACGCCCATTTCCCCTTGGTGGTCTGGCAGACGGGCAGCGGCACCCAGACCAACATGAACGCCAACGAGGTGATCGCCAATCGCGCCAACGAGCTGCTCGGCGGCCGCCTCGGCGCCCAGCAGCCGGTGCATCCGAACGACGACGTCAACCGCAGCCAGTCCTCCAACGACACCTTCCCCACCGCGATGAGCATCGCGGCGGTGGACCAGCTGGAGGGCCGCCTGATCCCGGCGGTGGGCCGGCTGAGCGACACGCTGTGGGCCAAGGCCCGGGCGTTCAGCGACGTCGTCAAGATCGGGCGCACCCACCTGCAGGACGCGGTGCCGCTCACGCTCGGGCAGGAGATGTCGGGCTGGGCGAGCCAGCTCGACCACAGCCTCGAGCACGTGCGGGGAGCGCTGCCGCATCTGCGGGAGCTCGCGCTCGGGGGCACCGCGGTCGGCACCGGCCTCAACGCCCCGCGGGGCTTCGGCGAGCGGGCGGCGCGCGCCATCGCCGACCTGACCGGACGGTCCTTCGTGTCTGCGCCGAACAAGTTCGAGGCCCTTGCCGCCCACGACGCGCTGGTCGCGGCCCACGGCACGCTCCGGACCCTGGCCGCGGCGCTCATGAAGATCGCCAACGACGTGCGCCTGCTCGCTTCCGGACCCCGCTGTGGCCTGGGCGAGCTGCGCATCCCCGAGAACGAGCCGGGCAGCTCGATCATGCCGGGCAAGGTCAATCCGACCCAGTGCGAGGCGCTCACCATGGTGTGCGCCCAGGTGATGGGCAACGACGTGGCGGTGGGCATCGGGGGAGCGTCGGGCCACCTCGAGCTGAACGTCTTCAAGCCGCTCATCATCCATAACGTACTGGGCTCGGTGCGGCTGCTCGCCGACGCCTGCGAGTCGTTCGACGAGCATTGCGCGAAGGGCATCGAGCCGGACCGCGCGCGCATCCGGTCGCTGGTCGAGCGCTCGCTCATGCTGGTCACCGCGCTCGCCCCGATCATCGGCTACGATCGGGCCGCCGCGATCGCCAAGAAGGCGCACGCCGAGGGGCTCACGCTCCGGGAGGCGACGCTGGCGCTCGGCTACCTGGGCGCGGAGGAGTTCGACCGCGCCGTGCGCCCCGAAGCGATGGTGGACCCCGGGTAGTCCACCGGTGCCGGATCCGATCGGTTCCATCTTCGCGGTCTTCCTGCGCCTCGGGCTCACCTCCTTCGGCGGCCCCATCGCGCATCTGGGCTACTACCGGACGGAGTTCGTCGAGCGCCGCCGCTGGCTGAGCGAGGCGGCCTACGCGGACCTGGTGGCCCTCTGCCAGCTCCTGCCCGGGCCGGCCAGCAGCCAGGTGAGCTTCGCGGTGGGGCTCGGTCGCGGCGGGCTCCTCGGAGGCGTGGCGGCCTGGCTCGGCTTCACGCTGCCGTCCGCGGTCGCCATGGTCCTGTTCGCGCAGGGCGCCGCCGCGTTGACCGGCCCGCTCGGCACCGGAATGCTCCACGGCCTGCAGGTGGTCGCGGTGGCGGTGGTCGCCCAGGCGGTGTGGAGCATGGCGCGGAGCCTCAGCCCCGATCGGCCCCGGGCCACCATCGCGGTGGTCGCCACCCTGATCGTGACCGTCGCCCCCAGCGCGATCGGCCAGGTTGCCGCGATCCTGGCCGGTGCTGCCGCCGGAAGCTGGCTTTGCCGCGGGGCGCCGGTCGCCGCCGCGCCCGCGCGGCTGGCGGTGCCGATCTCGCGTGTCCTCGCGGTCGCCGCGCTCGTGGTGTTCGCCCTGCTCCTGATCGGGTTGCCCATCGCGGCCGCGGTCTGGTCCGTGCCCACGGTGGCGGTGATCGAGGCGTTCTACCGGGCGGGCGCGCTGGTCTTCGGCGGAGGCCATGTCGTTCTGCCCCTGCTGCACGCCTCCGTGGTGGAGCCCGGGCTGGTGAGCGAGGACGCGTTCCTCTCCGGCTACGGCGCCGCCCAGGCGGTGCCGGGGCCGCTCTTCACCTTCGCGGCCTACCTGGGGGCCATCATGGAGGTGCCGCCTTTCGGGTGGGCCGGCGCGGCGCTCTGCCTGGTCGCGATCTTCCTGCCCGGCCTGCTCCTGGTGGTGGGGGTGCTGCCCTACTGGGAGTCGCTGGGCCGCCGGGCGCCCATGCAAGCCGCCCTGCGGGGGGTCAACGCCGCGGTGGTCGGCGTGCTGCTGGCCGCGCTCTACGATCCGGTGTGGACCAAGGGAATCGGCGGCCCCGCCGACTTCGCGCTGGCCCTGGTGGCCTTCGCGCTGCTCATGGTCTGGAAGGCGCCGCCCTGGGTGGCGGTGCTGGTCAGCGCGGCAGGGGGCGCGGCGCTCTTCGGCCGCTGAGGCCGCGGCGTCAGGCGGTCGTGCGGGATGCCGCCTCGGCGGCGCGCGGCCCGTTGGTCAGCTTGGCGAGGACCTCGCGGAGGGTGGCGAGGCGGATCGGCTTCTTCACCACCAGGTCCACCCCGTCCGGCTTCTCGCCGGCCGCGTTCATGAGGTCGCCGAAGCCGGTGAGGAGGATGACCGGGGTGTCGGGCGCCGCCTCCTTGACCATCGCGGCGAGCTGGTCGCCCCCGACCTCCGGCATCGCCCGGTCCGTGATCACGAGGGCGTAGCGGCCGGCCTTGAACTTCTCGAAACCTTCCCGGCCATTGACCGCGGTGTCCACGGTGTGGCCGTCGCCCATGAGGTACTCGCTCAGCACGTCGCGGGCGATCGGCTCGTCGTCCACCACGAGCACGTGGAGCGGGCCGGTCGGGGCGTGGGTGCGCGGCGCGATCTCGCGGGCCTGGCTGGTGTCGGCGGGCAGCAGGACGATGAAGGTGGTGCCCTTGCCGACGGTGGACTCGATGTCCATGGTGCCGCGGTGGCGCTTGACGATGCCGTACACCATGGGCAGCCCCAGACCGGTGCCCCGCTCGCCCTTGGTGGAGAAGAAGGGCTCGAGGCAGCGCCGGCGCACCTCGTCGGTCATGCCGGTGCCGCTGTCGCTCACCTCCAGGAAGACCTGCGGCACCCGCGGGGCCAGCGGAGTCTCCTCGCTCGCGGAGGCCTCGCGCATGCCGGTGCGGATGCGGATCAGGCCGCCTTCGGGCATGGCGTCCACCGCGTTGAAGATGAGGTTGGCGAGGAGCTCGCGCATCTCGGACTCGCTGCCCAGCACGCGAGGCACCGGCCGCATGTCGGCCTCCACCAGGATCGTGCGGCCGCTGCCGAGCGCCTCGTCGCGCCAGCGCGGGCGGGTGAGGGCCACCGCCTGCTCCACCATCTGGTTGAGCGACAGCGGCCGGTAGGTCTCGCCCTCCTCCCGCTTGCGGTAGAACTCCCGGAGCCGGCTGACCACGCTCGCCGCGTCTTCGACGCCGGTCATGATCAGCTTGAGGTACTTGGTGGACTTGGCGGCGTCCTGGAGGATCTCCTGGTGCTCGAGCAGCATCTCCGCGTAGCCCGAGATCGGCACGAGCGCGTTGTTGAAGTCGTGCGCGAGGCCGCTGGCCATCTTGCCGACCGCGTTGAGACGCTCCTGCTCGATGATGTGCCGCTGGGTGCGGTGCAGCTCGATGGCCACCGCGGCCTGCTTGGCGATGCCGTCGGCCAGGCGCAGGTCGTCCATCGAGAACGCGTGCGCGTCGCGCACCCAGGAGATCGCGAAGATGCCCAGGAGCTCGTCGCTGACCTGGACCGGCTGGATCAGGAGCGACGCCTGGGGGAGGAGGTTGAGCGCCGGCTGATTGAAGCGCGGGTCCGTCTTGCTGTTGCTCGAGTGCAGCGCGGTGCGCAGGCGCTTCACGAGGTCGAGCAGCGGATCCTCCGGGGCCAGCGGCAGGCCCGAGAGCGGCTCGCGCAGGTCGCGCGGCACGTGGTAGCCGGCCAGCGGGATGAAGCGGTCGCCGCCGCCCGTCACGCACCAGGCCAGCCCGATGTCGGCTCCCAGGATCCGGACCATCTCCCGGGTGGTCCGGCGGATGGCCTCGGTAAGATCGGGGGCCGAGCCGATCGCCTGGCTCACCGCGAGGAGGGTCTCGGTCTGCTGCAGGCGCTGCTGGATCTCGTCGTAGAGGCGCGCCTTCTCCAGGGCCACCGCGGCCTGCGCGGCCAGCGTGGTGGCGAGCCGGATCTCCTCCTCGGTGAAGACGTGGAGGGTCTTCAAGTGGTCCAGGATGAGCACGCCCGCGGTGCGGCCCTGGTGGATCAGCGGGACCACCAGCGCGGACTTGGCCTGGAAGAGCCCGACCCAGCCCTGCGGCACGCGCGGGTCGCTGCCCGGGTCGGAGATCACCACCGGCTCCTGGCGGCGCACCGCCTCGAGGAGGAACGAGGGCATCTCCTCGAGCGCGAGGGCGCGCAGGGTTTCGGCGCCGTCCGGGCCCTTGGCGGAGGCGGCCCGGTCGGCGAGCTGGGAGCTGACTGGGACCATCAGCTGGCCCGACTTGTCGCGCAGGAAGATGGAGCCGCGGTCGACCCGGCACGCGCGCGCGGCGCCCTGGGCGATGACCTCGAACAGCTCCTTCTGCTCCAGCGCCGAGCCGATGGCCTCGGTGACCTCGAGCATGCGGTCGGTTTCCTCGGCACGATGCTTCACTGCCTTGAGGGCCTCCCGGAGCTGCTCGGTGGTGCGCTGCAGCTCCTGGGTGCGCTGCACGGAGCGCTGCGCGGTCGAGCTGGCTTCCGCGATCGTGCGGCGATGGCTGCGCCAGGCCGCGGGCAGGAGGATGAGGCAGAGGCCTCCCCCGGTGCCGAAGGCGATGTTCCAGGCGAGCTGGCTCCACCGCTCGTGAGCCTGGTCCATGCGCAGCGGCGCCTGCGAAAGCTCGACGACCCCCACGACGCGGGCGGCCCCGGGCCCGTAGACCGGAACGTAGATGTCGGCCACGTTGGGCGACGAGAAGCTCTGGGCCTCGGCGTTGGGCGGCGCCACCGCCGAGAACCGAACCGCCACGCGCCCGGCCAGCGCGTCGCGCAGCTCCTGAGACTCGGAGTGCTGCCCGACCAGCCAGGGCTGCACCGCCCAGACCACGTTGCCCTGCGGGTCCCAGACCTTGATCGTGATGACGCCGGGCAGCTCACGCACGAAGCGCGCGCTCTCCTCCGCCCAGCGCTTGGGGCTGCGCGCGCTCTGGCCCGCGAGCAGCTCGGGCAGGCCGCTCCGGTCCACCGCTCGCTGGGCGATCGCGGCGGTCTCGGTCCATTCCGGCTCGGAGACGGCGGCCTCGAGGAGCAGGGACAGGCCGATACCCAGCGCCCCGGTGAAGGCCACGATGCCGATCAGACGCATCACGAGGGTGCGCGCGAGCCCGCGGAGGGTCAGCCGAGCCATGAGGGGCTCCCATGCCGGTCGTCGGCGCCGAGGCTCACGAGGAGCTCGGGGACGCGATCCGCGGACACCGGCCGCGCGAAGAAGTAACCCTGGGCCTGATCGCAGCCCACCGCGCGCAGCTGGACGAGCTGCTCGTGGGTCTCGACGCCCTCCGCGGTCACCGTGATCCCGAGGCTCTTCGCGAGGCTGGTGACGGCGCGGATGATCGCGGTGTCCTCGGTCTCGTAGGCCACGCCCTTGACGAGCGAGCGGTCGATCTTGAGACAGTCCACCGGCAGGCGCTTCAGATAAGACAGCGACGCGTAGCCGGTGCCGAAGTCGTCGATGGCCAGGCGCACGCCGATAGCTTTGAGGGCTTCGAGCCGGTCGAGCATCCGCGGGTCGTCGCGCATCAGGACGGCCTCGCTGATCTCGAGTTGGAGCCGGCGCGGCTCGAGCCCGGTCTCACGCACGATGGTGGCGACCTCCTCGGGGAGCGCGGTCCGCTCGAACTGGCCCGCCGAGAGGTTGACGCTGACGATGAGGGGTGGCATCTCGGACGATTCCGTCTGCCACGCTCGCGCCTGGCGACAGGCCTCGCGCAGGATCCATTGGCCCATCGGGACGATGAGGCCCGTCTCCTCCGAGAGGCCGATGAAGTCGGCGGGCAGCAGGGCGCCGCGGCGTCGATGGTCCCAGCGAACCAGGGCCTCGACTTCCACCGGCCGGATGCTGGCCAGGGTGACCACCGGCTGGTAGCGGAGACTCAGCTCCTGGCGGGCGCCCGCGGTCCGGAGGTCGGCCTGCAGATCCAGTCGCTCGCGGGTGGTGACGTTCAAGCCGGGCTCGTAGAGCTCGTATCGGGCGCGTCCCTCCGCCTTGGCCTGGTACATGGCCAGATCGGCGTTGTGGAGCACCTCCTCCGGCTGCATCGAGCCGCCACCGGTGAGGGCAACCCCGATGCTGGCCGAGATCAGGACGTCGCGCCCGTCGACGACGAACGGCCGCTGGATCTCCGCGGAGACCCGCTCGGCGAGGGCGGTGGCGGTGCTGAGGACCGAGGTGTCTTCGAGGAGTAGCGCGAACTCGTCGCCGCCCAGGCGCGCGACGGTGTCTTCGGGGCTCAGGCACGCGGCCAGGCGATGGGCCACTTCGACCAGCAGCCGGTCACCCACCTCCTGGCCGAGCGTGTCGTTCAGGATCTTGAAGCGGTCCAGGTCGAGGAAGAGCACCGCGATATTCGAGCCGCTGCGCTCCGCGCGGGTCAGGGCGTGGGCGAGACGGTCCATGAAGAGCGCCCGGTTGGGCAGCCCGGTGAGCGAGTCGCGAAAGGCCTCGCGGATCAGCTGGTCCAGGCGGCGCGGGAACTCGTTGATCTCCTGCGACTGCTGCTCGATGGTGGCGAGCATGCGCGCGAACGAGCTCATGAGCGTGCCGATCTCGTCTTTGCGGACCGGGTCCGCCGGTAGTAGCTCGGGGTTCTGCTCGTTGCTGATCTGCGCGGCCCGGGACAGGGCAGTGGCGATGTCCCAGACGATGAAGGCCCCGCCCGCCATCAGGAGCGCGGTGAAGGCCATCAGGGCCGGGATGCTCACCGAGTCGGCCAGCCCCGAGAGCGGGCCCAGGAACTCGCGCACCGGCGCGTGAAAGACGTAGATCAGCAGGAGCAGCGGGATGACGGAGCAGAGCGTGAGGGCGAGGATCACCTTGCGCCGGACATGCTGGCCGGCAAGGGCCACCTCTCGTTTGATCGGTCCGTCGCTCATCGGGGTGTGAAAATCGAGCAAGAGCGGTGCCACGGGATGGCCGGGCTAAGCCGCTGATAAGACGGGGGTCCGAGGGCCGCTGAACCGGGCGGCGGCGGGAGGCTTACAAAATGTCGAAGCGGACGACGATTTTCGTCTAGGGCGCCTTCCAGACCGCGTTGCCATCACGATCGGAAAGCTGAAGGCTCGGCCCCTGGGTGGGGCCGCTCGCGACCGAGATCTGTGGCCGGCCCGCCTCGTTGCCGAGCCCCAGGCTCGACCCGTTCGGCGTCGCGACCAGCCAGCCCCGCTGGCCTCGCGCGCCCACCGAGAGCTGGCCCCCATCGCCCGCCGCCGCGAGCTGGGCCTGGGCGTCCGCGCGGCCCACCGACAGCGCGGCGGACTGGCCCGGCGTGACCGTGAGATCCGCGGTGGTGGCGCCGTCCCGGTCCGCGAGCGTCAGGCGCGTGCGGTCGCTCTCGTCCACCGTGAAGACGGCGCGGCCGCGACCGTCGCCGTCCGTGATCACGAGCCGGCGCGTCTTCACCTCATCGGGATTGGTGGTGACGGTCGCCGCGACGGCGCCGAAGAGACCCGCGCACGCCAGGGCGGCGACGCCAACCCGGCGCCACCAGCCGACCTCCCGCTCGAGACGGTCCAGGCGGGCGTGCAGTCCATCGAGAGACGGCTCCTTCATCGCGCTCCTCCGTGTGATGGGGTTCCTCGTCCGGCCGTGGCTAGAGCCTGCCTCGACGCGGCGGCGAAGTCCAGCGTCCCCGCGCCTCGGCTCCCGGCGCGCTCGGGATCCGGGCTCACCGGAGCATGAGCACCGCGGTGCCCGTCACACGGTCGCCGGCCAGCGCCTGCAGCACGCGGTTGGCCTCCGCGAGCGGGTAGCGCGTGACGCGCGGCTTGACGGGAATCGCCGCGGCTTCGGCGAGCAGCGCCTCGCCGTCGGTCCGGGTGTTCGCGGTGACGCTCTGGAGGGTCTTCTCCCAGAAGAGGTGAGGCTCGTACGCCATGGCCGGCACGTCGCTCATGTGGATCCCGGCCAGGGCCAGCGTGCCGCCCTTCTCCAGATTCCGCAGCGCGGGCGGCACGAGCTCGCCGGCGGGGGCGAAGATGATCGCCCCGTCCACTCGCTCCGGTAGCGGCTCGGTCGAGCCGCCGGCCCACGCGGCTCCGAGATCGCGGGCGAGGCGCTGATGGGCCGGGTCGCGCGTCGAGACGTAGACCCTGCACCCCCAGTGGCGCGCGATCTGCAGCGTGATGTGAGCCGAGGAGCCGAAGCCGTAGAGAGCGAGCCGGCCTCCGGGCTGGACGTGGCTCCGGCGCAGGGCCCGGTACCCGATGATGCCCGCGCAGAGCAGCGGCGCCGCCTCGGCATCGTCGAAGCCCGGGGGGATCGCGTAGGCGAAGGCCTCGGGCACACAGCAGTACTCGGCGTAGCCCCCGTCGGCGGTCCATCCGGTATACGCCGAGCGCTCGCAGAGGTTCTCCCGCCCCGCGGCGCAGAACGGGCAGGTGCCGCACGTGGACCGGAGCCACGCGATGCCGACGCGATCCCCGGGGGTGAACCGTCGCGCGCCCGGCCCGAGCGCCTCGACGGTGCCCACGACCTGGTGGCCCGGCACGATGGGCAGGCGCCGGGGGGGCAGATCCCCCTCGATCACGTGCAGATCGGTCCGGCAGGTGGCGCAGCAGCGCACGCGCACCCGGACCTCCCCCGGCTCCGGGATCGGTGCGTCGACCTCGGCCGCCTCGAGCGGAGAGCCGGCGATCGGCGCCTGAGCCCGGAGGAGCATGGCCCTCATGATGGGCGGGATTCTGCCACAGGACGCGAGACTTGCGGGTTCGGCCGGCCCCAGAGTAGGCTGGGACGGCTGAAGCGAAGGGCACCGAACGAGATGCCCGGGAGGGGGAGCGGCAGTGAGCGGACTGGGCGGCGCGGTCGCGATCATCGGCACCGGGACGATCAAGTTCGGGGAGAATTTCGGCCAGAGCCTCACCGACATGATCTACGAGGCGGTGTCGCTCGCCCTGGCGGACGCGGGCGTGGAGCGCGGCCAGCTCGAGGCGGCCTGGCTGGGCTGCTACGAGCCCATGCTCTACGGCTACGACGGCAACTCGGGCACCGCGGTCGCCGATCCCCTCAACCTCTTTCCGATCCCGGTCACCCGGGTGGCCGCCTACTGCGCGACCGGCATCGAGGCGGTCCGCAACGCCGCGCTCGCGGTGGCCTCGGGCGAATACGATCTGGCCCTCGCGGTGGGGGCCGAGAAGATGCGGGACGTGCCCTCGCGCGGCTCGCTGGTGGCGCAGGCGGTCAACCGGGGGCACCCCGTGCTCGCCAAGGGGCGCACCGCGCCGGGCATGTTCGCGCTGCTCGCCTCGCGCTACTTCAAGGAGTACGGGGCGGACGAGCAGGCGCTGGGCGCGGTCGCGGTCAAGAACCACTGGCACGGCTCGCTCAATCCGCGGGCGCATTTCCAGAAGGAGATCACCGCCGAGCAGCACGCCCGGGCCCCGAAGGTGGCCGAGCCGCTCGGGCTCTTCGACTGCTGCCCCACCACCGACGGGGCGGCGGCCGCGATCCTCACCCGCGCGGACCTCGCCCGGAAGTTCACCGACCGGTACACGGTGATCCGCGGCATCGCCTACGCGGTGACCGCGGGCTACTGGAACACCCAGTTCGATCCCTCGTGGAACTTCACCTCGTTCCGGGCCACGCGCGAAGCGGCCAAGGCGGCCTACAAGATGGCGGGCGTGACCAATCCGGCGAAGCAGATCAAGGTCGCGGAGTGCCACGACTGCTTCACCATCACCGAGATCGTGAACTACGAGGATCTGGGCTTCTTCGAGCCGGGCGCCGGCTGGCGGGCGGTGAAGGCGGGAGAGACGCGGCTCGGCGGGTCGCTGCCGGTGAACACCTCGGGCGGGCTCAAGTCGTGCGGCCACCCGATCGGCTCGTCGGGCATCCGCATGATCAACAACATCCACGACCAGCTCGTCGGACGCGCCGGCCGGATGCAGGTGCCGGGTGCCGACATGGGGCTGGCGCACAATCTGGGCGGCCCGGGCTCGGTCTCGGCCGTCGCGGTGCTGTCTCAGCCCTGAGAGCGTGGCAGGGGGCGGGGCCGCGCGGGCCCGCTTCCCCACAGCAGGAGGCCCACATGCCCGAGCTGACCCGACGGTACATCGTGATGGCGATGGCGACCGACGCGCCGTTCGACGTGCACGACCCCGAGGCGCCCTTCGTGCTCAAGCCGTGGAAGGATCCGGCCGCGCTCCGCGCTCTGGAGGCCTACCGCGATCACTGCTACCCCGAGCTGGCCGGAGACCTCGCCGGCTGGATCCAGGTCATCAGGAGCGGTGCGCAGATTCGCGGCGGGGTCGGGGCCCGGAACGAGCCGTATGTGGCCGCGCGGCCGAAGGCGCGCGGCGGGGCGCCGGCGGCCCGGAAGCCGGCTAAAGCGACAACGAAGAAGGCGGCCCGGAAGGCTGTGAAAAAGAGGGGGAAACGGCGCGGGTGAGCGGAGCCGATCTCGAGCGTCTGACCGATCTCATCTCCACGTCGAGCCGCATCGTCGCCTTCACCGGAGCCGGGGTCAGCACCGAGTCCGGGATTCCCGACTTCCGCAGCCCGGGCGGGGTCTGGGACCGCTTCGATCCCAACGAGTTCACCTTCCAGAACTTCATGGCGACCGAGGGCGGCCGCCGCCGCTACTGGGAGCTGGGCCGGACCACGTTCCCGGTGATCCGGCGCGCCGAGCCCAACCCGGCGCATCACGCCCTGGTCACCCTGTGGCGCCTCGGCAAGCTCGACTGTGTGATCACCCAGAACATCGACAACCTCCACCAGCGGGCCGGGCTGCCCGAGGATCGGGTGATCGAGCTGCACGGCAACGCGACCCGCGCCCGCTGTCTCAGCTGCGAGCGGCCTTACGAGCGGGAGCGCGTGCAGGAGTGGTTGGAGGCCGGCGTGGCGGTGCCGCTCTGCGATCCGCCGTGCGGCGGCATCATCAAGCCCCACACGATCATGTTCGGCGAGGCGATGCCGCGGCGGGAGATGGAAGAGGCGGAGCGGCGCGCGCGAGCGGCCGACCTCTTCCTGGTGGTGGGCTCGTCCCTCGTGGTCTACCCCGCCGCCTACATGCCGCTGCACGCCCGGGACGCAGGCGCCACCCTGGCGATCGTGAACCTGACCGACACGCCGCACGACGGCCAGGCCGATCTCGTGATCCGGGGCAGCGCGGCCGCGGTCCTCGCCCAGGTCACCGACCGGATCGCCCCGCGGCCGGCGTCGCGGTGACGGCGCCGACCGCTCCATGACCGCCGCGCTGGTCGAGCACCTCTTGAAGGGGCGGGTGGGTCGCGCGCTGGCGAGCCCGATCAGCGAGGTCGCGCCGGACCTGACCCTCGAGCAGGCCTACCGGCTGCAACGGCAGCTCGAGGAGGCGCTGGTCGGACGCGGCGAGCGCGTGGTGGGCTACAAGGTGGGCTTCACCAGCGCCGCGCTGCAGGAGCGCCACGGCGTGACCGAGCCGGTGCTGGGCTTTCTGCTGGCTTCGGGCGTGTTCGGCAGCGGCGACGCGGTGCCGCTCTCGCGCTTCGTCGCGATCGGTGTCGAGGTCGAGGTCGCGTTCCTGCTCAAGTCGGACCTGGCCGGCCCGGGGGTCTCCACTGCGTCCGCCCTGCTCGCGGTGGAAGGCGCGATGCCTTCCTTCGAGCTGATCGACTTCCGGCTCGGCGGGACGCCCCGCGGTGTGGACGTCGTCGCCGACGGGGTCTACACCAACGCCATCGTGCTCGGCCGGCCGCTCACCCCGGTGGCAGGCCTGGATCTGGCGCTCGAGGGGGTGGTGTTCGAGCAGGACGGCCAGATCGTGGCGACCCAGACCGCCGCCGAGGTGCTGGGCAACCCGCTCGTCTCGCTCGCGTGGGCGGCCAACACGCTCGGCCGGATGGGGCGCCGGCTCCGCGTGGGCGACATCGTGCTCACCGGCTCCATCTCCAAGATCCTGCGGCCCACGGTGGGACAGTCCGTGCGCGCTTCGTTCACGCGATTGGGGTCGGTGGGCTGTCGCTTCGCGTGATTCCTCCAGCAAGATGCCCTCGCGCCCATTGAGCCTCGAAGACCTGTGCCGGCGTCTGGATGCGGCGTTGAGTCGGCGGCCACGGGTGGCACTGGATCGGAGCGATCTGGTCTCGGCCGCGGTGCTGGTGCCGGTCACCGATCGCGACGGACCGCACGTGCTCTTCACCAAGAAGACCGCGAGCGTGCCGCATCACAAGGGTCAGTTCTCGTTCCCGGGGGGCGTGGTCGAGCAGCGCGACGGCTCGCGGGTCGAGACCGCGCTGCGCGAGGCGTGGGAGGAGATCCGCCTGCCCGCCGAGGCGGTGGAGGTGCTCGGGCTGCTCGACGACACCGAGACGCGCGCCACCAACTTCATCATCACGCCGGTGGTCGGCATCGTCCGGGACCGCGTGGACTTCGCCCCGGACGGGCGGGAGATCGAGCGCGTGCTGGAGGTGCCGCTGACCACGCTGCGCGACCCGGCGATCTTCCGCACCGAGATCTGGGAGCGCAACGGCGAGCCGCACCCGGTGGAGTTCTACCAGGTCTCGCGCGACGACGTCATCTGGGGGGCGACCGCCCGCATCCTCAGCCAGTTCCTCGACCTCCTGGACGAGCCGGGGGCGCCGGCCCGGTGAGCGAGCCGGTGCTGCTGGAAGAGCTGACCGGGGGCGTGGCTCGGCTCACGCTCAACCGGCCGGAGGCGCGGAACGCGCTCAACGCGGCTTTGCTGGGCGAGCTGGAGGCGGCGCTGCGCCGCCTCGAGGCCGAGCCGACCGCGCGCGTCATCGTTCTGCGCGGGGCGGGCGAGCGGGCCTTCTGCGCCGGCGCCGATCTCAAGCACGTGGGCGACCGCGGCACCACCCTGCAGGCGCGGGAGTCCTTCGGCGGTCTCGCCCGCATCCTCGAGCACATGGCGCGGATGCGGACCCCCGTCATCGCCCAGGTTCACGGCTACGCCCTGGCCGGCGGCTGTGGGCTCGCCGCGGGCTCCGACATCGTGATGGCGGCGGACGACGCGGTCTTCGGCCTGCCCGAGATCAAGGTGGGACTGCTTCCGCTGATCGTGATGGCGCCGATCCTGCGCGCGGTGGGGCGCAAGCGCGCCATGCTGATGATCCTGAGCGGCGAGCCGGTCTCGGCCTCAGAAGCGCTCGAGATGGGTCTGGTGAGCCGGGTGGTGCCGCGCGCGGAGCTGGACGCGGCGGTGGGCACGCTGGCCCGCACCCTGGCCGGCTACTCTCCGACCGCGCTCGGGCTGGCCAAGGAGGCGGCGGCCACCGCGCCCGACATGGAGTACGGGGCGGCCCTCCGCTATCTGCGGGAGCTCATCACGCTGGTGGCGCTCTCCGACGACGCCCGCGAGGGCATCGCCGCCTTCTTCGAGAGGCGCCCGCCGCGCTTCACCGGACGCTAGCCATTTCGGGGCCGCGGACCGGCGCGCGCGGCGGTGGCCCGGATCCCGGCCGCTGCGCCACCTGCGCCCACGCGCGCCGCGTCGTGTCGGGCCGCGGCTCGGAGTTCTGGATGTGCGCGCTCTCGGCGCGCGATCCGGCGTTTGCGAAGTATCCGCGGCTCCCCGTGCTACGCTGTCCGGGATACCACCCTCGGTCCCCGGAGGTCTTCGCGTGATCAAGATCATGTGGGCGGCGGCACTGGGTGGCCTCGTGCTTCTCGCCGGGCTGTCCGGTGGCGCGGCGTGGGCTCAACCCAAGGAGCTGCCGGCCCAGATCGTCACCCTCGGAGGGGCGGGCGAGGTGCACCGGAAGGACACGCCCGCGTGGGCTCCCGCCGAGCTGCGTGCCCGGCTGGGCGAGGGCGACAGCGTGCGGACCCAGGTGGGCGGGCGGATCGCGCTCAAGACCGCCAGCGGCCAGGCGCTGCGGCTCGGCTCCCGCTCCCAGCTCGCTTTTCTCCCCTCCCCGCCGAGCGCCGAGCCCGGCCCGACGCGCGTTCGCCTCGACAATGGCTGGCTCTGGATCGCGGTGGCGCCCAATAGCCCGCCGCCCACGCAGATCGAGGTCCAGGCGGGGACCGCAGTCGTCACCGTCCGCGCGGCCGGAGTGGGGCTCCGCCGGGGGCCCGACGGCTCGCTCCTGGTGCAGGTGCACCACGGCAGCGCGGTGTGCGCGGGCCCGGACCGGCAGTGGGAGCGGACCTTGACCGGTCCGCAGGAGCTGCTCATCCCCGCGGCCGGGACGCCGGGAAAGCCGGTGCCGCTCGCCGTGGACAAGCTCGAGGCCACCTGGGTGAAGTGGAACGCGGACCAGGACGTGGCCGGGGGTTACGGGGGTACCAAGCCCGCGCCATGAGCCTCGACGCGCTGGTCGTCGGAACCGCGCTGCCGGAGTATCGCGTGAGCGCGACCCCGACCCACGACGCCTGGGAGAACAAGATCCACGAGGACGGGCTGGCCCGCGAGTTCGGGTTCCGGGGTGGGCTGGTCCCGGGGGTCACCGTGTACTCGTGGATGACGCACCCGGTGGTGGCGGCGCTGGGCGGGGCCTGGCTCGACCACGGCACGTTCTCGGTGCGCTTCGCCAAGCCCGTCTACTTCGGCCAGCCGGCGACGGTGCGGGCCAGCGTCGCGGCCCACTCCAAGGACCAGGTCACCATCCAGGTTCGCGCGATGAACGACGAGGACGAGGTCTGCGCGACCGCCACCATGGGACTGCCGCTCGGTCCGTTGCTGCCGTTGCCGGACGTGGCGGCCTATCCCGCCTCCGCGCTTCCGGTGGAGCGCCCGCTCGCGAGCCGCGACTTCCTGGAGCGCCACCCGGTGCTCGGCACCCCGCAGCTCATTCTCGAGCGCCCGGTGGCGGACGCGTTCCTAGAGAAGGTGAGCGAGAAGCTCCCCATGTACCGGGAGTCCGACGGGCCGGCTCATCCCGGCATCTACCTCGAGCAGGCCAACCGGGCGCTCGACCGGAACGTGCGGGTCAGCCCGTGGATCCACGTGGAGAGCCACGGCCAGCATCTGAGCGTGGCGCGCGTCCACGAGCGGCTGGAGACGCGCGCGAGGGTCAAGAACCTGTTCCAGGGGAAGGGGCACGAGTTCGTGGAGCTGGACCTGCTCCTCCTCGCGGGCGGCGCCCGCCCGGTGGCCTCGATCCGCCACGTCGCGATCTATCAGCTCCGCACGTCGGGATGACCCGTTGACCAAGATCCTGGTGGTGGACGACGAGGCGGAGATCCGGTCCCTCCTCGGCGCGGTTCTCCAGAACCAGGGATTCGAGGTCGTCACCGCCGAGGACGGCGCCGTCGCGCTCCAGCAGGTCCAGCGCGAACGGCCCGCGGTGATCCTGATGGATCTCAGCATGCCGCGGATGAGCGGCATGGACGCGCTGCCCGAGATCAAGCGGCTGGATCCGGAGGTGCCGGTCATCATCTGCACCGCCCACGCCGACCTGGGCACCGCGGTGCGGGCGATGAAGCTCGGGGCCTACGACTACCTCACCAAGCCGTTCGACGTCGAGCTGCTGACCCTGACCCTGCAGCGGGCGGTCGAGCGCAACCAGCTCCGGTCGCGAATCGACGAGCTGAAGCGCCAGGGGCAGGGCAGTGGGCTGGCCGAGCGCATGGGCGGCAGCCCCGCGATCGCTCAGGTGATCCAGCAGGTGGCGCAGGTCGCCGAGTCCAACTTCACGGTGCTGGTCCAGGGCGAAACCGGGACCGGCAAGGAGCTGGTGGCGCGCGCCATTCACCAGCAGAGCCCGCGCCGGCAGGCTCCGTTCGTGGCGGTGGACTGCGGCGCGATCCCCGAGACGCTGGTGGAGTCGGAGCTCTTCGGCCACGAGCGCGGGGCGTTCACCGGCGCGCAGACCAAGCGGGAAGGTCATTTCCAGCTCGCGAAGGGCGGCACCCTGTTCCTGGACGAGATCGGTAATATCCCGGTGGCGACCCAGGCCAAGCTGCTCCGCGCGCTGGAGCAACGTGAGGTTCAGCCGCTGGGGAGCGCCCGCGCGGTGGCGGTGGATGCGCGCATCATCGCGGCCACCAACGCCGAGCTCGAGGCGGGCGTGAAGGCCGGCCGCTTCCGGGCCGATCTCTACTATCGGCTCGGCGAGTTCACGATCACGCTGCCGCCCCTGCGGACCCGGCGCGAGGACATCACCTACCTCGCCCAGCGCTTCCTCGACGAGGTGAGCATGGAGCTGCGGCGGCCGGTGCGCCGGATAGCCGACGAGGCCATGCAGGCGCTGGTGCGCCACGACTGGCCCGGCAACGTGCGCGAGCTCAAGAACGTGATCCGCAAGGCAGCGCTGGTGGCGACCGACGAGGTGACCTTGGAGCACCTCCCCGCGCTCACCGCGGGAGCGCCCGCCTCGCCGCGGCCCGTCACCGAGCGCGCCGGGGGGGAGCTCTCGCTGCGGGAGGTCGCGGAGCTGGCCGCCGTGCAGGCCGAGTGCGAGCTGATCCGGCACGCGCTCCAGGCCACCAAGGGCAACAAGAGCCAGGCGGCACGGCTCCTGCGCACCGACTACACGACCCTTCACGCCAAGATGAAGCGCTATTCGATCCACGCCCGCGATTTCAGCCCACGCTGATCGGCTCTGGCCTCGCCGTTATAGTCCCGCCACTATAGTTCTGGACCCGTCCCGAGATCCGGGCCCCCAGCCCGCGGCGCCCCGGCCGACCCAGATATCCTCCAAGTAGCCGGGAACACTGTCCCGATGCGGTGGCCGGTCGCGGCCGGGGCACGCCCGCCCGGGGTGGCACTGGCCTTGCCCTGAGACGAGAGGGCAGGAGCCTCAGTGAACCTCGGAGGAGGGTGCTCATGAGCAGCGTCGAAGCCGTCTTGCCCTGGATCTCGAGTCTGGACCTTGGCCCCCTGTCGCGTGTCTCGTCGTCCCGCGCGCTCGCCGCGAGGCCGCCCGCTCGGCCGGCGTCCGCCCGCTCGAAGGTCGGAACCTGCTCGCTCCGGCAGATCGTGGACGGCGCGGTGGCCGACGCGGAGGGGGAGGCGATTCGTCGCGCGCTGACCGCCACCCTCGGCAACAAGAGCCGGGCCGCTCGCCTGCTGCGCACCAACTACACGACGCTGCACGCGAAGATGAAGCGGTACGGCATCTCGGCCCGGGAGTTCCAGGGCTGAGAAGCGGGGCGTCATGACGTCATTCCACCCGGGCGGCACCACCCCGAGCAGCCTCGACGTCGACCACGTGCTTCGCGAGATCACGGTGGCGGCGGCCCAGCTCGCGGGGACGGCCGCCGCGTGCTTCTGGGTCGCGAGCCAGGACACCCGGACGCTGCGGCTGGTGGCCTTCTCGGACCAGGAGATGGGAGCGGACTGGCCCGTGCCGAGCCTGCCCTTCGACGTGGGCGTGCTCGGTTGGGTCGCCCGCTACGGCCGGGTCGTCAACGTGCCCGACGTCTTCAGCGACGGCCGCTTCATGGCGCTGGACTGGTGGCGTGACCACGGGCTCAAGACCTTCTTCGGCATGCCGGTCATGCTGGACGGCGTGCTCCTCGGGATCCTCGCCCTGAACGGCCGCGAGCCGTTCCGCTTCGACCCGGACGAGGAGCGTCTGCTGGACGCCTTCGTGGATCAGGCCGCGGTCGCTATCCGCAACGCCTCGCTGTTCGAGGCGGAAGGCGCCGCCCGCCGCGCCGCCGAGCAGGCCCTCGCGGAGGTGAAGGCCCTGCGCGGCCTGCTGCCGATCTGCTCCTACTGCAAGAAGGTGCGGAACGACGAGAACTACTGGGAGCAGATCGAGACCTATATCTGCCAGCATTCGGACGCGCAGTTCAGCCACAGCATCTGCCCGGAGTGCCGCGACGGGGTGGTGAAGGCCGAGCTCGAGCAGTGGCGGAGGCACGCGTGAGCGCCGCGCGAGGAGCTCGGCGGGTCGGTTCGGTCGCCACACTCGGCCGGACGCCGCCGGGGGTGGTGACGGCCGCGGCGTGGACCGGGGGCCCCGGCCGGTTGCTGCTCGACGCGCTGCCCGCCATGACCGTGATCGTGGACGAGCGTGGGGACATCGTGGCCGCGAACGAGGCCTGGCGCCGCTTCGGTCGGGAGAACGGCGCGGGGCCCGCGGTGGCCGAGGGCGTCGGCCAGAACTACTTCGCGATCTGCCGTGACGCGACGCTGGCCGGATGCCCGCCCGACACCCGGGCCGCCGCGGGCATCGCGCGCGTGCTGCGGCGCGAGCTGCCGATCTTCACCCTGGACTACGCCTGCCACGGCCGGGAGGCGCAGCGCTGGTTCATGCTCACGGTCACGCCGCTGGAGGACGGCGCGGTCATCGCCCACACCGACATCACGGCTCGCCGGCGCACCGAGATGTCGGCGGCCGCCCTGATCGAAACCGGGCGCGAGCTGGCGGGCGGGCTCGAGCCGGCCGAGGTGGCCCGGCAGGTGGCGTCCTCGGTGGTGCGGGTCTTCGGCGCCAAGCACTCCGCCCTCTACCGGCTCGAGCGCGAGGCGGAGGGGCTCGTCTGCATCGCGGCGGCCGGGGTCGGGGATCCGGCGCAGTGGCACGGACAGACCTTCCGGCTGGGCGAGGCCACGGTGGGCCGGGCGGCGGCGGAGGAGCGCACCGTCTGGACGCCCGACGTGCTGGCCGATCCCAAGATCAGCCTGCCCGAGCGGGTGGCCGACCGGATTCGCGCCGACGGGTTCCGCTCGGTGCTCGCGGTGCCGCTGAAGGCGGGCGAGCGCATCATCGGCGCCCTGACCCTGGGCGACGTCGCCGGCCGGACCTACACCGAGGACGAGCTGGCCCTGCTGGCCGCCTTCGTGGGGCAGGGCGCGGTGGCGCTGGAGAACTCGGCGCTCTACCGCGAGATCCGCGACGCGCGTGATTTCCTGCAGTCCATCACCGAGAACTCGCCGGACGCGATCATCACCACCGACGGGTCGGGCCGCGTCACCTACTTCAGCCGCGGCGCCGAGGCGATGTTCGGGTACTCCGCGGAGGAGATGATCGGCACCTCGGTCGTCGATCTCTACCCGGGCGGCCGGGAGGAGGCCCGGAGCGTCAAGCGGCGCCTCGACGAGGAGGGCCAGGGCCTGCTGCGCAACTACGAGAGCGGCTTCCTGGCCAAGGACGGCCGGCGGGTGGAGATCAGCGCGTCCATCTCGGTGCTGCGCGACGCGAGCGGGGCGGTGGTCGGCACGCTCGGCCTGCTCAAGGACATCGGGGAGCGCCGGCGGCTCGAGGAGCAGCTCCGGCAGTCCCAGAAGATGGACGCGATCGGCCGGCTCGCGGGCGGCATCGCGCACGACTTCAACAACCTGCTGACCGTCATCGCGGGGCGCGCCCACCTCATCCTCTCGCGGCTGCGCCCCGAGGAGCCGATCCATCGCGACGCCACCCTCGTCCGCACCACCGCGGAGCGGGCGGCCGCCCTCACCCAGCAGCTCCTGGCCTTCAGCCGCAAGCAGGTGCTGCAGCCGCAGGTGCTCGACCTGAACGCGGTCACGACCGCCATGGAGCCCATGCTGAGGCGGCTCATCGGCGAGGACATCGATCTGGCGGTGGTACCGGCCGTGGACCTCGGCCGCGTCAAGGCCGACCCCGGCCAGATCGAGCAGGTCATCGTCAACCTGGTCGTCAACTCCCGCGACGCGATGCCCCAGGGTGGGCGGCTCACGGTGGAAACCGCGAACGTGGATCTCGACGAAGCGTACGCGAGCCGGCACGTCTCCGTGCCACCGGGGCCCTACGTGATGCTCGCGGTCAGCGACACCGGCGAGGGCATGGACGAGCAGACCCGCTCGCGCGTGTTCGAGCCGTTCTTCACGACCAAGGGGCCCGGGAAGGGCACCGGGCTGGGTCTGGCCACCGTCTACGGCATCGTGAAGCAGAGCGGTGGCGACATCCGCCTCTACAGCGAGCTCGGCGCCGGGACCACCTTCAAGATCTACTTGCCGCGGGTCACCGAGCCGGCGGGCCCGCCCGACCCGGGCGCCTCCCCGGCCGCGACGATGCCGCGCGGGGACGAGACGGTGCTGCTGGTCGAGGACGAGCCGGAGGTGCGCGACCTCGCGCGCGAGATCCTGGAGGGCAGCGGCTACACCGTGCTCCAGGCGTGCGACGCCCAGGACGCGGTCTTCATGGCCGAGCGGCACGGGGGGCCGATCCATCTGCTCCTCACCGACGTCATCATGCCGCGCCAGAGCGGGCGGGCCCTGGTGGAGCGGCTGCGGCCGCTACGCCCGGAGATGCATGTGCTCTACATGTCGGGCTACACGAACGAGGCCATCGTGCGCCACGGGGTACTCGATCCCGACACCCGGTTCATCCAGAAGCCCTTCACGCCCGCCGCCCTCGGCTACAAGGTCCGCGCCGCGCTCGACGGCGCCACCCGCCCGCATCACCGGGATCTGAGCTGAGAACGACGGGTCACGGCCACCAGAGATAGAGGAAGCGGGGCCCCCCGCCTCCGAGGGCGGCCGCGAACTGGGCCAGCGTGCTCTCGGCGGTGGACGGGGGCGGGGTCAGCGAGTAGATGTTCGCGCGGTACTCCTTCGGGCGGTGGTACATGATGACCTTGGCCTCGTCGAGCCCGGCCCGTTCCCGCGCCAGCGCCACCACGTCCTCGAGGTAGGCGACGCGGTCGACCAGCCCCAGCTTGAGCGCCTGGTCGGCGGTGTAGACGCGCCCGTCGGCGAAGGCGCGCACGCGGTCCTCCGGCATCTTGCGCGACTGCGCGATCAGCCTCACGAACCGCCCGTACATGTCGTCGATGATCCCCTGGAACACGGCCAGCTCCGGCTCGGTGAGCGAGCGGAAGGGCGAGCCCGCGTCCTTCATCGGCCCGGACTTGATCGCGAGCGGCGCGACCCCGATCTTCTCGAGCAGGCCCTGCGCGTTGACGGTGACCATCACCACGCCGATGCTCCCGGTGACGGTGGTCGGGTTGACCACGATGGTGTCGGCGGCCAGCGCCGCGTAGTAGCCGCCGGAGGCGCCCACGTCCATGATCGCGGCGATCACCGGCACCTTCTTGCGCGCCTTGAAGGCGAGCAGCTCGTGGTAGAGGATGTCGGAGGCGGTGATGGTACCGCCGGGGCTGTTGATCCGCACGATGAGCGCCTTCACGCGCTCGTCGTCCTCCGCCTTCCGCAGCTCTTCGCGCACCCGCGCCAGCAGCGGGACCCGCGGCGGCGGCGCGCCGATCGAGAAGGTCGGCCCGTCCTCGGAGAGCATACCCGAGAGATCGACGAGCAGGATCTTGCTCGATCCCTTGCCCTCGACGGTCTTCTCCTCCAGGGGCCGGATCCGGGGCTGGAGATCGAGGGTGACGAGCGAGCAGCCAGAGAGGGCGACGAGGCCGGCGAAGGCCAGAGCGGTTAGGCGGCGCATGGCTGCAGTATACGGCCGCGCCCGTGCGGGCAGAAGCTCAGCGGCGGTGGAACTCGGGGCAGACGTGCTCGGCCATGCGGGCGACCTGGTCCAGCATGAGCGGGGGTGGGCAGAGCGGGCGCAGGATGAACTTGGACGCGCCGGCCTTGACGTACTCCTCCACCTTCTCGATCAGGCGGTCCACCGGCCCGAAGGCGGTGCACCGCCGCATGGTCGCCTCGTCCACGCGCCCGCGCGGGATATAGGGCTGGGCCATCGCGAGCGCCGCCGCCTCGGTGTCGGCGATCGCGTAGTTGATCAGGGTGCCGAAGTGATCCTCGGGCACCTGGCGGCCCGCCGCGCCGGCCAGCTCCTGCACCGTCTGGACGCCCACGCGCAGCTCCTCGGGCGTGATGAAGGACGGGATCCAGCCGTCCCCGAGCCGGGCGGTGCGGCGCATGGCCGCCTCGCTCTTGCCGCCGATCCAGATGGGCGGCGGCGTCTGCCACGGCTTGGGGAAGACCGAGATGCGATCCAGCTTGTAGAACTGTCCCTGGAAGCTCACCTCGTCCTGGGTCCACAGGAGCCGCAGCACGTGGATGGCCTCGTCGGTGCGGCGGCCGCGCTCCGCGAACGGCACCCCGGAGGCCTCGAACTCGCGCGGCAGCTCCACGCCCACGCCGACCGCGGGGAACAAGCGGCCCCGCGACAGCCAGTCCACCGTGGCCATCTCCTTGGCCGCGACCACCGGCGTGCGGTAGGGCAGCACGATCACGCTCGGCCCGAACTTGAGGCGGGTCGTGCGCGCGGCGATGGCGGCGAGCGTGGTCATCACCTCCGGGACGGGGACCGGCGACGAGAGGCGGTCGGACAGCCAGATCGAGTCCACGTCGCTCCGCTCCAGCATGTCGCAGAGGGTCCACAGGAAGGCGGCCCCGTCACGGCCGGGCGGCCACGGCCCCGGCATCATGCCGATCCGGTGCTTGATCGTCATGGGGCGGCATCGTACGCGCGGGTCCGGGACCCGTCAAGGCGCGCGGGTCGGAGTTGACAGAAAGGCCCCCGACGCGTCACGGTCGAGAGATGAGCGGTCACGATCGGCGGGCGTTTCCGAGAGCGGCGGCGGCCTGGCCGGCCACCGTGGAGTCGGGCGAGGGCCGGGTGGTGTCGGGCGAGGTCGTGAACCTGAGCCTGTCCGGGATGAAGGTGCGGGCCGAGAGCGACGCGGCGGTCGGCAGCATCGTGACGGTGCGGGTGACGCTGCCCAGCGCGGCGGGCCGGATCCAGATGGTCGGCACGGTGGTGCGGCGCGACGCGGAGAGCCTCGGGGTCGCGTTCCTCAAGATGTCGGACTCGCCGGCCGGCCGCGTGACGCCGTTCGTGTCGCGCGCGGACACGCGCCGTCGCTTCCCGCGCGTGCTCGTGTCGCTGCCCATCCTGGTGGAGGGCGGCTCGGAGGGCACCGCGCGGGGGCAGACCGTGGACCTGAGCGCGTCCGGCGGCCGCGTCACCACCGACGCGCCGCTCGTCGAGGGGGACGTGGTCGTGCTCGAACTCCCCGCGCGCTCCGGCCTCGAGCGGCTCCGCCTGCCCGCGCTGGTCTGGGAGTCGTACACGGGCGGCGCGGTGCTCGTGTTCGCGAACCTGGCCCCGAAGGAGTTCACTCGTCTCCAGGAGTACCTCGCGAGCTGCCAACCGCGCGGATCGCGCCCAAGTTCCGTTTGACAGTGCCGGAGGCGCCGCATAGAATGAACCGCGGTTCACTCCCTGTCATGCGCGATCCAGACAAGCCCCAGCAGATCGTCGAGGCCGCGGTCCGGGTCTTCGCCCGGAAGGGCTACTTCAACTCCCGGGTATCGGACATCGCGCGCGAGGCCGGGATCGCGGCCGGCACCATCTATCTCTACTTCAAGACGAAGGAAGACATCCTCATCACGCTCTTCCGGGAGAAGATGGCGGCCTTCGTCTCGTCGCTGCGGCTCGCGATCGCGGACGAGCCCGACGCGGTGGCCAAGGTGCGCCGGCTCGTCCAGCTGCATTTCCGGATGCTCGAGGAGGATCCGGATCTCGCGGAGGTCGTGCAGGTCGAGCTCCGCCAGGGCCAGAAGTTCTTCCGCGGGGCCTCGAGCCAGGAGATCGCCGCGTACTTCGCGCTGATCGGCTCCGTCCTCGAGGAGGGCGTCGGCCAGGGACACTTCAAGTCCGATCTGCCGGTCAAGATCGCGACCAAGATGCTGTTCGGCGCCATGGACCAGATGGCCACGTCCTGGGTGCTCGGCAAGCGCGGCTACCGGCTGGCGGACACCGCGCCCGCGGTGGCCGATCTGTTCCTGCAGGGTGTGGCGGCCCACCACTAGCCCGCCGCCGAGAGGAGATCCGCCCGATGGCGTACGAGACCCTGATCCTGAGCCGCGAGGAGCGCTTCGCGATCATCACCCTCAACCGGCCGCCCGCCAACGCGATCAGCGAGACGCTCGTGCGCGAGCTGAACGCGGCGCTCTCGGAGCTGGAGAGCGACGACGGCGTGCGCGCGGTGATCATCACCGGCGCGGGCGACAAGATCTTCTGCGCGGGGGCGGACCTGGGCTCGGCCTTCCAGGGGGCCGACGTGGGCGCCTTCATCCGCTTCGGCAACAGCGTGGTCCGCCGCATCGAGCGTTTCCCCAAGCCGGTGGTGGCCGCCATCAACGGGCACGCGCTGGGCGGCGGCTGCGAGATCGCCATGGGCTGCCACATCCGCATCCTGAAGGAGACCGCGCGGATGGGGCAGACCGAGTCGAACCTCGGCATCATCCCCGGCTTCGGCGGCACGCAGCGCTACCCGCGGCTCATCGGTCGCGGCCGGGCGCTCGAGCACCTGATCCTCGGCACCCAGGTCTCGGCGGAGGAGTGCTACCGCACCGGGCTGGTGAACCGCCTCGCCAAGGAGGGCGAGACCCTGACCGACGCCAAGGCCCTCGCCCGCGAGCTCGCCAAGCGGCCCCCGGTCGCGACCCGGCTCCTCATCGAGGCGGTGGACGACGGCATCCACGCGCCCATCGATACCGCGATCGAGATCGAGGTGCGCGCGTTCCTCCAGTCGCTCCGCACCGAGGACGCGGCCGAGGGCATTCAGGCCTTCTTCCAGAAACGCCCCGCCGACTTCAAGGGCCGCTAGGAGTGGATCTCGGCATCGCGGGCAAGACCGCGCTCGTCACCGGTGGGGCGCGGAGCCTCGGCAAGCAGGACTGCCTGACGCTGGCCGCGGAAGGCTGCCGGGTCATCGTGCTCGACCTCAACGGGGAGGGCGCCGCCCTCACCGCCAAGGAGATCACCGACGCGGGCGGCACCGCCCGCGGCTACGCCGCCGACATCACCGAGCGGGCGGTCCTGGCCGACGTCCTGCGCCGCGCGGAGAGCGAGGTGGGCCCGATCGACATCTGCGTGAACAACGCGGGATGGATCTACACGATGGGCCAGCTCAAGGACACCGCGGACGAGGACTGGGATCTCAACCTGCGGATCAATCTCACCGGCACCTACAACGTCACCAAGGCGATTTTTCCGGGCATGCGCGAGCGGCGGTGGGGCCGCGTCATCTGCATGGCCTCCATCGCGGGGCTCATGGGCGGTTTCGGGCAGACCGCCTACGCGACCAGCAAGATGGGGGTGATCGGCTTCGCCCGATCGGTCGCGCTCGAAGGGGCGCGGTACAATGTGACCTCCAACGTGATCGCGCCCGGCATCGTGGGGCCGAACGCGAATCTGTCGCCGTTGTACGAGCGCATGGTCAAGCGGGTGGCCATGCAGCGGGAGGGGCAGCCCGAGGACATCGCCAGCGCGATCGCGTTCCTGTGCTCGGAGCGCGCGCGCTACATCACGGGGGCCGTGCTCACCGTCACCGGGGGCATGGACCTCTTCACGTTTTAACGCCGCCGTCCGAGCGAAGGAGACGCGCCATGCCGACAGTCAAGGAGACCTTCGACAATATGGCCTCCCGGTTCCGGGCCGACAAGGCCGCCGGGGTGAACGCCACCATCCAGTACGACATCACCGGCGACCAGGGCGGCACCTGGAACGCCGTCATCAAGGACGGCGCCTGCAACGTCAGTCAGGGGGCCGCCACCAACCCGAATCTCACCCTGACGATGTCCTCGCAGGACTGGCTCGACATGACCGGGGGCAAGCTCTCCGGGCAGATGGCGTTCATGTCCGGCAAGCTGAAGCTCAAGGGCGACATGGGGCTCGCCATGAAGGTGGGGAGCCTGTTCCAAGTCTAGGTGTCTTCGAAGGGGGCCTCGACGGCCCCCTTCGAGCCTCCGGGATCGAGTTGCGCCGGCGAAGCCGGCGCTCGACCGGGGACGGATCCCGGGCCGCGCCGGTGCCTGGGCCGGTCCCGCTGGGGTTGACGCGTAGCGTCAGGCACGGATAGGATGGGGTCATGAAGGACGAGCTCTTCACGATGATGGGAGAGATGCCGGCGATGTCGCCGGAGCTGCTGGCGCGCATGCGGCAGGAGGCCGAGCGCAACCTCCTCCGCATGAAGCACTTCGGCGAGATGGTGATGAACCCCAAGGAGCCGAAGGTCGGGCCCACGCCCCGGCAGGAGATCTTCCGCACCAACAAGTCCAGGCTCTGGCGGTACGAGTCGCGGCGCACGATCCGCACCCCGCTCCTCTTCGTCCCCAATCTCGGCATCAGCCGCCCCTACATCTTCGACCTGATGCCGAAGGGCTCGTTCGTCGAGCACATGACGCAGCAGGGCTTCGACTTCTACCTGGTGGACTGGGGCGTGTTCGGCGAGGAGGACAACGGGCTCACCGTGGAGGATGCGGTAACCAAGCTCCTCCCCCGGCTGGCCCGGAAGGCGCTCGAGTCCTCGGGGGCCTCCGAGATGTCGGTGCTCGGCTACTGCATGGGCGCGCCGCTCTCGGCCAGCTTCGTCGCCACGCACCCGGACTTCCCGCTCAAGAACTACATCAACATGGCGGGCCCCATCGACTTCGCCCACGTCGGCCTCTTCGGCAAGTGGCTGGCCCCCGGCGTGTTCGACGTGGACAAGTACGTGGACACGCTCGGCAGCATCCCGGCCGAGATGGTCAAGATGGGCTTCAAGCTGCTCAAGCCCACCATGGACCTCAGCACCAACCTGAACCTCTGGTGGAACCTCTGGAATCCGGACTACGTGTCGGGCTTCAACGCGCTCAACAAGTGGGCCAACGAGTACCTGCCGTTCCCGGGCGAGTTCTTTCGCCAGTGGGTACGGGACTTCTACCAGCAGAACAAGCTGATCAAGGGCGAGCTCGTGATGGCCGGCCGCCGCGTGGATCTGCGCGAGATCCGCTGTCCGGTGCTCGCGGTGGGCGCCAAGGAAGACAACATCGCGCCGCCCGCCTGCGTGAAGCCGCTGATCGACGTGGTGAGCACCCGCGACAAGGAATACGTGGAGCTGCCCGGAGGGCACATCTCGCTGATCGCCGGACGCGGCGCCTCGGTGCACTGCTGGCCGAAGGTGGCGTCCTGGCTGGCCGCGCGCTCGTAGAGCGCAACGGGCCGAGGAGCGACGTCATGGCCGACAACCCCAGTCAGCAGCTGCTCGAGATGTGGAAGCGCCAAGTGGAGGAAGGCACGCAGGCCTGGCTTCGCATGATGGGGCAGGCGCAGGCCCCGACGCCCGCGATGGATCCGCAGGCCTTCTGGCGGCCCTTCATGGACCAGGGCATGGCGGCCTGGTCGAAGGTCATGACCCAGGGGGCGGCGCCGTCTCCGGATCTCATGGCCCAGTGGAAGCAGTTTCTCGACCAGTGGATCGCCGCCTGGTCCCGCGTGCTGGAGCAGGCGATGGGCACCGACAACTTCGCCCAGCTCATGGGCAAGCAGCTCGAGGGCTTCCTGAACGTCTCGGGCCCCGTCAAGAAAGCGGCCGAGCAGCAGATCGACGCGTCGCTGGCCGGACTCGGCATTCCCTCGCGCGGCCAGGTCACCGCGCTGGCCCGACACGTGGCGCAGGTCGAGGAGAAGATCGACGCGCTCGAGGACAAGGTGGACCGGGTTCTCCGGCGCCTGAACGAGCCCGGGGCCCCGCGCGCATGATCGGCGTCACGATCGACTCTATCGCGGTCGGGGACAGCGCCCAGATCACCCGCCGCGTGGCGGACGGCGACATCGCGGCCTTCGTCGACGCGGTCGGCGACTACAATCCGGTGCACGCGGACCGCGCGTACGCGGCCTCCACCGTGTTCAAGGAGCCGATCGCGCCGGGAATCTGGACGGCGGGGCTCATCTCGGCGGTCATCGGGACGCGGCTGCCCGGTCCCGGGGCGATCTACCTCTCCCAGGACCTCAGATTTCTCAAGCCGGTGAAGGCGGGGGACTCGATCTCGGCCCGTGTCGAGGTGATCGAGATCAACCGCGAGAAGAATCGCATCCGCCTGCGCACTGTGTGCACGAATCAGCGCGCGGAGGACGTGCTGACCGGCGAGGCGGTGGTGATGCCGTCCCGCACGCCCGTCCATTATACGCGTCCGGCCGAGCCGATGGGCGCGCTGGCGCTCTGGACACTCCAGCCGATGGCCTGGATGGCGCAGGGCGCCGCGATCTGGGGCATGCTGGGGCTTTCCGCGCTCGCGATGGCCGCACCGGTCCGTCCTTCGCGTCCATCTTCCAAGTAGCTCCCGCCGCGGGGCGCGCGTCCGCGGGCCCGTCCGCCTTGTGGGCATCCGGACCCGGTGCTAGACTGATTTTCGCCATGGCGTACGTCATCAAGCGCTACTCCAATCGCAAGCTCTACGACACGCAGGAGAGCCGCTACGTCACGCTCGAGGAGCTCGAGGAGCTGATCCGGGCCGGGCGGGAGATCTCGGTGGTGGACGTGTCCACCGGCGAGGATCTCACCTCGGTGACGCTCGCGCAGATCATCCTCGAGAACGAGCGCAACCACCGCGCCACGCTGCCCACCGCGTTCCTGCACCAGCTCATCAAGCACGGCGAGGCCTGGCAGGACTTCGTGCAGAAGTCGCTGCGCTCGAGCCTGGAAGGGCTCATGACGAGCCAGCGCGAGGCCGACCGCGTGCTGCGCGAGTGGGCATCGCGCGCGGGATGGCTGTCCGCCTCGGGGCCCGAGAACGCCAAGACCGAGAAGCGCCCCGAGCCCGCCGAGGCCGACGCGCTGCGCGAGGAAGTTTCGGTGCTGCGCGAGCAGCTGCGCACGCTCGAGGAGCGGCTCGAGAAGAAGCGCGAGAAGTAGCCGCGGCCGCGGTCCGGGCTGCCCGAACCGCGGCCGGGCGTACGCGCTACGCGAGCGGGGTGTAGAGCGACTGCACCTTGCCGGAGAGCTGGGTGAAGGTGGCCTGGATCTCCTTGCCGGCGTGGTCGGCGGTCACCTGCAGCCGCTCGGCCGAGCGCGTGATCGCCTGCGCGGTGCCCTCGAAGAGCTTGCAGGTCCGCTGCGCGCTCTCCACCGACTCCAGCACGCCCTTCTGGTAGAAGCTCAGCGGATCGCGCGGGGCCTCCTGCGCCTCGTTCTGGCGGCGCAGCATGTACGACTGGCCTTCCTTGACCGCCTCCACCGCGGAAGACTGGATCTCGGCGTAGAGCCGCACGCCCTCCTTCGCGGTGCTGGCGGAGAGATCGACCAGCTCGCGCAGGACCCTCTGGTTCGCGTCGGCCCACAGGGCGAAGGCCTCCACGGCGCGGCCGGTGAGCTCGGACAGGACGTCGTTGGGCTGCATCGGGTTCATGGTCATCGCTCGCTCCTTGGTGTTCGGTTCGGTTCGAGTACCGGAACGAGGATAACGCGGCGCGTAATAGAGCGTCAAGAGTTTTATTGCGTTGCGTTATCCCCGGCATGATATACGAGTGTCTCCAACTGGGCGCACCTCCGTAACCCATCGGAAAACATGACGCTGGCACGCCTGGCCGAGGACGGCCTCGACAAGTACGGTGAGTACGTCGCCCTCTCCTTCGAGGGGCGGCAGTACACCAATCTCGACCAGCAGCGGTCCGCGGCGCGGCTCGCCCACGTGCTCCGCCGCCTCGGCGTGGCCCCGGGAGATCGGGTCGTGGTCATGCTCCCGAACTGCCCCGAGGTGATCCAGAGCTACGGCGCCATCCTCAGGTGTGGGGCGGTCATCGTGCCGGTCATCTTCCTGCTCGGCGACAAAGAGGTGGCCCACATCCTGGCCGACTCGGAGGCCAAAGTGGTGATCACCTCCACCGACATGCTGTGGAAGGTGGAGGCCCAGCTGGGGGTCCTGCCGACGCTCTCCCACGTGCTCCTCGCGGACGGCGGCGGCGACGGGCGAACGCGCTCGCTGGCCGACGAGACCGCGGGCGAGCCGGAGACCTTCGCGACGGTACACCGGGACCCCGACGATCTCGCGGTGATTCTCTACACCTCGGGGACCACCGGCGTGCCCAAGGGCGTCGCGCTGTCGCACGCCAACCTCGAGTCCAACGCCCGGGCCGCCGCCTCGCTGCACGAGCTCGCCCGCGAGGACTGGGCGGTGGCGGTGCTGCCCCTGTCGCACTCCTACGGCCTCACGGTGATGAACGCGGGGCACATCCTGGGCACGCGGGCGGCGCTGCTGCGCTGGTTCCACCCGGAAGCGGTGCTGCAGGCGATCCAGGACTTCAAGGCGGTCTCGATGTCGGCGGTGCCCACCATGCTCGTCTATCTGCTCAACTATCCGGACGCGTCGCGGTTCGACACCCGGTCGATGCGGGTGTGGGGCTCGGGGGCGGCGCCGCTGCCCACCGAGATCGTGGCGCCGTTCGAGGAGAAGTTCGGCGGGCGCATCCTCGAGGGCTACGGGCTCACCGAGGCCTCGCCGGTGGTGTCGGCGCACCGCCTCTCGGGCGCGCGCAAGCTCGGCTCGGTCGGGCCGGCCATCCCCGGCGTGACGATCTCGATCCAGGACGACGACGACCGATCGCTGCCGGTCGGGGAGGTTGGGGAGGTCTGCGTCAAGGGCCCGAACGTGATGGTCGGCTACTATCGCAACCCCGAGGAGACCGCGCGCACCGTGCGCGGCGGGTGGCTCCACACCGGGGACATGGGCCGGCTCGACGAGGACGGGTTCCTCTTCATCGTCGAGCGCAAGAAGGACCTGATCATCCGCGGCGGCTTCAACATCTATCCGCGCGAGGTCGAGGAGGCGCTCTACGCCCACCCGCAGGTGGCGGAGGCGGCGGTGGTCGGCATGAAGGATCCCCTGATGGGCGAGGACGTCGTGGCGTTCGTGGTGGTCAAGGACGGCCAGCGCCCCTCCGCGGAGGAGATCGCGGCCTTCTGCGAGACCCGCCTCGCCCGCTTCAAGTGCCCGAAGGTGATCCGCTTCGTGGACTCGCTGCCCAAGAGCCCGATCGGCAAGATCCTGCGCAAAGAGCTCCGCACACAGGTGTGAGGAGGAGACCATGGCCAACGTGACGCTGGCGAGCATGTTCTGGCACCGGGTGGAGCAGGACGGAGATCGCCCGGCCCAGCAGTCGAAGGAGCGCGGGGTCTGGCAGACCCGCACGTGGCGCCAGGTCGGGGAGGTCGTGCGCGAGCTGGCCACCGGCCTGCTCGCGCTGGGACGGAAGAAGGAGGACTCGGTCGCCATCCTCTCGGGGAGCCGCGCGGAATGGGTGCAGGCCGACTTCGCGATCTTCTCGACGGGGTGCCGCACCATTCCGATCTATCCGACCTATCCCCCCGACCTCATCCAGTACATCGTCAACGACGCGGGGGTGAAGACGCTCTTCGTCGAGGACCCCACCCAGCTCGCGAAGGTCCTCGAGGTGCAGGGGAAGATGGACGGGCTCGAGCAGATCGTGGTGATCCAGGGCTACGAGGGCGAGCCCTCGGCCCAGATCATGACCTGGGACGGGCTCAGGCGGCTGGGCCGAGACAACCTGGAGCGCCTCAAGAGCGATCTGGCGGGGCGCGTGGCCGACGTGAAGCCCCAGGACATCGCGACGATCGTGTACACCTCCGGGACCACCGGGCCGCCCAAGGGCGTGGTCCAGACCCACGGCAACCACGTGGCGACGCTCGAGTCGGCGGCCAAGATGTCGGGCATCGAGGACGGCGACACGCACCTCCTGTTCCTGCCCCTCGCGCACTCGTTCGGGCGGCTCGAGTCGTTCATCGGAGTGCACCGGGGCCTCACCACCGCCTTCGCCGAGAACATCGACAAGCTCCGCGACAACCTGCCCGAGGTGAAACCCCACTTCATCTGCAGCGTGCCGCGCGTGTTCGAGAAGGTGTACGCGGGCGTGCTCGCCAAGGCGGAAGCGGGATCTCCGGTCAAGCGGAAGATCTTCCACTGGGCGGTCGGGGTGGGGCGGGAGGTGTCGAAGCTCCAGCAGGCCCGGAAGCCGGTGCCGGCCGGGCTCGCCTTCAAGCACCGCCTCGCCCACAAGCTGGTGTTCTCGAAGCTGCACGCGGCCCTCGGCGGTCGCCTCCGGTTCGCGGTCTCGGGCGGGGCGCCGCTGTCGAAGGAGATCGCGGAGTTCTTCCACGCCGCCGGCATCCTGATCCTCGAAGGGTACGGCCTCACCGAGACCTGCCCCTCGCTGACGTTCAACCGGCTCGACAACTTCAAGTTCGGCTCGGTGGGGCAGGCGCAGCCCGGCATCGAGATCAAGATCGCGCCCGATGGCGAGATCCTGGGTCGCGGGCCCAACATCGCCAAGGGCTACTTCAAGAAGCCGGAGGCGACCGCGGAGGTGTTCCTGCCGGACGGCTGGTTCGCCACCGGCGACATCGGGCGGCTCGACGGGGACGGCTTCCTCTACATCACCGACCGCAAGAAGGACCTCATCGTGACCGCGGGCGGGATGAACATCGCGCCGCAGAACATCGAGAACCTGCTCAAGGGCGATCCGTTCATCAGCCAGGCGATGGTGCACGGCGACAAGCGCCCCTATCCGGTGGCCCTCCTCACCCTGAACCCGGAGGAGCTCGCCAAGTTCGCCAAGGACCAGGGCATCCTCGACACCGACCCGGCCTCGCTCGCCAAGCATCCGAAGGTGGTCGAACGCGTGTCGCGCATCGTGGAGGAGCGGAACGGGGAGCTCCAGTCCTACGCGAAGATCAAGAAGTTCACCATCCTGCCGAGCGACTTCACGGTGGAGAACGGGCTGCTGACCCCGACGCTCAAGGTCAAGCGCAAGATCATCACCGACAAGCACCGGGAGCTGCTCGATTCCCTCTACCGCTAGCGCGCTCGCGGCCGCCCTGCGGCTGGACGGCCGCGTGGCCATCGTGACCGGCGCCAGCCGGGGGCTGGGCCGCGCGATCGCGGTGGCCCTCGCGGAGGCCGGGGCGGACGTGGCGGTAGCCGCGCGCGCCCGCCCCGACCTCGAGGAGACCGCGCGGCTCGTCGCGGCCACCGGCCGCCGGGCTCTCGTGGTGGAGACGGATGTCACCGTCTATCCGCAGGTGGAGGCCCTCGTGCGCCGGACGATCGCGGAGCTGGGGGGCCTTCACGTCCTCGTCAACAACTCCGGCATCGCGCGGGTGTCCCTGCTGGCCCAGATGTCGCCGGAGGACTTCCGGGCCTCCCTCGAGGTCAACCTGGTCGGCGCCTTCAACGGCTGCCGGGCCGCCGCCGCGCATCTCCTCGCCCAGAAATCGGGCAAGATCATCAATCTCTCGTCGATCCTGGCGCAGGCGGGCCTGTCCGGCTACAGCGCCTACGCGGCGTCCAAGAGCGGGGTCGCGGGCTTCACGCGCGCGCTGGCCGTCGAGTGGGCGCGCCACGGCATCCAGGTCAACGCGCTCGCGCCCGGCTGGTTCGTCACCGACATGAACGCGGAGGCGTTCGCGGACGAGCGCACCCGCGAGCGGCTCCTCCGCGACGTGCCGCTCCGGCGCACCGGGCGTCTCGACGAGATCGGTCCGCTCGCGGTCTACCTGGCCTCGGCCGCCTCCGATTTCATGACCGGCCAGATCCTGTTCCTGGATGGCGGGCACTCGGCGGCCTGAGGCGGGGCGCCCGTCCTCGCGCGGCGCCGCGGCCCGCTTGGCCCTGCACCCGGCGCCGCTCGACCGGTGCGTCATCTGCGGCCCGCGCCGCCGGGACGGCCTGCGCGTGCGCTTCCGGCGGCGGGGGGACGCGATCGTGACGTCGTTCACGCCGGGCCGCGCGCACCAGGGATACCAGGGGCTCATGTCGGGAGGCCTGCTCGCCGCGATCTTCGACTGCCTGCACTACCGTCTCGCCGTCGTGCGCGGCGTGGTCCTCGCGGTGACCGCGCGGATCGAGGTGGATTACCGCGCCCCGGTTCCCCTCGGCCGTCCCGTGCGCTTCGAGGCCCGCCTGATCGCCCGCCGCGGGCGCGTGTTCGACACGCGCGCGGTGGCGCGGCTGGCCGACGGCACCGTGGCCGCGGAGTCGCGCGCGATCTACGTGGAGGTGCCGGCGCTCGTGCCGTCGAGGGAGTCCCAGAGCGCGCGCTCCGCCTCGCGCGGCGCGGCCTCCACCCGGCAGCGCCGGTCGAGGATCATGGTCCGTCGCGCCGCGGCGTCGTAGGCGGGCCACTCCCCCAGGCCCGCGTGCCCCGGCCGGCCGGTGCGCGCGAAGGCGATCCACGCGTCCTGGATCCGCGCGGCGAGGGCGTGGGCCTCCGCACCCTTGCCGGTGAACGGACGGAGCAGCGGGTGGTCGAGCGTGCCGAAGACGAACGGCAGCTCGAGCGCGTGGCAGGAGCCGAAGAGCCCGCCCATCGCGGGCGAGGGCCAGGTGAAGAGATAGGCGTAGGTCGCCGGCTGGTGCGCGGCCTGCAGGGCGGCGAGCCGCATCGCGGGGTGCCGCATGGTCCGGTCGGACTCGATCGCGAACCACAGGTCGCCCGGCTCGAGGCTCTCGCCGCGCGCAGCCCGGGCCTCGCGGTAGAGGGTGACCGCCCGGCGCGCCGCGTCCGGGCCGCCGGGGATCGCCGCCTCGCAGCGGGCCAGCAGCGCGGCCTCGTCGAGCGTCGTGGCCTCCGGGTCCAGCGGCGCGAAGAGCCGGGCCTCGTCCAGATTGGTGCCGATGAGCAGCGGGACGTCCCGGGCCGCCCCGTCTCGGACCGCGGCGAGCGGGTCGCGCGGGATCACGTCGCCGTCGATCACCGGCTGGAAGGGCAGGCCCCGGGTCCGCAACGCGCGCAGCGCGGCCGGTCGGGGCGCCGGCGTCCCGCTCCGCTCCCCGCGCCGTCGGAGCATCCGGGCCAGTCCGCGCGACAGGGGTGATGCGACGTTCCCGAAGCGCCGGCGGGCCAGCGTGAGACCGAGGAAGAGGACGCCGGCCACCCGCTGTCCGGTCGGCGAGAGCGCGCCCAGGACGTGCTGCTCGCCCAGCATCAGGTCCATGAACAGCCGCCGCTGGGCGGCGAGCAGGCGCGCGGGCGCGGCCGCGTGGAGGTCGTCGGGGGAGGAGATCCCGAGGTCGGCGAGGATCTGGTCGGCGAGGCGCGAGGCGATGTCGCGGGGCCAGCGAAAGTTGGCGGCCCCCGACTGGAGGATCGCCCGCTGGAAGAGGCCCCGCGCCCGGGGCAGGCCGAGCAGGATGGCGCAGCTCATCGCGCCCGCCGACTCGCCGAAGATCGTGACGCCGGCCGGGTCGCCCCCGAACGCCTCGATCTCGTCCCGTACCCACTCGAGCGCCGCGATCTGGTCGAGCAGGCCTTCGTTGCCGGTCGCGGGGAGCCGCTGACCGAAGCGGTCCTGCGTGCGCAGGAAGCCCAGCGCGCCCAGCCGGTAGTTGATGGTGACGACGACCACGTCGCCGCGGCGGGCGAGGGTCGCGCCGTCGTAGAGCGTTTGCGAGCCCGAGCCGAGGATGAAGGCGCCCCCGTGGATCCAGACGAGGACCGGCCGGCGCCCCCGGTCCGCCCGCGGCGTCCAGACGTTGAGATAGAGGCAGTCCTCGCCGGTGCGATCGATGCCGAGGCTCATCAGCGGGCCGATGAGCGCCGCGTTCTGCGCCGCCGAGGGCCCGAACCGCGTCGCATCCCGGATGCCCGCCCACCGCTCGGGCGGCTCGGGGGGCCTGAAGCGGAGCGGGCCGACCGGCGGGCGCGCGAAAGGCAAGCCCCGGAACACCGCGAGGCCGTCTTCGGCGACACCGCGCACGGTCCCGCGGCGCGTCTCGACCAGGACCTCCACGATCCTCGTGCTCACGCCGCCGGCCTCAGAGCAGCCCGAGCAGCAGGTGAATCGCGTAGAGACCTCCGCCCGCGAGGCCGCCCACCACCGTGCCGTTGACCCGGATGTACTGGAGATCGTCACCCGCGTGCTCCTCGATGAGCCGCACCGCGCCCTCGGGGCCGAGCGCGTGGACGCCTCGCTCGATGAAGCGCGCGATCCGATCGTGGTAGCGGTCCACCGCTTCGGTGAGCCGCGCCTTCGCCCAGCGATCGAGCGAGCGCCTCAGCGCGGCGTCCTCCGCGAGCCCCCGGCGGGCGCGGTCGAGCTGCGCGGTGATCCAGTCCACCAGCTCGGAGGGCTCGGCGGCGAGGTCCGCCATCACGACCCGGCGGAGTCCGGCCGCCGCGTCCTCGAGCAGGGCCGCCACCGCCGGGCTCGCCAGCAGCGCCTCCTTGGCGCCCTCGACGCGGGCGGCCAGGGCCTCGTCGGTGCGGAGACGGTCGGGAAGCGCGGCCAGGGTCTCGGTCAGTCGGAGGCGCAGCGGGTCGTCGGGGTCCGCCGCGATCTTCTCGATCGCCTCGTGCAGGGCGGTGACGAGCCGCTCGCGGTCGATCAGCCCGAACGCATTCGCGAGCCCCATGAGCATCCGCGGATACAGTCCGATCCGGGCGCGGTAGCCGGCCAGCACCTCGTCCACCAGGTCACCCACCGCGGTCCGGAAGTCCGGGCGCTCGAGCGCGTCGATCAGTGCGGCCGCGACCGCCTCGATGAGCCGCTGATCCCAGCCCTGCTTGCGCGCGATCTCGATGCCGGTGGCGAGCAGGGGCGCGATCGGATTGGCCCGGACCAGACGGGTGAGCCAGAGCGCGGCGTCTCCGGTCGCCGAGGGCGTGACCTGCTCGGCCGTCCAGCGCGCGACCGCGTGGACCACCGCCTCGAGGTCGGCCCGCCGGAGTCGCTCGGCGGCCCGGGCGAGCAGCTCGGCGATGTCGAAGCCCTCGACCTCGTGGGTGACGTATTCCTTGGTGAGCACGCGATCCCCCACCATGGTGCCCACGCGCCGGGCCATGAGCTCCCAGTTGGCCGGGACGATGGCGGTGTGGGGAATCGGGAGCCCGAGTGGACGTCGGAAGAGCGCGGTGACCGCGAACCAGTCGGCGAGGCCGCCCACGATGCCCGCCTCCGCGACGGCCAGGACGAGGCCGCCCCACCATCGCGCGCGGAAGGGATAGGCCGCCACCGCGAGGGCCACCGCCGCGACCAGCACGAGCAGGGCGAGACGTCGCTGGCGCGGCGGACGCCGGGATACCGAAGCGCCGCGGCCGTCCACGCCCGCAGCCTACTATGGAAGACAACGCGGGGGAAGCGCGCGTGGCTGCCGTGCCGCGTTGGCCGACCCGCCGATTCGGCCGCGCGCGGCCCGGTCGATGGGCCGATGCTATGATCTCCGCATGATCGCCGCCGTGCTACGTGGGCCGCGCTCCCTCGCGCTCGCGCCGGTGCCCGCGCCCACCCCGGGTCCGACCGACGCGGTGATCCGGGTCACCGCCGCCGGCCTGTGCGGGACCGACTATCGCATCTGGACGGGGGAGCGGCCCGTGCGTTATCCGCTCGTCATGGGGCACGAGTTCGTGGGCACGGTGGCGGCGGTGGGCAGCGCGGTCACCAACGTCTCGGTGGGGCAGTCCGTCGCGGTGGAGCCCAACTACTCCTGCGGGGTCTGCGCCCTCTGCCGGGAGGGCAACCGCAATCTCTGCCTCTCGCGCGTGGCCGTCGGCATCGACGTGGACGGAGGCTTCGCCGAGCAGGCGAAGGTGCCCGCCCGCTGCTGCTGGCCGGCGCCCGCCGGCCTCCCGACGGAGCGCCTGCTCATGGTCGAGCCGCTCGCGGTGGTGGTGCGCGCGGTGGGCCGGGCCGCGCCCGCCGCCGGTGAGACCGCGGCGGTGCTCGGGCTCGGCTCCCTGGGCCTGCTCGCGGTGCAGGTGCTCAAGGCACGGGGCTGCCGGGTCCTGGCGGTGGCGCGCTCGACGCGGCGGCTCGCGCTGGCCCGGGAGGTGGGCGCGGAGGCGGTGGCACTCTCGGGCGCCGACGACGACACCGCGGCGGCCCGGAAATTCTCCGGCCGCGAGGGGGTGGACCTGGTGGTCGAGACGGCGGGCACCGCCTCCGCGGTGGAGCAGGCCGTCAACCTGTGCCGCCCCGGCGGGCGCGTGGTCTTGACCGGCCTGCCGCACGAGGCCACCGCCCTCAACTTCTTCTGGGTGGTGCGCCGCGAGCTCAGGATCATCGGCTCGATGATCTACCAGGACGAGTTTCCGGAGGCGATGCGCCTGCTCGAGACGGGGGCGGTCCGGACGGAGCGGCTCCTCTCGCGGACCTTCCCGCTCGACCGCATCGACGACGCGTTCCAGGCGCACCGCTTGCCCGACTCGATCAAGGTCGCGGTCATTCCCCCGCCGGCCCGGTAGGCGGCTTCCCCGGGGCGGGGTGTAAACACGAAGATACGGGGGAACGTCTGTAGGTCCGGGGGGAACGATGAGACGAATCCGGCGCGCAGCGGGCGTGGCTCTGATCGGCCTCATCGCGGCCGCGTGCGCCTCGGCGCCCGCGCCGGCGCCCCGGGTTGCGCCGGCCGCCCCGGTCCCGTCCGCGGCGTCGCTCCAGTTGCCCGCGTCCCCCCTCACGCCCGACCAGCAGATCCTGCACGTCCTGAACCGCCTCGGCTACGGGCCGCGGCCGGGCGATGTGGATCGGATGCGCGCCATGGGCATCGCCGCCTATATCGAGCGGCAGCTCGATGCGCGGCGCATTCCCGATCCCGCCGTCGAGCAGGCGCTCGCCGGCTATCCGGTGCTCGCGCTCGGCACCGCCGAGCTCGTGCGCGACTACCCGCTTCCGCCTCCCCAGGTTCGCCAGCGCCTCGCCTCCGGCGAGATGAGCCGTCGCGAGGTGATGGAGATGTACCCGGCGGAGCGACGGCCCGTGGTGGTCGCGGCGCAGCTGCAGGCCGCCCGGGTCACGCGGGCGGTCATGAGCGAGCGGCAGCTCGAGGAAGTGATGGTGGGGTTCTGGTTCAATCACTTCAACGTCTACGCCCAGAAGGGCCCGGTGCGCTGGATGGTGCCCGCCTACGAGCGCGAGGCGATCCGGCCCTACGCGCTCGGGCGGTTCCGCGATCTGGTGCTGGCCACCGCGCGCCATCCGGCGATGCTCTTCTACCTGGACAACTGGGTCAGCACCCGCGCGGACTTCGTCGTGCCGGGCGGCCCCGGCGCGGGCCGGCGCGTGGGGCTGAACGAGAACTACGCCCGCGAGCTGCTGGAGCTGCACACCCTCGGGGTGGAGGGCGGCTACACGCAGCAGGACGTGATCGAGGTCGCGCGCTGCTTCACCGGCTGGAGCATCGACCGGCCCCAGCAGGGCGGCGGCTTCGTCTTCCGCCCGCTGGCCCACGACCGCGGGACCAAGCGCGTGCTCGGGCAGGCGATCGCGGCCGGCGGCGGACAGGAGGACGGCGAGCGGGTGATCGACATCCTGGTCCGGCACGAGTCGACCGCCCGCTTCGTGTCGGCCAAGCTCGCGCGCCGCTTCGTGAGCGACGATCCGCCCGCCGCGCTGGTGGAACGGGCCGCGGCGACGTTCCGGAGAAGCGACGGTGACATCCGCGCGGTGCTGGCGACGATATTCACCTCGCCCGAGTTCTGGTCGGCGGAGGCCTACCGCGCCAAGATCAAGACGCCGCTCGAGGTGGTGGCGAGCGCGGTGCGCGCCCTCGACGGGCGCATCGTGGCCGCGGGAGCCGGCGAGAACGCTCGGGCCGGCGGGATCTCCCTGGCCCGCGCGGTGGGCCGGCTCGGCGAGCCGCTCTACGAGGCCCAGCCGCCCACCGGCTATCCCGACCGCGCCGAGGCGTGGGTGAACAGCGGCGCACTCCTCGGGCGCATGAACTTCGCGCTGGGGCTGGCCCACAACCGATTCCCCGGTGCCCGCGTGGATGTGCCCGGCTTCCTGGTCGGCACGGACCGTAGTCGGCCCGCCCAGGTGCTCGACCGGCTGCTCGCGGTCGTGCTGCACGGCGAGGCGTCGCCCCGGACGCGCGGCGTGCTGGCGGCTCAGATCGAGAGCTCCGAGATCACCCGCATCACCGCCGACGACCGGGTCGCGAAGGACACCGACGTGGAGAAGCTGGCCGCGCTGGTCCTGGGCTCGCCCGAGTTCCAGAGGCGCTAGGCATGGACTCCTGCACACGGCGATCGTTCATGAAACGGGGGGCGCTCGCGCTGCTCGCGCTCGGCGGGCCACCGCGGTTCCTGGTGAGGGCGGCGCTCGCGGAGACGCGCGCGACCCGGCCGAAGATCCTGATCGCGGTGTTCCAGCGGGGCGCGGTGGACGGGCTCAGCATGGTCGTCCCGCACGGAGACCCCGACTACTACGCCGCCCGGGGCAGTATCGCGATCGCGCGGCCGGCGCCGGGGCGCGGAGAAGCCACGATCGATCTCGACGGCTTCTTCGGGCTGCATCCTGCGCTCGCCTCGCTCAGGCCGGCCTGGGACGATCGCCGTCTCGCCGTCGTGCATGCGTGCGGATCGCCCGACACCACGCGCTCGCACTTCGATGCCCAGGACTACATGGAGTCGGGCACGCCCGGCGTCAAGAGCACCCCCGACGGCTGGCTCGCGCGGGGTCTGGCTGCGATGCCAACCCGCGAGCCGGCCTCGCCCTTCCGCGCCGTCGCGCTCGGCCCGGCCCTGCCGCGCATCCTGCGCGGCGAGGTGGGTGCGGTGGCGATGAGCAGCGTGGCCGACTTCGACGTCAAGGACGGCGCGACCCCGATGGCGGGCGCGCCGGGAGCGCGGACCGGCTTCGAGTCGCTCTACGAGCAGGGAGTCCGCGACCTGCTCTACGGCACCGGGCGGGAGACCTTCGAGGCGGTGAAGATGCTGAAGGCCGCCGCGCCCCAGCGCATCGCGCCGGCGAACGGCGCGGTCTATCCGCGGGGGCGGTTCGGCGAGAGCCTGCGCCAGATCGCGCAGCTCATCAAGGCCGACGTCGGCCTCGAGATCGCCTTTGCCGACGTGGGCGGGTGGGACACCCACGCCGGCCAGGGCAACGAGCGGGGCCAGCTCGCGCTCCGTCTCAAGGAGTTCGCGGAGGGTCTCGTCGCACTCGACCGGGATCTGGGCCCCCGCATGAGCGACGTGGTGGTGCTGACGATGTCCGAGTTCGGGCGGACGGTGCGAGAGAACGGAACCCGGGGCACCGATCACGGTCACGCCACCGCGATGCTGGTGCTCGGCGGAGCGGTCAACGGGGGACGGGTCCACGGCCGCTGGCCGGGCCTCGGACGCGAGCAGCTCTTCGAGGGCCGGGACCTGGCCGTCACCACCGACTTCCGGAGCCTCTTCACCGAGATCGCGGTGCGCCACCTGGGCGCGCCCGCCGGGCCGCTCTTCCCCGGCTTCAGCGCGCCGGGCGGCGCGCTCCCCGGCGTGCTGGCCTAGCGGCCGCGCGCCTCGCCCGGCTCTCCGCCATGAGCCGGTCCGCGAAGCGGGCCGCGGCGGCGGCGCGCCGGAAGCCGGGCCGGTGCACCAGCGCGACCGGCAGGGCGGGCACCGCCGCCCGCTCCCAGCGGACGCGGCCGCGATCGAGCTCGGCCAGGGCCAGGGCCGGCGCCAGGCCCACCCCCAGGCCTCCCGAGACGTAGGCGAGCAGCAGGGAGACGCTCGGCACGTCGATGGTCGAGATGGGATGGATCCGCTCCCGCTCCAGATAGTCCTCGAGCAGGCGGCGGCCCTGGCTGCCCGCGCCGAGTCGCAGCACCGGCTCGCGGGCGAGCCGCTCGGGAAGCGGAGTGCGGGGGCCGGCCCGGCGCGGCGCCACCCAGACGAAGGGCTGGTCGAAGAGCGGGTGCGCCTCGAGGCCGCGCGGCACCTCCTGGCCGGTCACCACCGCGCAGTCCACCTCGCCCAGCCCGACCAGGCGGACGGCCTCGCGCGAATGGGTGGTGGCGATCTCGAAGCGCAGCGGCGCCCGCTCCTCGAGCAGCTCGCGCAGCACCGGCACGAGCAGCGCTCGGCCGAGGTAGTCGCTGACCGCGACGCGCAGGGTCGCGGGCGGGCGGCCGGACAGCTCCGCCAGGTGGGCGAGGAGCGCCTCGGTCTCGGTGCCGACCCTCACGATGGCGGGCAGGGCCGCCTCCCCGGCCGCGGTGAGCCGGACACCACGGCCGGCGCGCTCGAGGAGCGTGACGCCCAGCTGGCGCTCGAGCTTGCGGAGCTGCTGGCTGATGGCCGAGGAGGTGCGGTGGTGCAGCCGCGCCGCCGCGCCCACCGAGCCGCTGCGCGCGACGGTGAGGAGGGTCAGCAGTCCGGGCAGGAGCGCGCCGTCGATCATTAGCAAATCTTACGGGACGTGGAAGAATATTTCACTATACTTAACGGTCTGGCCGCGGCACACTCACCCGGCCGGCTCGCCTTCCGGCCACGGAGGAGACAATGGCGTCATCGTTGCTCGACCGAGTCTGGGACGCCCACACGGTCCGCACGCTGCCTTCGGGGCAGACGCAGCTCCTGATCGGGCTCCATCTCATTCACGAGGTGACGTCGCCGCAGGCTTTCCAGGCCCTGCGCGAGCTCCAGGTCCCGGTGCGGATGCCGGGACGGACCTTCGCCACGCTCGACCATATCATCCCCACCACCGCCCAGCAGCGTCCGTTCGCGGACGAGGTGGCGGAGGAGATGGCGGTGCACCTCACGCGCAACGCGCAGGCGAGCGGGGTGCCGTTCTTCGGCCTCGACAGCGGCCGGCAGGGCATCGTGCACGTGATCGGACCCGAGCTGGGCCTCACCCAGCCGGGGATGACCATCGCCTGCGGTGACAGCCACACCGCCACCCACGGCGCGGTCGGGGCCGTCGCCTTCGGCATCGGCACCAGCCAGGTCCGCGACGTGCTCGCCACCCAGTGCCTGGCGATGGCCAAGCCCAAGCTCCGCCAGGTGCGGGTGGACGGCGCCCTGTCCAAGGGCGTTTACGCCAAGGACGTCATCCTCGCGATCATCCGTGCGCTCGGCGTCCAGGGCGGCGTGGGCTACGCCTACGAGTACGCGGGACCGGTCGTCGACCGGATGACGATGGAGGAGCGCCTCACGCTCTGCAACATGTCCATCGAGGGCGGCGCGCGCTTCGGCTACGTGAATCCCGACCAGATCACCTTCGACTACCTGCGCGGCCGGCCGTACGCGCCCCAGGGGGACGCCTTCGACCGCGCGGTGACGTGGTGGAAAGGCATGGCCTCCGACGCCACCGCGGCCTACGACGACGTCAAGCGGCTCGACGGCTCCGCCATCCCGCCGATGGTGACGTGGGGCATCAACCCCGGCCAGTCGGTGGGCGTGGGGGAGCGCATCCCGTCGCCCGAGTCGGCGCCGGAGCCGGAGCGCGCCACCTACCGCGAGGGCCTGGCCCACATGGGCTTCGAGGCCGGCCAGCCCATCGCGGGCGCCAAGATCGACGTGGTGTTCATCGGCTCCTGCACCAACTCGCGCATCTCGGACCTGCGGGTAGCCGCCGCGGTCGCCAAGGGCAACCGGGTGGCCAAGGGCGTGCGGGCGCTGGTGGTGCCGGGCTCGCAGCAGGTCGCCAAGGCCGCAGAGGCCGAGGGTCTCCACGAGATCTTCCGCGCGGCGGGCTTCGAGTGGCGCAACGCGGGCTGCTCGATGTGCCTCGGCATGAACGACGACAAGCTGCGGGGACGCGAGATGAGCGCCTCCACCAGCAACCGCAACTTCATCGGGCGGCAGGGCAGCCCCACCGGGCGGACCCTGCTCATGAGCCCGGCCATGGCGGCGGCGGCGGCACTGAACGGCGCGGTCACCGACGTCCGGGAGATGATGCGATGAGCGACAGCGCGCGGCGACAGGTCGTGGGACGGGGTATTCCGATCCCCGGCAACGACATCGACACCGACCGGATCATTCCGGCGCGATTCCTCAAGACCGTCACCAACGAGGGCCTCGGCCTGCACGCCTTCGAGGACGCGCGCAAGCACGATCCCGAGCACCCGTTCAACCAGAAGGCCTACGAGGGCGCCGCGGTGCTGGTGGCCGGCATGAACTTCGGCTGCGGCTCCTCCCGCGAGCACGCCCCCGAGTCGCTCAAGCAGTGGGGCATCAAGGCCATCGTGGGCGGCTCGTTCGGCGAGATCTTCTTCGGCAACTGCACCATGCTCGGCATCCCGTGCCTCTCGATCTCCCAGGAGGACGTGCTCTGGCTGCAGCGGGCGGTGGGCCGCGACCCGAAGCAGGCGGTCACGGTGGACGTGGAGCGGCAGGAGGTGCGCTTCGGCGACCGGGTCATCCCGGCCCGGGTTCCCGACGGGGCGCGCAACCAGCTGGTCTCCGGCGCGTGGAACGCCACCGGGGTGCTCCTCGACGCGGGCCCGGCCATCGAGGCGACCGCCGGGCGACTGCCGTACATCAAGGGCTTCTGAGCCGGGCGGGCCGCCCGTGCCGACCGTCCGCACCCCGACCCTCGAGATCGGCTACGAGGAGCGGGGCGAGGCGGCGGGCGCCCCGGTCATCCTCCTCCACGGCTTCCCCGACGACGCGCACGCCTGGGACCGGGTCGCGCCGCCGCTGGCCGCCCAGGGCTGCCGGGTCCTCGCGCCGTACCTGCGGGGCTACGGGCCCACGCGCTTCCTCGACGCGGCCGCGCCCCGCATGGCCCAGCAGGCCGCGATCGGCCAGGACCTGCTCGACTTCATGGACGCGATGGGCATCGAGCGGGCCGCGCTCGCCGGCTACGACTGGGGCGGGCGCGCCGCCTGCATCGCGGCCATCCTGGCCCCCGCGCGGGTGCGCTGCCTGCTGACGATCGGCGGCTACAACGTGCAGAACACCCTGGCGCCGCCGCGGCCCGCCTCGGCGACCCAGGAGCGGGCCAACTGGTACCAGTGGTACTTCAACACCGAGCGCGGGCGGCTCGGCCTCGAGCAGAACCGCCGGGAGATCTGCCGGCTGCTCTGGCGGGACTGGTCGCCGGGCTGGCGCTTCGACGACGCGACCTTCGAACAGGCCGCGGCCGCCTTCGACAACCCCGACTTCGTGCCGGTGGTGATCCACTCCTACCGGCATCGCCACCGCAACGCCCCGGGCGAGCCGCGCTTCGACGCCATCGAGCGGCGCCTCGCCGAGCGGCCGCGCATCGAGGTGCCGAGCGCGATCCTGCACGGCGCCGACGACGCGGTGGATTTCCCCGCCCGTACCGAGCGGCACCCCGCCATGTTCCCCGACGGCACCGAGCGGCGCGTGATTCCCGACGCGGGTCACTTCCTGCCCCGCGAGCAGCCCGGCGCGGTGGTGGACGCGCTGCTCCCCCTGCTGGCGCGGACCCGGTAGAGGCCCGCGGTGTGGTTCCTGCTCGCGCTGGTGGCGGCCCTGTGCCAGGTGCTGCGCAACACGGTGATGAAGCGGCTCGGCCATTCGCTCGACGAGTACATCAACGTGTGGGGGCGCTTCACCTTCCTGCTGCCGTTCGCGGGACTCTTCGTGCTCTGGAACGGCGTGCCCGAGATCAAACCGGGGTTCTGGCTGGCCTGCGCCAGCTTCGCGGTCTGCCAGACCATCTCCACGATGGCGCTGTCCAAGGCGCTCAAGCTCGGCGAGATCTCGATGGTCACCGCGCTGTGGAAGGTCAGCCTGCTGATCCTGGTGGCGCTCGCCTACTTCACCCTGCGCGAGCGGCCGACGCTGCTCGGCATCGCGGGCATCCTGATCAGCATGACCGGCGTCTACCTGCTCAACGTCAACCGGGCCCACATCGCCTGGTGGGCGCCGCTGGCCATCCTCTTCACGGACCGCGGGATGCGCTACTCCCTGCTGGCCGCGCTCTTCTTCGCGCCGTCCGTGGTCACGATCAAGTGGGCCATGCAGTGCTCCGACCAGTACATGGGCACCCTCGGCGGCTACGTGGCCGCGAGCCTGCTCGTGACCCCGATCGTGCTGGGGACGTCGCGGCGGCACTTCGTGGAGATCCCGCGCTACTGGAAGGCCTTCGTGAGCTTCGGGCTCTTCGCCTCGCTCACCACGGTCAGCCAGGGCACCGCCTACCTGATGACGCTGTCGTCCTACGTGGAAGCGGTCAAGCAGGTGGAGATCCTCTTCGCGATGGCGATCGGCACCGTGATGTTCCACGAGAAGCAGAAGGTGCGCGACATCGCCCCCGGCGCGCTCGTCATGCTCGCCGGCGTCGTGCTCCTCAGCCTCGCCGGCTAGCCCCCGACGGGCTGGGAGGCCCCCGCCCGCGGCCCAGCCTTGTGTGTCACGTCCCACGAACTATCGACCAGCGTGAGAGTGACCGCTTCGAGCGCGGGCTTCGCCCGCGCAGTTCTGGTTCCTGGGGGGAGGCTCCGGAAGGGGGG
>DATHSW010000048.1:0-13325 GCA_035463855.1 Candidatus Deferrimicrobiaceae bacterium | reverse complement strand
ATCGTGATCCCCCGCTCCCGCTCTTCCGGCGCGTTGTCGATCGACCCGTACTCCCGCACCGCGATCCCCTTGTTCTTCGTGTGCAGCACCTTCGTGATCGCCGCCGTCAACGTCGTCTTGCCGTGGTCGATGTGCCCGATCGTCCCGATGTTCACGTGCGGCTTCGTCCGCTCGTACTTCGCCTTCGCCATGCGCGCTTACCTCCCGTTCAGGGTCACGAACGCGATCGGTGTGGAAGTGGAGCCCATGTCCGGGATTGAACCGGAGACCTCGTCCTTACCAAGGACGCGCTCTGCCGACTGAGCTACATGGGCCTGAATGCCGAGCCCCGTCCAGTTGGCGGTCACGACGTCACGGGTGGAGCGGGAAACGGGATTCGAACCCGCGACCCCCAGCTTGGAAGGCTGGCGCTCTACCGCTGAGCTATTCCCGCCCGTGGTCCTGCCGCGCTCGATGTCTATGACGCAAGTGGTGGGGAGAGGAGGATTTGAACCTCCGAAGGCGTTCGCCAGCAGATTTACAGTCTGCCCCCTTTGGCCACTTGGGTATCTCCCCGCTCCCCTTTTGATCGCAACCCCTCGATAATACTGGCGCTGGCGGGAGGATTTGAACCCCCGACCCACTGCTTACAAGGCAGTTGCTCTACCCCTGAGCTACGCCAGCAGTCGCAAACGCTCACTTTAGGGTTAGACCCCCATCAAGTCAAGGGTTTTCTGTCAAGACCTTTCTCTCCGGCCCCGCTGGCGGACCACCTCGTAGCACAGGACGGCCGCGGCAGCCGAAACGTTCAGGGAACTCAGGCGTCCACGCATCGGCAGGCTCACCAGGAAGTCGCAGGTCCGCGCGACCAGGGGCCGGAGCCCCTCCCCTTCCCCACCCATCACCAGGCAGAGGGGGCCGGTCAGGTCCATCTCCCAAGGGGCCTTGCCCCCGGACGGCGCGGCTCCGACCGTCCAGACGCCTTCTTTCTTCATGCTTTCCAGCGCGTGCACCAGGTTCGTCTCCCGGGCCACCGGGACGAGCTCGGCCGCCCCCATGGCGGACTTCGCCGCCGCGCCGGTGAGCCCGGCCGAATGATGCTTGGGCACGACCACCCCGTGAACCCCGGTCGCCTCGGCGGTCCGGAGCACGGCACCCAGGTTCCGAGGGTCCTGTACCTGGTCCAGGGCGAGGAAGAACGGCGCTTCCCCCCGGGCGGCCGGGATCCCGAGCAGATCGCCCAGCGAGGCGTAGCTGGCGCCGGCGACCCGGGCCACCACTCCCTGGTGGTGGACATCGCCGGCCATGGCCGTGAGCTGGTCGCGGGTGCGGTAGGAGATCTTCACGCCCTGGCGCTTGGCGAGGTTCAGCAGCTCGAGCAGCGCGGGCCCCCGTCCCTCGGAGATGATCGCGATCTCCTCCACGCGGCGGCTCCCCGTCCGGAGCAGCTCCAGCACGGGGTTGCGGCCGAAGAGCGGGGCGCCCTCCTCGGGCAGCTCGCGGGTCACGACGGAAGCTTCCAGGTCGTCCCGTCCCGGGTGTCCTCGAGGATGACACCGAGACGCGCGAGCTCCTCCCGGAGCCGGTCGGCCTCTCCGAAGTCGCGCTGGCGCCGCGCCTCCTGCCGCAGGTAGACGAGCGACTCGATCTTGGCCTTGAGCTGGGGATCGACGGCGGCCGCCTTGCGCGCGCTCTCGAGCAGGCCCATCACCCGCGCCAGCATCACGAGCTCGCCCACCCCCAGCAGGAACGCCCCCGCCCCCGCGGTCCCCTGCGCCACCTGGTCCCGCGCTGCGTGCAGGACCCTGGCCAGATCGAACAGCACGCCCAGGGCCTGCGGCGTGTTGAAGTCGTCGTCCATCGCCGCCTCGAAGCGGGCGCGGTGCGCCGCGACCTCGTCGAAGAGCCCGATGTCCGGCCCCGGCGCCGGGGTCCCGCGTGAGGCGAGCCGGTCGGCCTCGTCCTTGAGCGCCCGCAGGCGGGCGAGCGCGCGCCCGGCCTCGACGATGCGCTCGTCCCCGAACTCGATGGGATGGCGATAGTGGGTGCCCAGCAGATAGAGGCGCAGCGCCTCGGGGTCGTGCCGGCGCACCAGGTCCTTGATCGTGAGCGTGTTGCCGAGCGACTTGGACATCTTCTCGGCGCCCAGGTTCACGAAGCCGTTGTGCAGCCAGTGGCGCGCGAAGGGCTTGCCGGTCGCCGCCTCCGACTGGGCGATCTCGTTCTCGTGGTGCGGGAAGACCAGGTCCTCGCCGCCGCCGTGGACGTCGAGCACCTCGCCCAGGTACTGCATGGCCATCGCCGAGCACTCGATGTGCCAGCCCGGCCGGCCCTGCCCCCACGGGCTCTTCCACGAAGGCTCGCCGGGCTTGGTCGCCTTCCAGAGCGCGAAGTCCATGGGGTCGCGCTTGCGCTCGTCCACCTCGACCCGCGCGCCCGCCTGCAGCTCCTCCAGGTTCTTGCCGGAGAGCTTGCCGTAGGCGGGGAAGCGCCGCACCTCGAAGTACACGTCACCCTCCACCGGGTAGGCCACGCCCTTGGCGATCAGCCGCTCGATGAGCGCGATCATCTGCGGCACGTGCTCGGTGGCCTTGGGCTCGACGTCGGCGGGCGCGACCCCGAGCGACGCCATGTCGGTCCGGTACTCCTCGATGTAGCGCTCCGAGATCTCCTGGGCCGACACGCCCTCCTGGTTCGCCTTCCGGATGATCTTGTCGTCGATGTCGGTGAAGTTCTTCACGAACTTCACCGCGTACCCGCGGTGCTTGAGATAGCGGCGCATCACGTCGAACACGATGCCGCTCCGGCCGTGGCCGATGTGGCTCAGGTCGTAGACGGTGACGCCGCAGACGTACATCCGAACCTCGCCCGGGTGGAGCGGGGCCAGATCCTCCTTGCGGCGCGTGAGCGTGTTGAAGACCCGCGTGGCCATCAGACGGTCTCCACGCTGACCACCGCCAGCGAGGCGATGCCCTCCTCGCGGCCGAGGAGCCCCAGGTGCTCCGGGCTCTTGGCTTTCACGCTCACCTGGTCGGGCCCGAGCGCCATGGTGGCGGCGAGCTGCTTGGCCATCTCGGGCAGGAACGAGGCCAGGCGCGGCGCCTGGCAGATCACGGTGACGTCCACGTTCACCACGCGCGCTCCCTTGGTCGCGATCAGCTCCATGACCGACCGCAGCAGACCGAGGCTCGAGGCTCCTTTGTAGCGCGGATCGGTATCCGGGAACAGCCGCCCCAGATCCCCCAGGGCGAGCGAGCCCAGCAGCGCCTCGCAAACCGCGTGCGTGAGCACGTCGGCATCCGAATGCCCCCCCAGTCCCCGCGCGGCCGGCACCGTCACGCCCCCCAGCACCAGGGGCCGCCCCTCGACCAGCGGGTGCAGGTCGAAGCCCAGCCCGGACCGGAACACGGTCATGCCCGGCGACGGGGCACGGCCCAGGCCCGGGCCGTCTGGAGATCCTCCGGTGTCGTGATCTTGAGATTCTGCCCGAGCCCCGGCACCATCGCCACCGTCGTCCCCAGCCGCTCCACCAGCACCGCGTCGTCGGTCCCCGCGAAGCCGTCCCGCCGCGCCTTGTCGTGGGCCTCCCAGAGTAGCGCGCGCGTGAAGGCCTGCGGGGTCTGGGTGAGCCAGAGCCCCTGGCGGGAGACGGTGGCTTCGATCGCGCCGTCCTTCACCCGCTTCACCGTCTCCCGCACCGGGATGCCGCAGGTGGCCGCGCCGGCCGCCGCCGCCGCCAGCACCCGTTCCACCAGCGCCGCGGTGATGAAGGGGCGCACCGCGTCGTGCACCACGACACGCTCGGCGCTCTCGGGGATCCGCTGCAGCGCCCGCCACACCGACTCCTGCCGGTCGGCGCCGCCCGCCACCACCTCGAGGATCTTCGGCACCCGCAGGCGCGCGAGCAAGCGCCGGGTGGCCTCGACGCGCGCCTCCGGCACCGCCACCACGATGCCGGCGAGACCACGCGTGCGGCCGAGGGCCCGCAGGGTGGCGACGAGGATCGGCACGCGCCCGAGGCGGAGGTATTGCTTGGGCCGGCGGGAGCCCATGCGCGCGCCCAGGCCCCCCGCCGGCACGATGGCGTAGGTCACCGCGCTGCGCTCTCCTCGTCCCGCTGGCGGGCGAAGATCATGCGGCCGGCCGCGGTCTGGTAGATCGTGGTCACGGTCACGTCCACCGTCTGGCCGATGAGCCGCTTGCCGTGCTCCACCACCACCATGGTGCCGTCGTCCAGGTAGGCCACGCCCTGGTTGGCCTCCTTGCCCTCCTTGACGATGTGCACGTGCAGCGGCTCGCCGGGAAGCACCACCGGCTTGAGCGCGTTGGCCAGCTCGTTGATGTTGAGCACCGCCACGCCCGAGAGCTCCGCGACCCGGTTCAGGTTGTAGTCGTTGGTGACGATCTTGCCGCCGGTGGCCCGCGCCAGCTCGATGAGCTTGCGGTCGACCTCCCGCACCTGGGGGAAGTCCACCTCGTCGATGCGCACGGTGACCCGCGGCACGCGCTGCAGCCGCTGCAGCACGTCGAAGCCGCGCTTGCCGCGATTGCGCTTGAGCGCGTCGCCGGAGTCCGCGATCTGCTGCAGCTCGCGCAGCACGAACTGCGGCACCAGGAGGGTGCCGGCCAGGAACCCGGTCTGGCAGACGTCCACGATGCGCCCGTCGATGATGACGGAGGTGTCGAGGATCTTGTCGCCCTCCTGGCGTACCGCGGTCTTGGGGAAGAGCTTGACCGACATGTCTTCCAGGTCGTCGCGCTTCGCCAGGGTCACCATCGCGCCCAGGTAGCCCAGCAGCAGCGCGAAGAGCCCGCGCCCGAGCGCGCCCGCCCCGGGCACCACCGCTTCGACCGCGGTCCCCAGGCCCAGGCCGAGCACGACCCCCAGCATGGCCCCGGTGGCCCCCCAGAAGAGCCGGTCCACCGGGATGCGCCGGGCCTGCCACTCGAGCAGGACGACGAGCACCCCGGCCAGGAAGCCGGCGCCGCCGAGGAAGAAGTTGTTGGGGGGGTGCAGGCCGAGCGCGTGCGCCAGCGCGAAGCCGGCGGCGGTGGCCGCCATCAGCACCAGGGCCCGGACGATGAGCAGGCCTATCTGCATCGCGCGCTCACGGCCCCAGCAGGACCTTCACCGCCTCGTCCACCGATCCCACGCCCTGCACGTCCAGCGGATGGCCGCCCCGGCCCGTCAGGCAGCTCTGGGGCACCACGGCTCCCGTGAAGCCCAGCGCGGCCGCCTCCTTGAGTCGTGCCTCGAGTCCGGTCACCGCGCGCACCTCCCCGGCCAGTCCGACCTCGCCCACCACCACCAGGTCGCTCCGTAGCGGGCGGTCGAGATAGCTCGAGGCCGCCGCGAGCACCAATCCCAGGTCGGCCGCGGGCTCGGCTACCCGCGCGCCTCCAGCGACGTTGACGAACGCGTCCTGCGACTGCAGGGGGAACCCCACCCGCTTCTCCAGCACCGCCAGCAGCAAGCATACGCGATTGTAGTCGGCTCCCAGCACAGTACGGCGCGGGGTGCCGAAGCCGGCCGGGGTGACCAGGGCCTGGATCTCGACCAGGAGGGGGCGGGTCCCCTCCAGGCTCGCCACCACCACCGAGCCGGCGGCGTCCTTGGGGCGCTCGGCCAGGAAGAAGCCCGAGGGGTTCCGGACCTCGGTCAGACCCCGCTCCCCCATCTCGAAGACCCCGATCTCGTTGGTCGACCCGAAGCGGTTCTTGACTCCCCGCAGCACCCGGTAGGCGTGGTGCTGCTCCCCTTCGAAGTAGAGGACCGTGTCCACCAGGTGCTCGAGCACCCGGGGCCCGGCGATGGCGCCTTCCTTGGTGACGTGGCCGACCAGGAAGGTGGCGATCCCTCGCCCCTTGGCCAGGGCCATGAGCCGCGCCCCGCACTCGCGCACCTGGCTCACGCTACCCGGGGCCGACTCGAGCCCGGGCAGGTAGACGGTCTGGATCGAGTCCACGACCAGGATCCGGGGCTGGATCGCCCCGACGTGCGCCTCGACCACCTGCAGATCGGTCTCGGCCACGAAGTACAAGCCCGCCGGGGAGGGGCCGAGCCGATCGGCCCTCAGCTTGACCTGGCCGGCCGACTCCTCGCCCGAGACGTAGAGCACCGGGCCCGCCCGCTCGGCGAGCAGGCGGCTCACCTGCAGCAGGAGCGTGGACTTGCCGATGCCCGGATCCCCGCCGATCAGCACCAGCGAGCCGGTGACCACCCCGCCGCCCAGCACCCGGTCGAGCTCGGCCATCCCGCTCGAGGCCCGCTGGCCGCCGCCGTCCACCCGGATCTCGCCGATCGGCAGGGGGCGGCTCGAGCTGACCCCGGCCCGCGCGGGGCCCCGCGCGGGCGCGACCCGCTCCTCCACGAGCTGCACGTAGGTCCCGGTCCGCGCGCAGTCGGGGCAGGTGCCGGGCTTGGCCGCGGCGAGCCCGCACTCCTGGCAGCGGTAGGTGGACCGGTCGCGCGCCATCAGGGCCTCCCGCCGCCGGCCGAGTTCGTCGAGGCGCCCGCGCCTATCGTGGACCGGATCAGGGTCCGCAGCAGGAAGCTCCGCCGCGCGCCCTCGAGGAACTGCACGAGGTTCTCGTACACGGTGGGGTCTTCCAGCAGCGCGCCCACCGTGCCCTCGCCCTGCTTGAGCCGGTCGGTGACCGCGCGCAGGTTGGCCATCGCGGCGCGGAAGTCGGCGGTGGCCTCGCCGAGCGAGCCGTCCTGGCCGTCGCGGGTGAGCTGGCCGAGCAGGCCCTGGCCCTGGGCCACCCGCTCGGAGACGTCGCGGAAGTTGTGCGCGATCTCGCGGAGGTCATCGGCGACGGTCTTGTACTGCGGATCGTGGAGCAGGGCCGAGAGCAGGTTGTCGCGCGCTTCGAGCTTCTCCGCGGTCCGGCCGATCGCGTCCATCGCGGCGAGCAGCGCGCGGACGGACTTGCCGCTCTCCGGCGAGAGCAGCACGCCCACCGCGTGGTCGCCCTGCTCGGCCCGGGCCAGGAGCCCCTGGGTGCGGGTCAGGATCGCGTTCAGCCGGGTCAAGGCCTGGGGCTCGTCGTAGATCAGGGCATGGACCAAACCCTTGCCGGTCTCGACCTCCTTGGCGATGCGGTCCACCCGCTCGGCGGTCGCCTTGAGGCTCCCGGCCAGCTCGCGGACGGTCTGCAGCGTCTCCGCCCCCGCCTTGAACATCTGCTGCAGCTCGACCGACTCCCGGGTCGCCAGGATCTCGCCGGGCTTGAGCGCGGGGGCCGCGGTGGTGCCCATGCTGATCTCCACGATCTTGTCGCCGAGCAGGCCCTGGGTCGAGATCTTGGCCTCCGAGTCGCGGCGCACCCGCTCCGAGAAGCGGCGCGCGATCGTGAGCGTGACCCGCACCTTGCCGCCCGGCTGCTCGGGCAGCTCGACCGCGGTGACGCGGCCGATCTGCACGCCGGCCAGGCGCACGGTGGCGCCCTCGATGAGCCCGCCCACCTCGGTGAACTCGGCCACCAGGTCGTACTTGCGCTCGAAGTAGCGGCCCTGGGCGCCGAGCAGGTAGATGATCGCGAAGAATACGAGCAGCCCGGACAGGATGAAGGCGCCGATGCGGATCTGCAGGGCGAGACGGGGGTCGGCCACGGCTCAGCTCACCCGCAGGTCGCCGGCCAGGAACCGGCGCACGTCCGGATTGGCGGAGCGGTGGATCTCGGCGGGCGTCCCCTGGTCGGCGAACTGCCCGTGCATCAGGATCGCCATCTGGTCGGCCACCAGCTCGGCGAACTCCACGTCGTGGGTCACCACGATGGCGGTGTCGCACACCCCGGTGCGGAGCTGGGCGATGAGCTGGGCCACCAGCTTGGCGTTGGTGGGATCGAGCCCGGCGGTCGGCTCGTCGAAGAAGACCACCTCGGGCTCCACGACCAGCGCGCGCGCGATGCCCACCCGCTTGCGCATGCCGCCGCTCAGCTCGGCGGGCAGCAGATCGTCGGTGCCCGGCAGCCCCACCAGCCCGAGGAAGTGGTGCACCCGCTCGGTGATCTCCCGCAGCGACATCCGGGTGTGCTCGCGCAGCGGATAGGCCACGTTCTCGAAGACCGAGAGCGAGTCGAACAGGGCCGCGCCCTGGAACACGAAGCCGGTCCGGCGCCGCAGCGGGAGCATCGCCTCCTCCCGCATGCGGTCGATGCGGGCGCCGAAGAGGTGGACCTCCCCCGCGTCCGGGCGGGCGAGCCCGGAGGCGATGCGCAGGAGCACGGTCTTGCCGGTGCCGCTGCCGCCCATCACCGCGAGGATCGTCCCCTTGGGCAGGGCCAGGCTCACCCCGCGCAGGACCTGCTTGTCCCCGAACGACTTCCAGACCTTCCGGACCTCGACGAGCGGCGGCGCGGGCGTCATCACCTCACCAGTACATGAAGAGGAACAGCCGGGTGATGAAGAAGTCCGAGATGATCACGCCCATCGCCACCTGCACCACGGTGGCGGTGGTGGAGCGGCCGAGCCCCTCGGTGCCGCCCTCGGTGACCAGGCCGTTGTAGCAGCCGATCAGGGTGACGAGCGCGCCGAAGACCACGCTCTTGCCGAGCCCGGTCAGGAAGTCCTTCAGCACGACCCAGTAGGCGATGGTGTTCCAGTACAGATACGCGTCGACGTTGCGATCGAACACGGCGATCAGCATACCCCCGAACAGGCCCATCCCGTCCGCGAGGATCGTGACGAGCGGGAAGACGAGCAGCGCGGCCATGAGCCGGGGCACGATGAGCTTCTTGACGTAGTTGACGCCGAGCGCGCGGAGGGCGTCGATCTGCTCGGTGACCTTCATCGAGCCCAGCTCGGCGGTGATGCCCGAGGCCACCTTGCCGCCCACCAGGATGGCGGTCAGCACCGGGCCCAGCTCGCGCAGGATGGACAGGGCCACCACCGGGCCCACGTAGTTCTCGGCGCCGAACCGGGCCATGTTCACCGAGGTCTGCAGGGCCAGGACCATGCCGGTGAAGAGCGCGGCGGTGAGCGCGACCACGAGGGAGTGCACCCCGATGATGTCGATCTCGCGGGCGACCAGCCAGAGGTAGGCGGGCGGCAGGGTGAGGTTGCGGGCCACCTGCGCGGTCAGCAGCCCGAGGCCGCCGTACCAGATGGCGGTCTCCCGCAGGTGCTGCCGGAGATCCTTCGTCATGATCATCGCCGCGGCTCCAGCGCGAAGCTCTCGACCAGGGCCCGGAACGCGGGCCGCCCCGCCGCGAAGGCCTCGCTCGGGGCCACGTAGAGGAAGTCGTGCACGCACGGCGCGGCGCGCATCACGATGGCCTCCACCGTGACGTCGCGGCCGTCCGCCCGGCCGCGGACCACCGAGTGGGCCGCCTCCCGGCCGCCCACGGAGGCGGTCCCGTTCTCCAGCACGTCCCGCCGCGTCAGCCCGAACGTGAGGTGCCGCGCGAGCACGTCGAGAGGCCGCGCCGCCTCGCGGCCGCCGCAGGTGGCGTCCACCAGCATGCCCCCCGGCTTCGCCTCGCTCTGGAGCGCGAGGTCGGCCCGCGGGCCGGGATCCACCCGCCACCCGCTGGGCGGCAGCGTCACGCGATAGCCCTTCGCCGAGTGGAACATGCCGTTCTCGATGCGCCCCGTCGCCGTCGCGCAGCCCGTGGCGACGAGGATGATCGCTAGCAGGGCTCGCAACCCTGGCTTCCCTTCAACTGCGGGGGCCCAGAAATGGCCCCCGCACTCCCCCAGGCCGCGGACCGTGGCGGGGCGTCATTGGCCCCGGTGGCGGCGGGCGAGCTCCTGGAAGACGCGGCGGAGGGGAATGCCGCGGGCGGTCAGCAGGACCATGGTGTGGAACCACAGGTCCGCCACCTCGGAGACCACGCGCTCGTCCCCCTCGCCGCCCAGGGCCGCCGTCATCACCTCCGCGGCCTCCTCGCCGATCTTCCGGCAGATCTGGGGCTGGCCCTTCTCGAGCAGTCCGGCCACGTAGGAGCCCGGCGGCGGCGCCGCCTTCCGCGACTCGAGCACCCGCTCGAGGACCTCCAGCATCGCGGGTCCCGCCGCCCCCGGCGCCGGCCCGGCCTCCGCGCCGTCGAGGCGCGTGAAGAAGCAGCTCCGCGCCCCGGTGTGGCAGGCCACCCCGTCCTGGTGCACCTGGACCAGCAGCGTGTCCCGGTCGCAGTCGGCGTAGATGCCGTCCACGTGCTGGGCGTGGCCCGAGGTCTCGCCCTTGCGCCAGAGCGCGTTGCGCGAGCGCGACCAGAAGTGGGTGAGGCCCGAGCGGCGCGTCGCCTCGAGGGCGTCGGGGCTCATCCACGCCACCATCAGGAGCTGCCCCGTCTCGGTGTCCTGCACCACCGCCGGGATCAGCCCCTGCCCGTCCCACTTGAGCTCGTCCCGCAGGCTCACGGCTCGATCCTCACCGGCACGCCGTGCTCCCGCAGGTAGCGCTTGGCCTCCGGCACCGTGTGCTGGCCGAAGTGGAACAGAGAGGCGACGAGCACCGCGTCGGCCCGCCCCTCCACCACGCCCTCGCGGAGATGCTCGAGACACCCGACGCCGCCGGAGGCGATGACCGGTACCGACACCGCGTCGGCCACCGCGCGGGTCAGCGCGAGATCGTAGCCCGCGCCGGTTCCGTCGCGGTCCATGCTGGTCAGCAAGATCTCGCCGGCGCCCAGACCCTCGACCTCGCGGGCCCACGCCACCGCGTCGCGCCCGGTGGGCCGCCGCCCCCCGTGGGTGAAGACCTCCCAGTGGCCGTTCGCGGCTTTGGCGTCGATCGCCACCACGATGCACTGGCTGCCGAAGGCCCGCGCGGCTTCCGCGACCAGGGCCGGCCGCTCCAGGGCGGCGGTATTGAGCGACACCTTGTCGGCGCCGGCGCGCAGCAGCGTCCGGATGTCCTCGAGCGACCGGATCCCGCCCCCCACCGTCAGCGGCATGTAGATGCCCTCGGCGGTGCGCCGGACCACGTCGAGCATGGTCGCGCGGCCCTCGTGCGAGGCGGTGATGTCGAGGAAGACCAGCTCGTCGGCGCCCTGCGCGTCGTAGGCCAGCGCGGCGGCCACCGGATCGCCGGCGTCGCGCAGCTCGACGAAGCGGACGCCCTTCACCACGCGGCCGTCCTTGACGTCGAGACAGGGAATCAGCCGCTTGCAGAGCATGGCCGCCTACTGCACCTCCGCGAGCGCGGTCGCCAGGTCCACCGCGCCGCTGTAGAGCGCCCGCCCCACGATGACTCCGGCCAGGCCCGGCACCGTCGCGAGCTGGCGGATGTCGTCGAGCGAGCCGACGCCGCCCGAGGCGAAGACATCGATGCCCGCCGCCTTGGCCACCGCTTCCGTGCTCCAGAGGTTGGGGCCGTTCTGGGTGCCGTCCCGCGCGACGTCGGTGTAGATGATGCCCCCGGCGCCGGCCGCCGCCGCGTCCCGCGCCAGGGCGAGGGCGTCGAGGTCGAGTACCCGCGTCCACCCGTCCACCGCGACGCGCCCGTCGGAGGCGTCGATGCCGACGATCACGCGCTCGCCGAATCGCCCGCACACCTCCCCGAGGAACGCGGGATCCAGCGCGGCCCGGGTGCCCACGATGGCCCAGCGCGCCCCCGCCGCCAGCACCGCCTCCACGTGGGCCAGCTCGCGCAGCCCTCCGCCCACCTGCACCGGGATCCGGACCGCGGCGATCATGGCGCGCACCAGCTCGGTCTGGGCCGGGCGGCCCGCGAAGGCCCCGTCGAGATCCACCACGTGCAGCCGGCGGGCGCGCGCCTCCTGCCAGCGGCGGGCCATCGCCACCGGATCGTCGGAGAAGACGGTCTCCGCGTCGGCCCGGCCCTGCAAGAGCCGCACGCACCGCCCCGCCTTCAGGTCCACCGCGGGCACGATCTCGAACATGCTCGGCCGCCTAGCTCGTGCGCGCCTCGCGCACGATGGCCGCGAAGTTCTCGAGCATGCGGATGCCCCAGCGCTGGCTCTTCTCCGGGTGGAACTGGGTCGCGTAGAGCGGCCCGCGCGCGACCGCCGCCGGGAACGTGATCCCGTAGGTGCAGGTCGCCACCCGCAGCGAGGGGTCGGTGGTCTCCGGATAGTAGGAGTGCACGAAGTAGAAGTGCGCGCCGCTCGGGATGCCGTCGAAGAGCCGCAGGTCGCCCCGGTGCTCGACCTCGTTCCACCCCATGTGCGGCACCTTGAGGGTCGTGGGGAAGCGCCGGACCACCCCCGGGATCACGTCGAGACCCTTGCCCTGGCCGAACTCCTCGCTCTCGGTGAAGAGAAGCTGGTAGCCGAGGCAGATCCCGAAGAACGGCCGCGTGCTCTCGAAGCAGGCGCGCAGCGGCGCGATCAGGCCGAGCGCCTGAAGGCTCCCCATCGCGTCGTGGAAGGCGCCGTCGCCCGGCAGCACCACCGCCTCCGCGTCGTCCACCACCTTGGGATCCTGGGTGACGACCGCGGGCATGCCCACCCGCGCGAAGGCCTTCTCCACGCTGCCGAGATTGCCGCGCCCGTAGTCGACGATGGCGATCATGTCTCCTGGTTTGCTCCAACAGTGGCGCGCGCGTTCACCGGAAGCTTTGCTTTCTTAGCGCGGGCGCGTAGAAGACGCCGCGCTGCGGTTTGGCCTCTTCGGGCCTGCGGCCCTCATCGGGGCGTCCTGGCAACCCGGGCTCACAGGCTGCCCTTCGTGGAGAGGATGCCGGTGATCCTCGGGTTGAGGCGGGTGGCCTCGGCGAGGGCGCGGCCGGCCGCCTTGAAGGTGGCCTCCGCGATGTGGTGGAGGTTCTCGCCGTAGTGCATGTTCAGGTGCAGGGTGATCTCCGCGTTGACCGTCACCGCGCGGAAGAAGTCCTTGAGCAGGTCCAGGTCGAAATTGGCGATCCGGGTGCGCTGGAGCGGCACGTTGAAGACCAGGTAGGGCCGGCCCGAGATGTCCACCGCCGCGTGCAGCAGCGCCTCGTCCATGGGCAGGAAGGAGGCCCCGTAGCGCACGATCCCCTTCTTGTCGCCGAGCGCCTCGCGGAGGGCCCGGCCCAGGCAGATCCCCACGTCCTCCACCGTGTGGTGGAGATCCACGTCCAGGTCGCCCTTGGCGTCCACGTTGAGGTCCATCAACGCGTGCTTGGACCACGCCTCCAGCATGTGGTTGAAGAACGGGATGCCGGTCTCGACCTTGGCGGCGCCGGTGCCGTCCAGGTTGAGGTGCAGCACGATCTGCGTCTCCTTGGTACTGCGCTCGACCCGGCTCTGCCGCGGCACCGCCGGCTCCGTCTTCCCCCGCTCCCCGGTCATTTCTCGCCTCCCGCGCGGGCGATGCGCACCGCCGCCGCCGCGCCGTGTCCGTCCAGGCCCTCCACGCGGGACAGCCGCTCGACGTGCGGCCCCGCCTCGGCCAG
>DATHSW010000047.1:0-7025 GCA_035463855.1 Candidatus Deferrimicrobiaceae bacterium | reverse complement strand
GCTCCCATCCAGTCGAGCAGCCCCTCCCGCACGGCGGTGAGGTGCTCGATGCCCTGCTGGAGCAGCGCCGAGGTCATCATCGCGACCCGCGCGCCCGCCATCATGGCCTTCAAGACGTCCCGGGCGGTGTGCACGCCCCCGGTGACCGCGAGGTCGGGCCGGACGTGACCGTGGAGGATGGCGACCCAGTGCAGCCGCACCAGGAGCTCGTACGAGCTCGACAGCGTGAGGTGCGGCACGACCTCGAGATTCTCCAGATCGAAGTCCGGCAGGTAGAAGCGGTTGAAGAGCACCAGCGCGTCGGCGCCCGCCCGGTCGAGGCGGCGCGCCAGGTTGGCCGGGGCGCTGAAGGTGTGGCCGAGCTTGACCGCGACCGGGATGCCGACGCTCGCCTTGACGTCCCGCACGAGGTCGACGTACCGCCGCTCCACCTCCTCGGCGATCATGTCCGGATCGGTGGGGATGTAGTAGACGTTCAGCTCGAGCGCGTCGGCGCCGGCCTCCTCGATCTTCCGCGCGTAGCCGATCCAGCCGCCGCTGGAGACTCCGTTGAGGCTGCCGATGACCGGGATCCGGACGGCGGCCTTGGCCCGCCGGACGTGCTCGAGGTACGCGTCCGGGCCGATCCGGTAGCTCTGCATGTCCGGCAGGTAGGACACCGCCTCCGCGTAGCTCTCCGCCCCCTCGGAGAGATACCAGTCGAGGTGCGAGCTCTCCACCGTGATCTGCTCCTCGAAGAGCGAGTGCAGCACCACCGCCGCCGCGCCCGCGTCCTCCATCCGGCGGATGTTGTCGAGGCTCTCGCAGAGCGGCCCCGCCGAGCACACGAGTGGATTCGCGAGTGACAGCCCGAGATACCGCGTGGAGAGATCGATCATCGCTCGCCTCCGGCGGCCCGCTCCGAGAACAGCGCGGCCCACTGCTCGTAGATCCGCCAGCGCGCGAGCACGTCCTCCTGGGCCTTCTCGAGCAGCCGTCGGGCCGCCTCCGGGTCGCTGTGGGCCAGCATGGTGTAGCGGGTCTCGTTGTACGCGTACGTCTTCAGCGGCACGCTGGGCGCCTTCGAGTCGAGCTCGAGGGTGGGCCGACCTTCCCGGGCCAGCCCGGGGTTGTAGCGGAGGAGCGGCCAGTGACCGGTCAGGACCGCGGCCTTCTGCTGGTCCATGCCGTGGCGCAGGTCGTAGCCGTGGGCGATGCAGTGGCTGTATGCGATGATGAGCGACGGCCCCGGATAGGCCTCCGCCTCGCGGAAGGCCCGGAGGGTCTGGGCGTCGTTGCCCCCCATGGCCACGCGGGCCACGTAGGCGTTCCCGTACGTCATGGCCATGAGCGCCAGGTCCTTCTTGGCCGTCGCCTTCCCCCCCGCGGCGAACTTGGCGACGGCCGCGCGCGGCGTGGCCTTCGACATCTGCCCCCCCGTGTTGGAATAGACCTCGGTGTCGAGCACCAGGATGTTCACCTTCAGACCCGAGGCCAGGACGTGGTCGAGGCCGCCGAAGCCGATGTCGTACGCCCAGCCGTCGCCCCCCACGATCCACACGCTCTTCTTGACCAGGGCGCCGGCGACGCTCAGGAGCTCCCGCGCCTCCGGCCCGCCGAGCCCCTCGAGCGCCACCTTGAGCCGGGCGACCCGCTCGCGCTGGGTCTCGATGCCGGCTTCACTGGATTGATCGGCCCCGAGCAGCGCGGGGCCGAGGTCGCCGAGGACGGCGCCGAGGCGGCGCAGCAGCTCCCGCGCGTATTCCGCCTGCTTGTCGAGGGCGATGCGCATACCGAGGCCGAACTCGGCGTTGTCCTCGAACAGGGAGTTGGCCCAGGCGGGCCCCCGCCCGTCCCGGTTCACGGTCCAGGGCGTGGTGGGCTGATTGCCGCCGTAGATGGACGAGCAGCCCGTCGCGTTGGCGATGACGGCGCGGTCACCGAAGAGCTGGCTGATGAGCTTGAGATACGGAGTCTCACCGCAGCCGGCGCAGGCGCCGGAGAACTCGAACAGGGGCTGCAGCAGCTGGGCGTCCTTCACCTGGCTCGGGTTGAGCGCGTGCCGGTCCGTCTCGGGCAGCCCGAGGAAGAACCGCCAGCTCGCCGCCTCCTGGTCGTGGAGCGGCGCCTGCGGCGTCATGTCGATGGCCTTGTGGCGCGCCTCGCTCTTGCTCTTGGCGGGGCACACCTCGACGCAGAGCCCGCAGCCCGTACAGTCCTCGGGGGAGACCTGCAGGGTGTACCGGGCATCGCCGAACTCGCGCCACCGAGCGGGCGCCGACTTGAAGGCGGGAGGCGCCCCCTCCAGCCGGGCGGGCGCGTAGACCTTCGCCCGGATGACCGCGTGGGGACAGACGAGCACGCACTTTCCACACTGGATGCACAGGGCCTCGTCCCACGCCGGGATCTCCTGCGCGATGTTGCGCTTCTCCCACTGGGTGGTCCCGGTCGGGTACGTGCCGTCGGCCGGGAGCGCGCTCACCGGGAGCGCGTCGCCCTCCCCGGCGATCATCCGGGCGGTCACCTCCTGGACGAACCGGGGCGCCTCGGCGGGGACGGGTGGCCGCAGGTCCGCGCGGCCCGTCACCGCTCCCGGCACCGTCACCTCGGAGAGGTGACCGAGCGCGGCGTCCACCGCCTCCCAGTTCCTTCGCACCACGGCCGCGCCGCGCCGACCGTACGTCTTCTCGATGGCGCGCTTGATCGCGGCGACGGCCTCGTCCCGCGGCAGCACGCCGCTGATCGCGAAGAAACAGGCCTGCATCACCGTGTTGACGCGCCCGCCCATCCCCGCCTCGCGCGCGACCCGGTTGCCGTCGATGACGAACACCCGCAGGCGCTTGTCGATGATCTGCCGCTGGACGGTCCGCGGGAGGTGATCCCAGACCGCCTCGGCACCGTACGGGCTGTTGAGCAGGAAGACGGCCCCCGGCTCCGCCTCGCGGAGCACGTCGAAGCGCTCGAGGAAGGAGAACTGGTGGCAGGCCACGAACGTCGCGCGGCTGATCAGGTACGTGGAGCGGATGGGCTGCGGCCCGAAGCGGAGGTGAGACACGGTGACGGAGCCGGACTTCTTGGAGTCGTAGACGAAATAGCCCTGGGCGTAGTTGTCCGTCTGCTCGCCGATGATCTTGATCGAGTTCTTGTTGGCGCCGACCGTTCCGTCGGATCCCAGGCCGTAGAAGATCGCGCGCACGGTGGCCGGGTCCTCCGTCGAGAAGGAGGCGTCGTAGGCCAGGCTCGTGTGGGTCACGTCGTCCTGGATCCCGATGGTGAAGTGCGCGCGCGGCCGCGCCTGCGCCATCTCCTCGAAGATCCCCTTCACCATGGCCGGCGTGAACTCCTTGGACCCGAGGCCGTACCGCCCGCCGATGACGCGCGGCGCCTGGGAGAACGGCCCGCGGCCGCGCGCGGCCGCCTCGCTCATGGTCGCCACGACGTCGAGGTAGAGCGGCTCCCCGACGCTGCCCGGCTCCTTGGTCCGGTCGAGCACCGCGAGCGTCCGGACCGTCGCGGGCAGGGCCGCGAGGAAGTGCTCGGCGGAGAAGGGGCGGTAGAGCCGGACCCGGAGCACGCCCACCTTCTCGCCGCGGCCGACCAGGTGCTCCACCGTCTCCTGCGCGGTTTCCGCGCCCGAGCCCATGATGACGATCACCCGTCGGGCGTCGGGAGCGCCCGCGTAGTCGAAGAGCCGGTAGCGGCGGCCGACCAGCCCCGCGAGCCGATCCATCGCGCTCTGCACGATCGTGGGACAGGCCAGGTAGTAGGGATTGGCGGTTTCCCGGGCCTGGAAGTACACGTCCGGATTCTGGGCGGTGCCGCGGATGACCGGGTGGTCCGGCGAGAGCGCGCGGGCGCGGTGCGCCCGCACCAGATCGTCCCGGATCATCGCGCGAAGCGCGGCGGGCGCGAGGGGCTCGACCTTGGCCACCTCGTGGGAGGTGCGAAACCCGTCGAAGAAATGCAGGAACGGCACCCGCGCCTCCAGGGTCGCGGCCTGCGCGATCAGGGCCAGGTCCATCGCCTCCTGCACCGAGCCGGAGGCCAGCATGGCGAAGCCGGTGGCGCGGGCGGCCATGACGTCGCTGTGGTCGCCGAAGATCGAGAGGGCCTGCGTCGCCAGGGACCGCGCGGCCACGTGGAAGACGGTGGCGGTCAGCTCCCCCGCGATCTTGTACATGTTGGGGATCATCAACAGGAGACCCTGGGACGCGGTGAAGGTGGTCGCGAGGGCTCCGCTCTGCAGCGCCCCGTGCAGGGCGCCGGCCGCGCCCCCCTCGCTCTGCATCTCGACCACCGTGGGCACCGTCCCCCACAGGTTCGGGCGGCGCTGCGCGGCCCACTGGTCGGCCCACTCGCCCATCGCCGACGACGGGGTGATGGGGTAGATGGCGATGACCTCGCTGAGCTGGTAGGCCACGTGAGCGGCGGCCTCGTTGCCGTCGAGGGTGACCCGCCGGCGCGCGCTGGCCGTGGCGGCGGTGTCCGCGAGCGGGGCCCGCAGCATCACCGGGTCCCCGCCGCCGGCTCGTAGAGACAGAGCGGATCCTCGGCCAGGGGATCGCCCGTCGCGGCCAGCGCCCGGGCGCGGGAACCGCCGCAGGCTTCCCGCCACTCGCAGCGCCCGCAGCGCCCGCCGAAGAGGTCGGGGCGCCGAAGCGCGCGGAAAAGCCCGGAGTCACGGTAGAGGTCCACCGGGTCCGCGACCCTGATGTTGCCGGCCGACAGGGCGAAGAAGCCCGAGGGGCGGACTAGGCCCGTGTGCGAGATGAACATGATGCCGTTGCCGTCCCGGATGCCCGCGCCGTGGCCCATCGAGGGGCGCGCCGGGGCGGTGTCGCGGCCCGCCCCGCGCGCGCGCTCGAAGAGCACCCGTCGGAAGTGGGGCGCCTCGGTGGTGGCGATGACGGGCCCGGACGGGCCGGCCAGGTCCGGCAGCGTTTCGAAGAGCCGCGCGCAGGCCGCGGCGGTGATGGGCCGGAGCACCGTGCCGCGCCCGACCGCGACCAGGAAGAAGAGGCTCCACCGGGCCGCGCCGAGGCCGGCTGCCACCGCGTGGATCGCGGTCAGGTCGGCGAGGGTCTCCTCGCAGACCAGCGTATTCACCTGGAACGGCAGGCCCGCGACCGCGCACGCGAGGGCAGCGGCAACGGTTCGATCGAAGCACCCGGGCACCTGGCGGAGGGCGTCGTGCCGGGCGGCATCGGAGCCGTCGAGGCTCAGCGAAACGGCCTCCACGCCGGCCGCCTCGAGGCGGGCGATCATCTCCGGGGTCAGCAGCGGTGTCGCGCTGGGCGCCACCGACACGCCGAAGCCGCGCGCCCGCGCCGCCGCGATCAGCTCGAAGAGATCCGGCCGCTTGAGCGGGTCACCTCCCGTCAGGATCAGGTGCGGCAGCGGCGCGCCGAAGCGCGCCAGCCGGTCGATGAGCGCGAGGCCTTCCCGCTTCGTGAGCTCGGCCGGGTCGGGCTCGGGCGCGGCCTCGGCGCGGCAGTGACGGCAGGCCAGGTCGCACGCCCGCGTCAGCTCCCAGTAGACCCGGCGGGGAGCCCGGTCGAAGCGGAGGGCGGAGATCATCCCCCGCTCGCCGGTGCCTCTTCCCGCTTGCCGATCTCCAGGTAGCCGCGCCGTCCCGACCCGAGGTACAGCTGGCGGGGACGCGCGATCTTCTGCTCCGGATCCGCCCGCATCTCCTGCCACTGGGCGAGCCAGCCGCTCGTGCGCGGGATGGCGAAGAGGACCGGGAACATCTCCACCGGGAACCCGATGGCCTGGTAGATGAGCCCGGAGTAGAAGTCCACGTTGGGATACAGCTTGCGCGAGACGAAGTAGTCGTCCTCGAGCGCGATCCGCTCCAGCTCGAGCGCGATGGGCAGGAGCTCGCTCGGCCGCGTGACCTCGAAGACCTCGTCGGCCATGCGCTTGATGATCTTGGCGCGCGGGTCGTAGTTCTTGTACACGCGATGGCCGAAGCCCATCAGCTTGGCCTTGCCCTCCTTCACCTGCCGGATGAACTCGGGAATCCGGTCCTTGGAGCCGACGGCGCGGAGCATGCGGAGGACTTCCTCGTTGGCGCCGCCGTGGAGCGGGCCGTAGAGCGCGGCCACCCCGCCGGCCAGCGCCGAATACGGGTCCACCTGGGACGAGCCCACGCTGCGGACGGCATTGGTCGAGCAGTTCTGCTCGTGGTCGGCGTGGAGGATGAACAGCACCTCGAGCGCGCGCTCGATGGTCCGGTTGGGCTCGTACTTCACCTCGGTGGTCTTGAAGAGCATGTTGAGGAAGTTGCCGGTGTACGAGAGCTCGTTGTCGGGGTAGGCGTAGGGCAGCCCCAGGCTGTGACGGAAGGCGAAGGCGGCCAGGGTCGGCATCTTGGCGATGAGCCGGATGATCTGGAGCCGGCGCGTCGCGGGGTCCCCCGCGTCACGCGCTTCCGGGTAGAAGGTGGACAGGGCGGCCACCGCGGAGATCAGCATCCCCATCGGGTGGGCATCGTGATGGAACCCGTCCATGAACTTCTTGACGTTCTCGTGGACCCACGTGTGATGCGTGACCTGCCAGACCCAGCCGTCCATCTGGTCGAGCGTGGGCAGCTCCCCGTTCAGGAGCAGGTAGGCCACCTCCAGGTAGTTGGACCGCTCGGCAAGCTCCTCGATGGGATAGCCGCGATAGCGGAGAATGCCGCGGTCCCCGTCGATCTCGGTGATCCGGCTCACGGTGGACGCCGTGTTCGTGAAGGCCGGGTCGTAGGACAGCAGGCCGAAGTCCTCCGGGCCCGTTCGGATCTGGCGCAGATCCATGGCGCGGATGGCCCCGTTGGCGATGGGCAGCGTGTACGACTTGCCGGTGCGGTTGTCGGTGATCGTCAGGGTGTCCGGGTGCATATGGTCGCTCCTCCAATCCGCGCGGGTGTCAGGGGCGGAAGCCGCCGGCGGGGGCGGTCGTGCGGGCGAAGGCCCGGACGATGTCCGTCTCGGTGATGATGCCGATCAGGCGGCCGTCGTCGAGGACGGGCAGGGCGCCGATCCGGTGCTCCAGCATGAGCC
>DATHSW010000046.1:0-16590 GCA_035463855.1 Candidatus Deferrimicrobiaceae bacterium | reverse complement strand
GATGATGTCGCAGAATTCGCAGTTGAACGGGCACCCGCGCGCGAACTGGATGGCCATGCTGCGGGACCGGTCGGCCTTGAGGAGATCGAATCGCGGCAGAGGGGAGTCCAGCATGCTGGGCGGGTCGTGCTGGCGGTACTCGGCCTGCCAGGCGCCGGCCTCGTAGTCGCGCACGAACTGCGGCCAGGTGTACTCGGCCTCGCCGACCACGAGCACGTCCACCTTGCCGCGCAGCTCCTCCGGGCACAGCGTCGCGAAGGGCCCGCCCGCGACGACCAGCTTCCCGCGGCGCCGGAAGGCCTCGGCCAGCTCGAACATCCGCCGCTTGTGGATCACGAAGCCCGTGATCCCGACGACGTCGGCGTCCGTGTCGAAATCAACCGGCTCCACGTTCTCGTCGCAGAGCACGACCTCGTGGGGCGGCGGTGTCAGCCCCGCAACCGTCGGCAATGCGAGGTTGGGGAACACGCATCGCTTCCCAAGGCTCGGCAGAACACGGTCGAAGGTCCAGAACGATTCGGGGTTCTTCGGGGCGATCAAGTAGACCTTCACGCTATTCCTCCCGCTGGACTTCCCCTATCCAACCGAGGGTCAGGAACAACCTGTTCGGAATTCTGGGACCTTGGCCGCCGCGATTATACGCCAATCATCTGCGGCAGGGGAATGCCGTCATCCTTAGTCCTAGGGCTTTCGTCCGCCGCCGAGAAGCTCCCGGACGGCCTCCCCTGCCCCCTGGGCTGCCTCACTCGATGCTTCGAGGCCCTCGCGTCCCAGGCTGCCCAGCCCTTCGACTACCCCCTGGATGCTCACTCCTAGGCGCTCCGCGGTGGCCACCGCGACGCGCGTCGCGAAAGCCTCATTCAGAGCGAAGTGAGGATTGTCGAGGTCTCCTTCCAGGACGAAGTTGACTTCGATCTTGTTGCCCTTGCTCTTCAGGGAATTGACAACGGCCCCGCGGGGCAGGCCCATGAACGTGTCCCACACACCTCTAACCGGGGCGAACTCCAGATCCGAAATGACGATCCGGCCGGGCGCCCGTAGGTGATGCTTGCGGACCTCGGAATCCAGCTCGACGTCGACGGTGCCCTTCTGGACGCGCGTCTCGGCGGCTCGCACCAAGTACGGTTGCAGAGCGACCAAGTCAACGGACTGGAGCACCATGCGTACCGACGAGTCCCGGGTGGCGACCTCAGCCCACCCCGAAATCTGCACGCGCCCGTCCCGCTGCACGCCCTTCACCACGGCGGTCATGTCGAACCGGCTCTTGCCCATCAGCGTGGGGGCGACCACTTCTCCAACTGTGGCGTGGACCTGCTCCAGCCGGATCTTCAACGGCGGTTGGCTCACGGTCGCGTCGAATAGATCCACCACGCCATCCTCGATCGTGATATCGGAGATGGCGACGGTACCGGCCCGCTCGTGCCCGGCTCGGCTCCCCAACAGGCCGGGGATCACCTGGAGCTGACCGTCACGCGTCCGAAGGGCCGACAGATACGGCCTCGTGACGGTCACTGACCTGACCCGGACCTGGTCCGAGAGGAGCGTGCGCACGCTGGGCGCGATGACCACCCGCTCGGCTCGGAGCGCGTCCGTTGCCGGCCAACCCGGCCCCCCCCTGGATCCGTAGTCCCTCGACTTCGACGGTGGACCAGCCGACGCGAAGCGCCGAGATCTCGCTGCCGGGGCCCAGGACCGTCACGACCTTGTCTCGGAGAATCCCAACCGCGATCCGAAACGCGAGCACGCTGCCACCGATCAGCAAGATCCCGGTGACGAACCCGATCACCACCCACGTTCTGGCTCGGCCCCAGGCTCTGATCACGCCCCAAGAACATACGCAGGAGGAGGCATTGTCAAGGTGGACTCAACCGGATGCCGCGCGACGTAGCACCTTCTGCGGCGGTTCTGAGTAACCTGAGCGTGACCCTCACTCGACCCTGTGGTTCGGGGGCGCCTCTGGCAGGTGGGAGTGGCGACGGGCCCGTGGAAAGCCTGTCCGAGTGCTGGCTGGGGAGTAGGCGATCAGGTCTCCTTCGCCTTGACCCGGAGCGCCGACATGAGCTTTTGCGCGGCCTCGATTCCTTTGCGCAAGCATTTGTCGCAGGCGTCCTGCGACGCGAGCTCCTCGGCGTCGCTCATATCCCGGCCTGACTCTCCGCGTGTCGGCTTGAAGCGCACCAGTCTGTTCCGCAGACGATTGACCTCCACAATGCTCTCGGCAACCCCTGGGCCGACCACTCCCAATATTGAAGCGAGATCAACCCGGGTGGCGATGGGCAACATGGCAATGTCACGGAGCGTGTTTTCGATGTCCGGAGCTTTGTTACTTTCGCTGCTGGACGCAAGCTTCGTTGCCAGGACCATCGCGACGAGTCGATCGAGGAGGAACTGGACCACAAGCACGCGGGTCAAGCGATCGACCTGCTCGTCGGAGTCCAACCCGACAGCCTGATACAGGCCAGCCCAGTCGAGCTTGCCGAAGGGAGTGGGGCGCCTCCCGTCGTCTGCCCCTCTCACTCCCGTCGCGGCCTCGGCCGGCGCGTCTTGCGCCCGGGTCTTTCGCGCCATCCGTGGAGACGCGCCCGCGCTCCCAATCGGGACCTTGGGCAGCGGATCCGCGGTGATCGAGCGATCCTTGTCGTTGATCGTCGGCGTGCTCGCGCGGGTCGTAGGGCCTTCTCGCTCACCCGCGTCAATCCACGCCTTGGCCATCTTCACCGCCGCGGCGTCCGCATCAGCACGGGTTGCTCGTATCTCCCGCGGTGTGGCTCGAAGCGGCGGTTTGGACGTCACCACCCCGCGATGGGAGACTTCAAGCTCCGCCACGGGCAACCAGCGGCCGTCTGGCTGCCGCTCAGAATTCGCGATGATTGTGTATCCCTGGTACGGGATGTCCATCTCGGGGTCCCTTCCAAGCCCAGCAGCTCAGTCGCGGGACGTTCTCGCGGTACCCCACCGCGCGGGGCCAGCGCCCGAAGAAGGCGGCCTAGCAGCGCCCCTGTTTGGCGAGCCCGGGCGGGCAGCCGCGTCCTGGCGCTTCACCCCGGCCCATCTTCTTCGCGTGCCCAGGAGGAATCCTGTAGTACGTGACCGGAACCGCGAGGACTGGCCGAGGCACTTTACCTGGCGCAATCGTCGCCCACGGGCCGCCATAGGTCGTCGCGACGAACCACGCCCCCTCGTGCAAGCTGTAGTAGCGGCCCGCGTACGCAAAGAAATTGATGCTCACGCCCGGCGCATAGAACACGGGTGACCCCGGCACGATCACGAGCTGGGGCGGACGCGTGATCACGACCGGAGGGGGTGGAGCGACGACAACCGGTGGTGGCGCAGGCACGCCAATCTTGACGCCGATGCTGAGACCGTCCGCCGCCACCGGGCTTACGGCTGTGAGAGCTAGGATCATCGTGAGTGCGAGCACGGGCATCATGTCCAGGAATCCTCCTGCTCATTGAGTGCCTGGCGTAGTCCCTCGGTGATCGCTGCATATCGTCTGCCAAGCCAGCCCGGCGCAAGCCTGCGGTGTGATTTGACAATGATTTTGGGCACGGACGCCTCGAGAAGACCTGCTTCGACGTGTCCTAAAACGCGGCCGTGAGGGTACCGGCCCATGTCAGCGTGAGCTGCGGCCGTTCGCGGAGTCTTCAGACGACTTCGCGGCAAGGTCAGCGTCCCCGGACGTCCACGCGTTCGCTATCCGTGTCGGCGGTCTGACAGCCGGTAGTCGCCGGCTCACCGCTCCAGCCGGCATGCTCGATCCCCGCGACCACGAATCGTCTCGCAGCTACCACAGCGTCTAGACACCCATGCGGCTGAATCACATGCTGGCCTAACCGGCTGATCCTTCCATCTTCTCTTGTGATGGCCTATCGGCGTGGCGCTATGGTGGCCTCTTCACAGGTTCGTCGAGATCCCATATTCCTGTCAGCGTCGGTTCGCCAAGTGGCGGCACACAGGCCGCGTGGCATCGAGCATGCACCGGTCTCCCCTGACAAGCGGAAAGCAAATCCTTCGCTGGGGGAAAGGCTAGGCCATGTTCCAGATCATGGGTGATGAGCAGGGGATGTCTCTGGCGGAGATCCTGATCGCGGCCGCGATCATTCCGATTGCGCTCGTGGCCCTGCTGTCCGCGGTGCCCATCGCCAGTTACGGAATCCAGGAAGGCAGCCAGCTCTCCACGGCGACCTTTCTTGCCAACCAGCGCCTCGAGCAGGTACGCAACGCCCAGTGGGTGGTCTGCCCGGCCGCCGACGATCTCGGCCTGTCGCCGTCCGCGGATGCGGCGCCCCAGAACACCATGACCAGCGCCGTCACGTTCGCCGATGAGAGCGCCCTGCCGGCCCCCTATACGCAATACAGTCGCCGGGTCCGCATTATCAACTCGGTCGTGTCCACCGCGTCCTGCCCGGGCGGGCTCCTCACGGGCACGACCGGCATGCGGCAGGTCACCGTGACCGTCAGCTACCGGCCCCTGACCGGCGTGGGCCAGGCGGGCACCGGGGTCACGAAGTCGGCCATCGTCACCATGGATATCGCGCAGCGATGACTCCGATGCTCCGGGACCTGCGGGACCAGCGGGGCTACTCGCTGGTCGAGCTGATGATCGTCTGCGCCGTGCTCGGGGTGATCCTGGCCGGCATCTTCGTCATGCAGCAGCAGGGTCTGCAAGCCTACCTCCTCGGCTCGCATCGCGTCGAAGTGCAGCAGAACAACCGCGTCGCGCTGGACCTGATGGTGAAGGAGCTCCGCTCGGCGCTGTCCATCACGACCCTGGGCAGCGCGACCGACCTCACCTTCACGATCTGTAAGGACGTGACCGCCACCTCCCCGTGCCCGCCGGCCCAGATCGCCACGGTGCGCTATCAGCTGTCGGGCACGACGCTCAACCGCACCGAGGGAGGCGTCCTGATTCCATTGATGGGCGGGGTGCAAACGCTCGCGATGAGCTATGCCGACCGCTCGGGGACCGCCACGGCGGTGCCGTCCAAGGTCGTGCTGATCCGGCTCCAGCTGACGACCCAGACGGAGGACTCGGTCTCGGCCGGCTCCTTCAGTAACCAGCGCGCCACCATGGAATCCACGGTGCGGCTGCGAAACCTGTAAGGAGGAGGTCCCGTCCCCGTGCACGCGCGCGCACTCATTGCCAGCCTGAAGGACGAGCGGGGCATTGCCCTGCCGATGGCGCTCATGGCCTTGCTGCTCCTCTCCGTGCTCGTCATCGCCTTTGTTCAGCTCTCGACCACGGAGCCCCTCATCGCCAACAACCAGCACCAGGTCGCCCAGGCCCGGGCGGTCGCCGAGGCCGGTCTCGAGCGGGCGGCCTGGGCCCTCGACAACCCCACCGACCCGAACGGGCTACCGAGCGCCGCGACCTTGCCGGCGGCGCCCTACGACGGGGCCACCGCGTTCCCCGTCAATTTCAACGGCACGCCGCTCGGCGTCTTCACGGTCTCGGTGACGAACGGCGCCGCCACGAACGAGCGCAGCGTCGAAACCGTCGGCTGGGTCCCGACCAACACCGGCAGCAGCCCCAAGGCCCACCAGCGGATCAGCGCCACGCTCATGAAGTTTCGATTCCTGGACCCGCCGGCCGCCCTCTCGGTGCGCGGCGAGCTGCAGGTCAGTGGCAACTCGCTGATCGACTCCCGCGCGGATCTGAGCTGCGGGCCCAAGGCCGGCACCATGTCCCTCGGGCAGACCGATATCCAGGGCGGCGCCGCCGACGTCTACAGCGCCGGCAATGACATCAAGAACGAGGCCACCGATGCGCTGACGAACCAGCCCGGCTCGGTCTTCGACGCCTTCACGTACTCGAGCGACGAGCTGAACATGCTGAAGACCCTCGCCAAGGCCCGCGGCACCTACTACCAAGGCACGGTGGACTTCTCCTCCAGCAATCAGATCCCGAACGGGATCGTCTACATCGACACGGTCAGCGGCGAGAACATCACGGACGCGACACCGGCCTCGGACTTCGCATCGGTCACGATCCACGGGGGCGCCCCGGCCGATTCGAGCGGCATCTTCAGCGGCTGGCTCATCGTGGCCGGCGCACTCTCCATCAGCGGCGACTTCCGCATGCACGGCCTGGCGTACGTGCAGAACGACTTCAACTACACCGGCACCGGGACCGGCGAGATCGACGGTGCCGTCATCAGCCAGAACGTGCGCGACACCTCGTCCACGACCATCGACACCAACACCGGCGGCAACGCGGGTATCCAATACAATTGCGCCTATGCCCGGACGGGGGGCGGACAACTGCCGCAAACGTGGACCATCAAGGCCGGTACGTACAAGGAGATCCCGGACCCATGAGACGGATCGTCCTCGGCACTGGGCTCGCCCTGATCGCGGCGCTGGCGGGATGCCAGGGCCCGCCGCCGGGGCCGCCGCGCTCGGCCCCGGCCGTGGCCGAGCCGGCGATGCTGGCCACCCAGGCCCTGCAGCACGGCGACTACGCGCGGGCCGCGACCCTGTTCCGCGAGGCGCTCGCACAGGACCCGGGGCGGCCGACGCTGCACTACGGCTTCGCGGTCGCGGCCTCCTACCTGAACCTCAAGGACGAGGCGGCCCGTGAGTTCCGGTGGGTCGCACACTACGGCCCCGCCGGCTCCACGGAAGTCCAAGAAGCCCGGCGATGGCTCATCCGGGCCGGCCTCTGGCCTCCCGCTCAAATGCAGCCGGTCGGGCGCGCGGAAGAGGAGCGGAGGCCAGGCCACGCCAGCCTCGAGGGGCGTGCCGTATTCGGCGACGCGGGCCGGCCGCCCGGGCCCGTCCAGCGCGTGCAGCTCTTTCTCGTGGGACAGCCGGATAGCCCCACGCAGAAGGAGCGCTACACCTTGCGCACCGACGAGGACGGCCGCTTCAAGTTCCCCAGCGTCGTGCCGGGCCCGTACAAGCTCACCAACCGCGTCGCCGGCCAGCCGATCTGGCGGCTCCGCGTCGAGCTCAAGGCGAGCGAGGGGGCGAGCCTGGATCTGACACCCGCCAACAGTGTGGCCGTGCGCGACGACTTCCCGGAATCACGATAGACTGACATGCCAGCAGGGCCTGACCCCCTCCCGGCCGGTTCGGCGGGTCACGGCGCCCAAGCCGGCCGTTGAGGGGCGGGTGATGCCGACCGGCGTCGAGCGCAAGGAGTTCATCCGGTCCGGCGCGCTGCGGACGCAGGCGATCATGAACGGACAACGATCTGATGATCCGCGCGGGAACGAACGGACGCCCAGCATCCGATGCTCGCGCAGTGAGCGGCATCCGGTCAGGCTTCAGCCTGGTCGAGCTCGCCGTCGCCCTGGCCATCTGCGGCATCCTGGTCGTCGTCGGGCTTCCACTCTTCATCAGCTATCACCGTGCGGCCCAGCTCACCACGGGAGCCCAGCAGGTGCGGACGCTCCTCAATCAGGCCCGCCAGCTCGCGCTGCAAGAGAAGGGGTCCATCTGCGTCCAGGTCCCGACCCCGACGCAACTCCGCTATTACCGGAACAGCACCTGCACGGGGACCCCCTGGCTCAGCTCCGTTACGGACCGTGACGGCAACATCAATCTGTTGACAGGGTTTACCGTGAGCGCCTCGGCGAATCCCGTGTTCAACAATGTTGGGGGCGCGTTCCCGGCGGCCACCTATACGGTGACCACCGCCTCCACGGGCTCGATCCAGACGGTGTCCGTCGCGATCTCGGGCCGGGTCACGATTCCCTAGCCGGGACGCAACCTCTTCACACGGGGCGAAACTTCCAGAAGTAGTTGATGATCCCCTCGCCCTCGTGGATCCGCCGGAAGCAGAGCTCGACGGGCTGCTCGAAGGTGACCGCGGCGGGATCGCAATCGGTGAGCTGGCCGTAGAAGCGGCCGCCGCCCTCGAGATCGGCCGACACCATCACGGTGGGCGGATCCGGGCTCGGGACCAGGTGATCGCGGGTGAAGGTGAAGATCTTGCCGCGGCGGGAGAGGCGGTACTCGCCCAGGTTCTTGGACGAGCACTGCCAGCAGAGGTGCCGGCGCGGGTAGGAGACGGCGCCGCAGTCGGCGCACTTCTGGCCGTAGAGGCGCAGATCCTGGCGCTCCTCGCGCACCATGGTGGGCACGCTCGAGAAGGCGCGCATCACCTCGGTCTCCACGTGCCGACGGAAGGAGAGGAACCGGCCGTAGTGGGTGAGCGGCTTGCCCTGGGCGAGCTGGGCCGAGACGGGGCGATGCATGGCCGCCCCCGCCAGCCGGTCGGTGCACTGGAAGAGCAAGGCGTCGGCGCCGCTGCCGTAAGCGACGACGAGCACCTGGTCGCCGGGGCGGCACTCCTCGAGCGCGGCGGCCAGGCCCAGCAGGCACGAAGCGGACCCGGTATTGCCCGCGCGGCCGATTACCGGCTCCTTCGGCATCGCGTGGTCGGGCAGGCGGAGCTGCTTGACCAGGGCCGCGTGGGTGCGGGCGTCGGGCGCGTAGAGGACGATCTTGGCGATGTCCTCCCGCTTGCGGCCGGTCGCATGGAGAGCCCCCTCGACCGCCTCCCCGATGTGCTTGTCGAGGCCGTACGCCTTGACGAAGGTCATGTCGGGCAGCACGGTGAGGTAGCGGTCGCCCGGCCCGCGCCAGACGTCGGTGAACTCCCGGCTCACGCTCGCGCCGCCCTCATACGAGGCGATGACGTCCGCGCTGCCAACCAGCACCGCCCCCGCGCCGTCGCCGATCTGGACCTCCTCCGGCGTGCCCGGCGCCACCGGGCGGATGTCGGCCGCCGCCACCAGCGCCTCGGTGGCGGTGCCGGCCTTCACCGTGTCGAGCGCCAGTCGCAAAGCGGTGGTACCTGAGCGAAGCGACCCGCCGAAGTCGGCGGTGAGGACCGCGGGGCCCAGATCCGCCACGGCGGCCAGCAGGGTGGCGCTCGACTTCTCGAGGTAGGGCGGCGTGGTGGAGGCGAAGAAGCAGGCGCCGATGCGAGCGACGTCGCGGCCGTGCAGCGCGTTGAGCGCGGCCTCGGCGGCCATGGTGAGGCTGTCCTCGTCGTAGTTGGCGACGGCGCGCTCGCCGGCGCCGCCCGTGCCCCAGACGGCCGCGAGGGTCTTGCCGGAGAGGCGGTAACGTGGGACGTGGGCGCCGGCGGCCACGATGCCGATCATCGAGGAGGCCCCCTCACCCTGCCCTCTCCCCTGAGGGGAGAGGGGGGTCGCCCAGGAAATAGCGGCGGGGGTCGAAGAGGCGGACCAGGGCCAGCTCGTCGGCGGAGGGCGCCTCGAAGCGGCGCAGCGCGGGCGCCACCTGGAGGTCCCAGCCGCAGGCCTCGCGGGCCGTCCGCACCAGGTCCGCTTCCGGGCCGGCGCCGAAGAGCCCGCTGAGCCGCAGCTCGCCGTGCGCTGCCGCCTTCTCGTACACGCCGCGGTCGGAGACCACGGTGCGCACCGTGCGCCCCGGCGCGGTGATGTAGGGCACCTTGTCCACGAAGCGCCGGGGCGACTGCTCGAGGCACACCACCACCTCGCGCGCGGAGGAGGTGATGTCGTTGGCGCCGCCCGAGCCGGTGATGTAGGTGACGCCGGGGATGATCGTCGAGTTGATGTTGCCGTGCTTGTCGATCTGGCCCGCCGCGAGCGAGCCCAGGCACTGGTTGTGGCGGCCGCCCATGAAGATGCCCATGACGTGCAGGATGTCGGTGAGCATCTTGCACGATGGGAAGTTGCGGAACGAGAACACGAAGGGCTCGGCGGGGCGCGGCAGGTACCCCACCATGCCGGTCTCGGCCATCAGCTCCACGTCGGCGCCCGCCTGCTTGAGCTGGTACGCGGCCAGCCAGGCGGCCAGGTTGGAGTTGCCCACGCCGGCCAGGAAGGTCTGGTAGCCCTGCGCCTGCACCTTCTCGGCCAGCATCCGCGCGGCGGCCACCACCATCCACTCCGACGGCGACGCGGTGTCGCTCACCGGCAGCCTTGAGGAGAGCGTCTCGAGCTCCGAGACCCAGGCATCGGTATGGGCGCGCCCCTTGATCTCCATGATGCGGGCGTAGCCCAGCTTGGCCAGGTAGGCCGCGTGGTCCGGGAGGTCGAGCATCCACTCCTTGATCCACGCGTCCGCGGTCTCCGGCTTGCGGAAGGCCCGGCGGCACTCGAGGATCCACTCGAGGTCCTCCGCGTAGCCCTCGAGCTCCGGCACGTTCATGCCGTACATGCCACCCGGATGGGTGCCGTGCGGCGTCTCCACGATCGCCCGCACGTATTGCCCGGGCAGCCGCACCCGGTCGGCGTGGCGGCGGATGAAGTCGGTGGAGACGATCCTCTCCACCGTGACCACCGCGCCGCTCCGGGCGGCCATGGCCCCGTACATGTTCTCGTTCATGGGCGGAGCGATGATCACGTTGCCGGCCCGGTCGGCGGCCCAGGCGTGCATCAGCGCCACGTCGGGCACCAGCGCCCGCGCGTAGCCCACGCGGCCCTCGGCCCCGAAGGGGTCGTCGGCGGCGATGAACTCGCCGCTGCGGGTGTTGTCCTCCTCCATGCTCGAGCCGAGCAGCGAGCGCGTGGGGAGGAACGGCACGCCCATGGCCCCGGCCAGCAGACGCAGCGGGAACGTCAGCATGGACCAGTTCGAGACCTCGAGCCGGCCGTCTAGGACCGCCTTGGAGATGAGGGCCTGCGGGGTCGGGAACGGGTAGCCCTCGCCCATGAACGTGGTGATGACCCGGCGCACGAGGCCGCCGTGGATCAGCGCGGTCCAGGGCGATCCCAGGCCGACGGTGGCGAGCGTGAAGCCGGGGCTCTTCCCCCACCACTGCCGCACCAGCTCGCGGACGAGCGGATTCGGCCGCCCGTGGGCCGAGCCCAGGTAGACGGTGTCGCCCGCGTGGACGTGGCGGCGGACGGCCTCGGCGAGCGTGGTGACCTTGTCGGGCCCCTCGTGCAGCGGCACATCGAGGCGCCGCCGGATCGCGTCGTGATAGAGCGGGTTCATCGAGGCTCCTCACCCTGCCCTCGTCCCGGAAGGGAGAGGGGCGAAGAACGATCCTGGCCGGGCCCCTTCGATGAAGGGGATATCTGGTGGCCGCCGAAGAGACGCGCCTTGATCCGCTTCGGTACCCAGCGGGCCAGCCGGCCCGCCACCGCGGCCACGCGCTCGAGCGAGGCCGGCGTGCCCGGCCAGTAGCGGAGCAGCACGGCCCGATCGACGAAGCTCAGCACGCCGTCCACCACCACCGCGGCCAGGATAACGTCGTCGAGATAGCCGAGCCAGGGGATGAAGTCGGGGATCAGGTCGAGCGGGCTCGCCAGGTAGACGGCGAGGGCGGCCAGCACCACCTTGGCGGCGGTCGGGACGTCGCGGTCCGCCGCCAGCGAGACGAGCATGCGGCCGAGCCGCGGCAGGGCGAGGAGCAGCTCCTTCACGGCCGCGCCCCGGGCTACTCCAGGCGCTCGGCGAGCAGCTCGGCGATGTCGCGCGTCTTGATCTTGTCGCCGACCTCCTTCGCCTTCACCCCGTCCTCGAACATGGTCAGGCAGAACGGGCAGGCAGAGGCCAGGATGTCGGGCTTGACCTCCATCGCCTGCTCCACCCGGAGCTGGTTCACCCGGCGCCCCTCGTTCTCCTCCACCCAGGCGCGCCCGCCCCCGCCGCCGCAGCAGAAGCCTTTCGAGCGGCTGAGCTTCATCTCGACCAGCTCGCCGCGCGTCACCCCGGCGAGCACGCGCCGCGGCTCGTCGTAGATGTCGTTGTAGCGGCCGAGATTGCACGCGTCGTGGTAGGTGATCCGCTCGCCGTCGCGCTGCGCGGGCGCGAGGCGCCCGGAGCGGATGAGGTCGTCCAGGAGCTGGGTGTGGTGGATCACCCGGAAGTGGCCGTCGAACTGCGGGTACTCGTTGCGGATGGTGTTGAAGCAGTGCGGGCACGCGGTGACGATGGTCTGGAACCGGTACCGCTTGAGCGTCTCGATGTTGCCCTGGGCCAGGGTCTGGTAGAGGTACTCGTGGCCGAGGCGCCGGGCCGGCTCGCCGGTGCACTTCTCCTCGTTGCCCAGGATCGCGAAGTCCACCCCCGCCGCCTGCAGCACCCGCACCAGCGCCCGCGCCACCTTCTTGTTGCGCTCGTCGAAGGAGCCGTAGCAGCCGACCCAGTAGAGGTACTCGGCCTCCGGCACCTCCGCCATCTGCTTCACGCCCAGGTCCTGCGCCCAGTCCGCGCGGGTCTGCCACGACATCTGCCACGGGTTGCCGTTGGTCTCGAGGTTGCGGAACGCCGGCTGCAGCTCGGCCGGGAAGCGCGACTCGGTCAGCACCAGCCAGCGGCGCATGTCCACGATCTTCGGCACGTGCTCGATGAAGACCGGGCAGGCGTCCACGCACCAGCGACAGGTGGTGCAGGCCCAGAGCACGTTGTCGTGGATGACGTCGCCGACCAGGGCCTTCGCGGGAGCGGTCGCTCCCGGCTGGCCGAGCAGGACCGGCGCCTCCTCGAAGAGCCGCTCCCGCAGGTGCAGGATCAGCCACTTCGGGTCGAGCTCCTTGCCGCTCATGTTGGCCGGGCACCGGGACGTGCAGCGGCCGCACTCGGTGCAGTTGTAGGTGTCGAAGAGATCCTTCCAGGCCAGGTCGGTGAGACTGCCGACCCCGAAGGTCTCCGAATTCTCGAGATCCACGCTCCGGGACTGGCCCTTCGGCGCGAGGGGCGAGAAGAACACGTTGAGCGGCGAGAGCAGGATGTGCAGGTGCTTGGAGTAGGGCAGCAGCACCAGGAAGCCCAGGAGCAGGGCCGCGTGCGACCACCAGGTCAGGTGGAAGACCACCTGGACCGCGGTCGGGGAGAGGCCGCCGAGCGCCTGGGCGACGGCGCTCCCCGCGAACTGCCACTGGGCGTGGGGCGCGGGGGCGAGCCGCATCTGGGCGGCGTCCGCCACCAGGTCCGTCACCATGAGGCCCAGGATCAGAAGCAGGATCACGAGTGCCTCGGTGGAGAGGTTCAGCCGCTTCGGCCGGGTGACGAGCCGGCGGAACAGGGCGTAGGCCACCGCGACGATCACGAGCGCGCTGAACAGGTCCTGGAGGACGAGATAGCCCGGCGTGTCGGAGAGGAGCGGCAGGAAGAACGACTCGGTGACGCCCCGGCCGAAGAACTCGATGGTGCCGAGCGTGAGCACGACGAAGCCCCAGAAGATGATCGCGTGCATCAGCCCGGGCCAGAAGTCGTTGGCGAGCAGCCGGGCCTGCGCGAAGACGTAGACGATCACGCGGGCGACGCGCGCGGGCACCCGGTCCCACCGCGGCATCGGCTTGCCCTTGAGCAGCAGGCGCAGGAGGAACAGGCCCCGGCGCGCGAAGAGCGCGCCCGCCACCGCGATCATCGCGTAGAAGATCAGCCCGCCGGGGAAAATGCCGTACCAGGTGTGCGACGGCAGCATCAGGGGCGCCTCATGGACAGCATAGTGGGGTGGGGTCTCCGGGGTGTCAAGGCCGCTTGAGGGTCTGGGCGAGGATCCGGGCGACCGCCGAGTAGGGATCGAGCGCGCCCGCGGTCACCGCCTCGAGCGTGCGCGCGAGCGCGGGGTCGCTCTGCACGCGCGCGGTGATCTGCGCGGTGAATTCCTCGACCAGCAGCGCCTCGAGCTCCGCGCGCCGGCGGGCCTGCCGCCGCTTCTCGAGCGCGCCCGCCTGCTCGAGCGCGGTGCGGTGCCGTCGCACCGCGGCGAGCAGCGTGTCGATCCCCACGTCGTGCGCGGCCTGGGCGGCCAGCACCGGCACCTCCCAGTCCACGTCCTTGTTCCCGGCCCCGCTCGTGTAGTGCAGGTGCACGCTGAAGCGCAGCTCGGCCATCAGGGCGTGGGCGCCGTCGCGGTCGGCCTTGTTGACCACGAAGATGTCGGCCACTTCCATGAGCCCCGCCTTCATGGCCTGGATCGAGTCGCCCGACTCCGGCACCAGCGTCACCACCGTGGTGTCGGCCTGCCGGATGATGTCGAGCTCGGTCTGGCCCACCCCGACGGTCTCGATGATGATCCAGGGGAAGCCGAAGGCGTCCATGAGCTTGATCACGTCGCCGGTGGCCCGGGCCAGCCCGCCCAGGCTGCCCCGCGTGGCCATGCTCCGGATGAACACGTCGGGATCGAGCGTGTGGGCCTGCATCCGGATGCGGTCGCCGAGCACCGCGCCGCCCGTGAAGGGGCTGGAGGGATCCACCGCGATCACGCCGACCGGCAGCTTGTCCGCGCGGAGGAGGCTCGTCACCCGATCCACCACCGTGGACTTGCCGGCCCCGGGCGGGCCGGTGATGCCGAGCACGTAGGCGCGGCCGGTGCGGTCGTGGATCGCCCGCATGATCTCCGGCACCTCGGGCGCGCGGTTTTCCACCCGGGTGATCAGGCGCGCCAGCGCCAGACGGTCGCCGTCGAGCATCCGGCGGACGAGATCGGTCACGGGCGGTGGGGGACTCAGGCGCCCGGCCGCCGGGGCGCAGCGGGCTCGGACGGCTCCCCGCTCAGGCGGGCCTCCATCACCAGGGCGTCCTCTCCGGTGTCGAAGTAGTAGCCCTTGCGGCGGCCGATGACCCGGAAGCCGAAGCGCTCGTAGAGGCCGAGGGCCTCCGCGTTGGTGGGGCGCACCTCGAGGAAGGCCAGCGTCACCGCGCGCTCCCGGGCGTCGTCGAGGACGGCGCCCAGCAGCGCGCGCGCCACGCCGCGGCGCCGCACGTCGGGATGCGTGGCCAGGTTGGTCACGTGGATCTCGTGGCCGATCTCCCAGAGGCAGAGGTAGCCGACGAGCCGGCCGCGCCAGCGGGCCACCGAGCACTGCGCGACGCGATTCTGGGTCAGCTCGTAGCGGAAGGCGGCGCGGGACCACGGGGTCTGAAAGGACGCGCGCTCGATGGCCAGCACGTCGTCGAGGTCCTCGAGCGTCATCGGCTCGATCGTCAGGTCCGCGGGCGGCGCCTCACGCATGCCGCACCTTCAGCTCCGCCTCGGACGGGCGGAGGTAGAGCGGGGCCAGCTGCTCGGCCGGGATGCCGCCGCCCGCGGACAGGATCGCGTAGCCCAGCGCACCCACCACCGCCGGCGACGGCAACGAGTGCACGGGATCGACCTCGCGCAGCCCGGGGCCGAGCCGGGAGAGATACGGCCGGCAGGCCGCGACCCCGTCGCCCAGCAGGATCACCGGCGGCTCGAGGCGCGCCGCCGCCGCCGCGGGCGACAGCGCGAGGTAGTCCCACTGCCGCTCCATGGCGGAGCCGGTCCAGCGGTAGAGCGAGCAGTAGACCTCGCCGCGGCGCGCGTCGAGCAGCGGGCAGACCGGCGCGTCCGCGAAGGGCAGCGTCGCGGCGAGCGCGTCGAGCGTGGGCACCGGCGCCACGGGAATCTCCAGCGCCAGGGCCAGCCCCTTGGCGGTGGCCGCCCCCACGCGGAGGCCGGTGAACGAGCCCGGCCCCACCGACACCGCGAGGGCGTCCAGGCGCCGCACCTCCCAGCCGCAGTCCTGGAGCAGGCGGTCGACCACCGACATGAGCCGCTCGGAATGCGTGAGGGCGATGTTGAGCCGGCTCTCGCCGACGAGGCGCCCGTCATCGAGGAGCGCGGCCCCGCCCGCGAGTGTGGCGGTTTCGAGCGCCAGCAGCCTCATGCGCGGCAGTCTAGCACGCCCACTTTCAAGTTGACACGCCGCGCGCCGGCCGTCATCCTTGAACGACTGATGGCCCCGCCGCCGCGACAAACCGACAGCCAGATGGACGCCGAGGTCCGGGAGAAGATCCACCTCGAGATCCTCAAGCGCACCGGCGCCTACCACGCCAACGATCACGTCCTGCTGCCGTCGGGGCATCACACCAGCGAGTACATCGAGAAGACCCTCGTGACCACCGAGGCCTCCTTCACGGAGGGGCTCGGGGCGGTCATCGCCAAGCACTTCGCCCAGTGGCCGATCGACGTGGTGCTCTCCACCGGCCCCGGCGCCCTCATCCTGTCGCACTGCGTGGCCCGGGCGCATCCCTCCCGTCCCACCCTGGCCTACGGCACCAAGGGCGTCAGCGCCGGCCGGCGGCGGGTGACCCTGCCCGTGGAGTTCCAGCGCTTCATCCGGGCCGGGACGAAGGTGCTCATCGTGGAGGACCTGGTCAGCTCGGGCACGACCGTGCGCCTGCTCTCCCAGCTCGTGGAGGAGCTGGGTGGCCAGGTCATCGGGATCGGCGCGCTGTGGCGGCGCACCAAGAAGGCGGTGATCGACGGCAAGGAGATCTTCAGCCTGGTGAGCCGCGACTTCCCCACCTACGCGGCCGAGACCTGCCCGCTCTGCAAGAAGGGCGTGCCGCTCAACCAGGAGTACGTGAAGCGTCGCGAGCACCGCAAGCCGTCCTCCGCGCACGAGAAGTCGTAGGCCGCCGGGCCCCCAAGATATGGGGGCCGCGAGGCCGATTACCCCTCTATCCGGTATTTTCCGCTTGACACGTTTTTGGCCCTCCCCTAGAGTCCGGACAGATCGACCGCCGGACGCGCGGGGATCGGGAGGGGGGTGACACGATGGCAAAGAAGAAGGCCGCGAAGAAGAAAAAGAAGAAGTAAGGCGCCATTCGTGGCGCTCGGCCCTGTCGGCCCCATCCCGGCAGGGCCGTTCCATCTCGCGTGACACACCG